>DPRT01000002.1 GCA_003538615.1 Holophagaceae bacterium | reverse complement strand
CGCGCCTCCTTCGCCTACTTCAACACCCGCGAGGAAGTGGACATCCTGGTGTCGGCCGTCCTCAAGGCCATCGAGCTGTTCAAATGAACCGGCTGATTCCGGGGAAGGAACCACTGCCAACCGCAGAGAACGCGGAGAACGCAGAGGAAATCCGTATTTTTTTCTCCGCGCTCTCTGCGTTCTCTGCGGTGAAACAACCGTTGGTGGCGCCGAGCCCTGTGAACGGATAACCCATGACCGACCCCCGCGAGCTCTACCAGCAGGTGATCCTGGAGCACAACAAGAAGCCCCGGAACTTCGGGAAGCTGGAGGCCTGCACCCACCATGCGGAAGGCCACAATCCGCTTTGCGGAGACCAGCTGGATCTGACGCTGGTGGTCGAGAACGGCCTGGTGCAGGACATCAAGTTCTCCGGCAGCGGCTGCGCCATCGACGTGGCCAGCGCCAGCCTCATGACCGGCGCCGTGAAGGGCCGGCCCGTGGCCGAAGCCGAGGCCATGGCCGAGCAGTTCCGCGGCATGGTGCGCGGCGAGCTGGATCCCGCCACCCAGACACCCCTGCTCGGCAAGCTCACCCTCTTCAGCGGCGTGAAGGACCTGCCCAGCCGCGTGAAGTGCGCCGTCCTCCCCTGGGCCACCCTCCACGCCGCGCTGAAAGGCGAGGAAGAAGCGAGCACGGAGTAGCCATGCCCAAGATCGCCGAAATCGAGTACACGCCCAATCCCAACGCCGTGAAGTTCGTGCTGAAGGAATCCGTGGCCGTGGGCTTCCCCAAGTCCTTCCCCAACGCGGAAACCGCTGAGCACGACGAGCTGGCCAGGGGCCTCTTCGCGGTGGGGAACGTCACATCGGTCTTCATGCAGGACAAGTTCCTCACGGTCACCAAGACCGACGACAAGGGCTGGCCCGAGATGCTGCCCCTGCTGGCGGCCCCCATCCGCGCCGCCGCCGCCGCCGGGGGCGGGCAGGCTCCCGCCGCTGGCGCGCCCAGGGTCTTCAGCAAGATCGAGGACGAGAACGACCCCATGCTGCGCGATATCCGCATGGTGCTGGAGAGCGCCATCCTCCCGGCCCTGGCCGCGGACGGCGGAGGTCTCGAGCTGATCGGGCGCCATGAGAAGCAGGTCATGATCCGCTACATGGGGGCCTGCGGGTCGTGCCCCGCCAGCCTCACGGGCACCCTGGTGGCCATCGAGGGCATGCTCCAGAAGGAAGTGGACCCCGAGATCGTGGTGATTTCGGTCTGACCGCCCCGCGCTGGTCAAAAGATCGGATATTCCCCGGGTTATGGAAGGACGCGAATCCAGCAGCCGCGCGCGTCTGATTCGGGCATCATCAGACATCCCTCGCATGCGTTGATGTTGCGCGCCCGTAGCCAAGAAGGGGGGCCGAGGCCCCCCTTCTCGCGGTGGAGCGGTCTGGCTAGAACTTCAGGCGGAAGCCCACCTGGTAGCGCCGGGGCGCCTGGAAGGCGTACGGCGTGTGGGCCTCGGCCGCGTTGTAGATGTCGGTGGTTCCGGAACGGACATTGAGCCCTTCCGAAACGCCCGTGGCCTCCTGCCGGTTGGTGATGTTGATGATGTCCAGGTAGACCTCGGACCGGAGCTTCTGGTTCCACTTCCAGGCGTACTGGACGCGAAGGTCGCTCTGCCAGAAGTTGGGCGTCTTGAACGCGCCCGCCTGTTCCCTGAAGACATCGCTGATGTCGGCAGGCGCGGAATTCAGGACCCGGGTGCCGACCTTCTCGCTGGCACTGTAGTGGTAGCCGGAGTTGGCGTTGAAGTTCATGGCGACCTGCAGCCCCATGTTCCAGCGGTAGAACACATTGAACTTGGCGAGCCAGTCGACGGAGCCGTCCAGCTTGCCGTTCATGTAGGGCAGGCGCGGATCCCACTGGGCCACATCGCCCTGGTAGTCGGCGTTGCCGAGGCTGAAGCTGTTGCCCTGGCCATCCACCAGACTCACGGAGGCGAAGCCGCCCCAGTGGTTGGCCTCCCGGCGGGTGACGGTGAAGTCGAGGGTCTTGTACTTGCGCACACCGCCCGGCAGGTTGGCCAGGGCGAAGTTGAGCTGGCCCGCCTGGGCCCGGGCCAGGTTCTGGGCTCCGGTGTACCCGGCGCCGGCGAAGTACTCGACCGGCATCGCCAGGCTCCGGAAGTAGTCCACCACCCGCTTTTGCTGGGCGGTCAGGCTGGCATAGGGCGTGGTGCCCATGCCGTAGAGGCCCCGGGCCTCGCCTTCGAGGTTGTCGGCGCTGGAGTAGAGGCGCATGTCCCAATCTTCGACGATGTCGAAGTCGCGGCGCAGGGTGCCCACCACTTCGAAGGAGTAGATGCCGGCGAAATCCGTGGCGTAGCCGATGCGGAACTCGTCGGTCTTGGGAAGCTTGAACTGGTCCACGAAGACCGCGTCCACGGAACCCTTGGTTCCACGGTTGATGGTGGTGATCCAGGTGTTGAACATCCGCACGTCCTCGGTGGTGGCGGAAGCCTGGAGGCTGCCCGTGAAGCGCACCATATCGAGACGGATGGGATCGATGTAGCGGCCCCAGTAGGCGTAGATCTTGGAGTGGCCATCGCCCTTGACGTCATAAGTCGCACCGATGCGGGGGGCGAAATTGTAGTCGGTCTTGAAGAGGGACTGGCCGTTGTCCGCTTCGTACTCGTACTTGTCGAAGCGGAAGCCGGGGCTCAGGGTGAACCGGCCGACCTGCCACTGGTCCTGGATGTAGAAGCCCTGGGTCTTCTGCTTGGGCGTGGAACTCGCGGTGGACACGAAGTTGTTGCGGTAGCCGTAGTAGCCTCCCGCGGGGTTCGCTTCGTTGAAGACGTAGCTGTTGAAGTCCGAGGACTGGAAGGTGCCGCCCGCGCCAGTGGGGGTGAAGCCGGCCGAGATCGCCGTGGCCATCAGGGAAGGCGTGTTGTTGATGGCTCCCAGGACACGGGTGCGCTGGGACCTCACCTGGCCGCCGGGCAGGGCGCCCCAGGCATAGGTGTTGGTGTCGAAGCTTTCGTAGGCCACGTTCTGGCTGATGCCCGAGGTGCGGGTGAGGGTGTCCTCGCCGCTCTGCGCCCCGACTTTGACCGTGTGGCTGCCCAGGGCATTGAAGACCCAGGTCAGGTCGGCCCGGAGCAGGTCCTTCTTGTAGACGCGCAGATCCAGCGCCGAGCTGTTGCCCAGCTGGGCCTGCTCCGGCGAAAGGGCCGACAGGGAGGCGAGGTTGTTCTGGGGCCCTGCATTGGTGTATAGGCCGGTCACCTTGTTGTCTTCCTGGTGGTGGGAGTACCGCACGTCCAGGAAGAGGTTGCTGAACTGGTGGGAGTAGGCCGCGATCCAGCGGTTGCCGCCCTGCTCGGTCTTGGCCGCGCGGCGGGTGACCACCGCCGGGGAGGAGAGGTTGTCGAAATCGAAGGGATTGGTGTTGTAGGTGAAGCTGAACAGATCGTTGGGGGCGATCTGCCAGGTCAGCTTGCCGAAGAAGCGCTTGCTGTCCTCGTTCAGACCCGTGCGGGATTCCCCGCCGGGCAGCTTGACGGTCAACTCGTCCTTTACGGTCTGGATGCTACCGACGAACCAGAGCCGGTCCTTGATGATGGGGCCCATGAAATAGGCGCTGTAGTCGCGGACGCTGCGCTCGCCCACGTCGTACTTGCCATAGCCGACCTTGTTCTGGAGGGAGGCGCTCTGGAAATCCAGGGTGAGGCCGCCGGAGAATTCGTTGCCGCCCACCTTGGTGGTGACGCTGGAGAACAGGCCCGCGCGGGCGGTGTATTCCGCCGTGATCGCGCCGGTCTTCACGTCCTGGACCTGGATCAGCTCCGGGGCGATGGTCGTCCGCAGGGTGCCCGCTTCGGGGCTGGTCACATCCACGCCGTCCACAAGGTAGGTGTTGTTGCGGCCGCCGCCGGACCCGAAGTTGTCACGATTGAGGCCGGTGGCCAGGGTGGGATTGCCATTCCCCAGCGTGGAGATCACGCCTGGCGCCAGGCTCAGCGTGGACAGCTGGTTGCGGCCCACGGGCAGGGTCTCGAGTTCCGCGGACGTGATCTGGGTGCCGGCGGTCACGGTGGTGGCATCCACGGATACCACCGTGGACAGCACCTCGACCGTGGCCGCTCCCAGAGGCTGCATCTTGATGTTAGCCGTGGCGGTCTGATCCACCTTCACGTCGATGGCGACGAGCGTGGCGGTCTGAAAGCCGTCCTTGGACACCTGGACCTTGAAGTCACCAGGGCTCAGGCGGATGAACCGGGCATGGCCCTCCTTGTCGGATGGCACCGTGCGGGCGCCGCCGATCTGGGTGGGGCTGCTGACGATCACCGTGGCGCCAGCCACGGGCTTGCCCTGGGCATCCAGCACCTTGACATACAGGTTGCCGTCACCGGCGGCATAGGCCACGGTGCCCATGGCGACGAGAATGGCGGCCGTGCGGGCCATCCGGAAGGAAGAGGTGTGCATGAAGCGCTCCTGAGAGAAGCAGCTGGCCCAGCTGCATGAGGTGAGAGGCGACCGCCTCCCGGCGGCTACGCCCGGCGTTGCCCGTCACACGGGATGCGGAGGGAAGCCCAGGGGCCTGGAGGGGAAACTTGGAACCAAAAGAACAGGGAATGGTTGCCAAGGCTAAGATGGGTTTCCGATTCCATGAAGTTTTATTTGTCGTCACATTAATTACCAAATCATCATGAAAACCATTGAAAAACGAGATCTTGCCAAGCCACCCCAAGGAGCCACACTCCGCTACTTGTAAAATAAAAGAATCGACCACCTGGCTGACCGCCTCCCTCCCATGAGGCTCGGCTGCCTCCAGCCTTTTTTCTGGCCCGGATCCTCTTTCCCCGATAACCTGTGCGTTCTGCCGGACTTCGTGTGCCGGGATTCCAGCGCACCGCCAGAGACGCGGGCGCACACAAAAGAGGTGGACTTCATGTCCAAGTTAGAAGCAATCATCAAGGGCCTAGGCTCCAAGCAGATGGGCCGGATCACCGTGCTCGATGCGGGGTATGTCGAAGACGACAGCGCGGAAGGCCAGGAGTTCATGGCCGCCCTGCAGGGCGAGACCCGGGGCCTCCGCGAAGAAGAGGTCGTCCGTGGCGTCGTCGTGGAGATCCGCGGCAAGGACGTCATCGTCGACATCGGCTACAAGGGGTCGGGCACCGTCAACCTGGACGAGTTCAACAACCCTGACGGCACGCAGGGCGTGCAGGTGGGCGAGGTCGTCGAAGTCCTGCTCGAGATGCTCGAGGACGCCAACGGCAACGTGCGCCTCAGCCGCGAGCGCGCCGAGAAGATGAAGATCTGGGACGAGGTCGAGAAGGCCTTCCGTTCCAACATGACTGTGCACGGCACCGTGCTNNGGCAGCCAGGTGGACATGAAGCCCGTCCGCAACCTGGATCCCTACCTCGGCAAGTCCTTCGACATGAAGGTCATCAAGGTCAACCGCCGCCGGGGCAACATCGTCCTGTCACGCAAGCTGTTCCTCGAGACCATCAACGCCAGCCTGAAGGAAGAGACCCTCGCGGGCCTCGAGGAAGGCAAGCTGGTCGAGGGCGCCATCAAGAACATCACCGAGTACGGCGCCTTCGTCGACCTGGGCGGTGTGGACGGCCTGCTGCACATCACCGACATGTCCTGGGGCCGGCTCAACCACCCCAGCGAGATGTTCCAGGTGGGCGACAAGGTCGAAGTGGCCGTGCTCAAGTACGACAAGGACACCGAGCGCGTCAGCCTCGGCTACAAGCAGAAGTTCCCGGATCCCTGGCTCTCCGTCGAGGAGCGCTACCCCATCCAGGCCACCGTCAAGGGCAAGGTCGTCTCGATCACCGACTACGGCGCATTTGTCGAGCTTGAGCCCGGCATCGAGGGCCTGGTGCATGTCTCCGAGATGAGCTGGACCAAGAAGGTCAAGTCCGCCAAGGGCATGGTCAACCTGGGCGACCAGGTCGAAGCCCTGATCCTGCAGGTGGATTCCGACAACCGCCGCATCAGCCTCGGCATGAAGCAGATCACCCCCAACCCCTGGATGGCCATCGCCGAGAAGTACCAGCCCGGCATGATCGTCACGGGCACCGTGCGCAACATCACGGAGTTCGGCGCCTTC
>DPRT01000129.1:15204-18920 GCA_003538615.1 Holophagaceae bacterium | reverse complement strand
GAGGAGTACGAGCCGCACATCGACAACGGCTTCGTGGTCTACGCGGGCGTGGACTACGAGCAGATCATCCGCAGCGCCGAACAGGAGGCGGACGTCATCCTCTGGGACGGCGGCAACAACGACCTGCCCTTCTACCGGAGCGACCTGCACCTCTGCATCGCCGATCCCCTGCGCTCGGGCCACGAGATGGCCTACCACCCGGGCGAGGCCAACTTCCGCATGGCCGACATCATCCTCATCAACAAGTGCGACAGCGCCAAGGAGGCGGACATCGCCGCCATCGAGCAGAACGCCGCCGCCGTGAACCCCAGGGCCCGCGTCATCCGCGCCCACAGCCCCGTCACCTGCGACCGGCCCGAGCTGGTGAAGGGCAAGCGCGCCCTGGTCATCGAGGACGGCCCGACGCTGACCCACGGGTCCATGTCCTACGGCGCCGGGGTCGTGGCCGCCAAGGCCGCGGGCGCCCGGGAGATCGTGGACCCCACGCCCTACGCCGTAGCCTCCATCGCGGCGACCTACCGGAAGTACCCCAACGCGAAGGGCATCCTGCCCGCCATGGGCTACGGCGAGCAGCAGGTGCAGGACCTCGCCGCCACCATCGAGGCCACCCCCTGCGACGTGGTCCTCAGCGGCACCCCCATCGACCTCACCCGCGTCCTCAAGGTCACCAAGCCCATGACCCGTGCCCGCTACGACCTGGCGGAGATCCGCGAGGGGGTGCTGGAGGGGGAGGTAAGGAGGGTCCTGGGGCTGTAATGGACCGGCTCGTAACGCTGCGCGTTCCGAGTATGAAAGGAAAAAATAATCAAGCGCGGTACGGTTCCTGTGACTCGTGGACGGCCCAGTGGATGTGCTGGGCCGTCCGTGGTCCAATGCCATCCACTTCAGCCAGGTCCTCGGGCGTGGCCGTGACGATGGCTTCGATGGTACCGAACCGGTCCAGCATCCGCTGGGCGCGGATGGGGCCCACCTTCGGGATCCCCGCCAGGATTTGGATCTGCCAAGCCCGCTTCCCGCGCAGGCGGTGAACCGGTTTCCGCACCGGGGGCTTGGCTGGGGCCTGAAGCTGGCGGGCGGTCATGAGCAGCAGCTTCAGGCTCTCCTCCTCAGACTGGGATCGGAGCACGGGAATACCGAAGGCGACCGACAACATCGTCATCGCCCCCTGGATTCCCTCTCGCGTCACCCCTGCCGCCCGCCACTCCTGAACGGGCCCCTCGAGAATCAGGAAGGCCCTCATGGGCTGGGCCGCAAGCCGACTTGCCTGGGCGAACAAGCGCCCCTCCTTGAGGCTTTCCAGGAAATCCCGTACACGCTTCCGTTCCAGGACCACCTTCCCCTCGATCAGGTAGTCCCCAGTTCGAAGCCGCTTCACCACGACCGATAGGGTTTCCATCTTCTGCAGCTTCTCGGCAATACCGGATGATCGACTCTCTCGATCGTCCACCCATATCCGAATTGCCTCGCCCATAACCGGCTCCTGGCCCTACCCTACTCGGAATGGGGCAGGGGCCCCATTCCGAGCCGAGTGCCACCATGTCCCACCTGTTCCAGCCCCTCACCCTCCGCGGCCTCACGCTGCCCAACCGCATCGCGGTCTCGCCCATGTGCCAGTACCAGGCCCAGGATGGGCTCGTGAATGACTGGCACCTGGTGCACTACGGGGGGCTGGCCCAGGGCGGCGCGGGGCTGGTGATCACTGAGGCGGCGGCGGTGCTGCCCGAGGGGCGCATCAGCCCGGAGGATCTCGGACTCTGGAACAACGCCCAGGCCGAGGGACTGGCCCGCATCGTGCGTTTCATCGCCTCCCAGGGCGCCGTGCCGGGCGTCCAGCTGGCCCACGCGGGCCGGAAGGCCTCGAATCCGGCGCCCTGGAAGGGCAGCGGCAGCCTCTCCCCATCCCAGGGCGGCTGGACGCCCGTGGCCCCCAGCGCCCTGCCCTTCGACGAAGGCTGGACCGTGCCCACGGCCCTGGATGAGCCCGGCATCCTGGCCGTCATCGAAGCCTTCATGGACGCGGCCCGCCGCGCCGTGGCCGCGGGGTTCCGGGTCATCGAGGTCCACGCCGCCCACGGGTACCTGCTGCACCAGTTCCTGTCACCCCTGTCGAACCACCGCACCGATGCCTACGGCGGCTCCTTCGAGAACCGGACGCGCCTGGTCCGCGAAGTGGTGGGCGCCTTGCGCCAGATCCTGCCCGAGGAGCTGCCTCTCCTCGTGCGAATCTCCGCCACAGACTGGGTGGAAGGCGGCTGGACCCTCGACCAGTCCGTGGCCCTGGCCAAGGAACTGAAGGCCCTGGGCGTGGACCTCGTGGACTGCTCCTCCGGCGGCCTGGCCCCCCGCGCCGAGATCCCCCTGGGCCCCGGCTACCAGGTGCCCTTCGCCGCCCGCATCCGCGCCGAGGCCGACCTTCCCACCGGCGCCGTGGGCCTCATCACCGATCCGGAGCAGGCCGAGGCCATCCTGGCCCAGGCCTCTGCGGACCTGGTGCTGCTGGGCCGCGAACTCCTCCGCGATCCCCGCTGGCCCCTGCGCGCCGCGAAGGCCCTCGGCGCGGAGGTGCCCTGGCCCGCCTCGTACCTCCGGGCCGCAGGGGGCTCCGTGCCCATGCGGCAGCCACTCGCCTGAGCCCCAGTCCGGACGGTGGTCCTACAGCGCCCGGAACAGCGTCAGCACGCGCACCTCGTCCGCCCCGCCCTCCTGCAGGGCCTGGGCGCAGCGCAGCAGGGTGGTGCCGGTGGTCCAGACGTCATCCACCAGCAGGATGGCGCCGCCCGGCACGGCGCCCCGGCGCAGGACGATGGCCTTCCGCGGCAGGCGCCGCCGCTCGGATTCCGTGCGCGAAGCCTGGCGGCCGCTGAACCAGCGCTTGGCCAGCAGGGGCTCGTAGGGACGGCCGATCCGACCCGCCAGCACCCGGGCCGCCTCTGCGCCCAGGTCGAAACCCCGCAGCAGGCGGCGGGGCAGGGCGCTGGGGGCCGCGGCCACCCGGTCCACGTCCAGGGCCCAGTCCGGCAGGGGGGCCCGGGCCAGGCGGCCCAGCAGGGCCCGGCGCCAGCCCGCTTCGCCCTGCTTGATGCCCGGCAGCAGCAGGGCCCCCAGGGGCGGGCGGCCGCCATGGTAGTCCCAGAGGGCATCCCCCAGGGCCCAGGCCGTGGCCTCGGGACAAGCCTCTTCCGCATGCACCAGGGCGCAGCGGGGGCAGCGGCCCTCGGGCAGGGCTTGCAGGCCCCCCCAGCACCGGGCGCAAAGACCCGCCTCCGAGCCTCCGGCCACGGGACCGAGGCACCCCCGGCAGAGCAGCAGGGAACCGCGGATCGCCGCGAGGCGGAGAAGGAGGCTGGCCGGAAGCATGGGGCATCATAGCCGCCGCTCCTGGTGCTAGCATCGCCGGAAGCCCCTGGCCGCCATCTTCCTGGAACCCTCTTCCGGGCACCCCCACCCGGATCGCATGGAGTCTTGTTCATGTCGAACGACCCGCGTCCCCCGTCCCAGATGTTCGCCCGCAAGCCTCTGGCCCTGCTGCTCGAGGAAGCCAAGGGCGAGAACCGCCTCCGCCGCGTCCTCGGCCCCGTGCAGCTCACGGCCCTGGGCATCGGCGCCATCATCGGCGCGGGCATCTTCGTGGCCACCGGAGCCGCCGCCCACAACATCGCCGGCCCCTCGCTGATGGTGTCCTACGTCATCGCCGGCATCACCTGCATCTTCGCGGC
>DPRT01000129.1:7475-15136 GCA_003538615.1 Holophagaceae bacterium | reverse complement strand
ATCATCGTGGCGATCATCACCGCCGTCCTGGTGAAGGGCATCCAGGAGAGCGCCACCTTCAACGGCATCATGGTGGCCATCAAGGTGGCGGCCGTGCTCTTCGTCATCGGCGTGGGCGCCTTCTTCATCAACACCACCAACTGGCACCCCTTCGCCCCCTTCGGCTGGACCGGCATCAGCTTCTTCGGGCACCGGGTGGCGGGCATGGTGGACGGCGGCGGCGCGCCCATCGGCACCATGGCGGGCGCGGCCATCATCTTCTTCGCCTACATCGGCTTCGATTCCGTCTCCACCCACGCGGAGGAGGCCAAGAACCCCCAGCGGGACGTGCCCATCGGCATCATCGTCTCCCTGCTGGTCTGCACGGTGCTCTACATCGCCGTGGTGGCCGTGCTCACGGGCATGGTCAAGTTCGACCAGCTGGACATCAACGCCCCCGTGTCCACCGCCTTCAAGCAGAAGGGCATGGGCTGGGCCGAGGGCCTCATCGCCACGGCGGGTGTGGCCGGCATCACCTCCGTGCTGCTGGTGATGATGCTGAGCGGCCCCCGCGTGTTCCTGGCCATGGCCCGGGACGGCCTGCTGCCCAAATCCACTTTCGGCGACGTGCACCCCAAGTTCCGCACCCCCTGGAAGTCCACCATCCTGGTGGGCGTCTTCGTGGGGGCCCTGGCGGGCTTCCTGCCCATCGACGCCCTGCTGCACCTGGCCAATATCGGCACCCTGCTGGCCTTCGTCATCGTCTGCGCCGCCGTGCTCATCATGCGCAAGAAGCACCCCGAGGCCGAGCGGCCCTTCCGCTGCCCCTGGGTCCCCTTCGTGCCCGTCATGGGCGTCCTCACCTGCCTCATGCTCATGTTCTCCCTGCCCGTGGCCAACTGGTGGCGCCTCATCGCCTGGCTGGGCCTGGGCTTTGCCATCTACTTCCTCTACGGCAAGAAGCACAGCGTCATGCGGCACAGCGCGTCCTAGGCCGGCACCATGTCCCTCTGGACTGACCTGACCCCCTCCAAGCGCTGCGACTGGATCGACCAGCTGCGGGGCTGGGCGGTGATCGTGATGATCGAAGTGCATGTGGTGAACGTCTGGCTGGCCTCGGGGCTCCGCCCGGACTGGCTGAACTACCTCAACGGCCTGGTGGCGCCCAGCTTCACCATGGCNNTTCATCCTGCTCTGCGCCTATGCCCTCCATGCGCCCGGGATCACCCTCGCGGACTGGACCCTGCTGAACACGCCGCAGCAGGCCCGGGAGCTGTTCAAGATCGACGTGCTCCAGTGCATCGTCTTCTCGCTGCTCATCCTCCAGGGCCTGGCGCGGCTCGTGCGGAATCCCCGGGTGTTCACGGGTCTCGCCCTGGCCATCGCCATCTTCGTGCCCGTGGTGGCCCCCCACCTCTGGGCCTCGGGCATGGCCGACGGCCTGTGGCTGCCCATCCGGGGGCTCTTCAACGGCAACCCGGACCGCGGCGTGCAGGCCCTGTTCCCGCTCTTCCCCTGGATCGCCTTCCCGGCCTTCGGCGCCTTCCTGGGGGGGCTCTACCGCCACCTCCGGGTCATGCCGGTGGAAGGTCAGGCCCGCTGGAGCGAGGCCCGCTTCCTCGCAGGCCTGGCCATCCTCGGCGCCCTGCTGCTGGCCTGGGGGACCTCGGCCCAGGAGAGCTGGCTCTGGGGCGGCACCTGGATCCAGCAGAACGGGGTCTGGATGCTGCAAAGCCGCACGGGCGCCTTCACCTACAGCGAGCTGGGCGCCATCGCCAACACCACCCTGCCCAGCGTGGCGGCGCGCCTGGGCTGGATCCTCCTGGCCGGAGTCCTCATGGGCGCCGTGGAACTGATCCGCCCCCGCTGGACGGGCCCCAACCCCATCAAGGCCGCCAGCGCCGAATCCCTGCTGCTCTACATGCTCCACCTGAACCTGCTCTTCAGCGTCCTGCTGGCCCCCGCCGTCATCGGCCTCACGGGCTGGGGCTGGGGCAGCCTGGGCTGGACGGGCACCCTCCTGCTGACCGCCGCCGTCATCGGCCTGAACCTCTGGGCCGGCATCGCCTGGCAGAAGGTGCGCCAGACGCCGGACCTCATGCGGAGCCTCCAGCACAAGGCCGTGGCCGCGCTGGGCATCTGGTGCGTGCTGGGTGGCTGGTGGACCGTCCGGCACTTCCTGCAGAGCCCCGAGCTGGCCAAGGAGCCCTACGCCTTCCTGAACGCCGCCCGGGCCCGCAAGGGCCTGCCCCCCACGCCCGACGGCCTCTGCCGCGATCCCGAGGAGTATTTCCGCGAGGCCGGGCGCCGGAAGCTGCACCTCAGCCCCGAAGCCAAGGCGGACATCACCAGGCTGATCCAGGCGCGCAGCGGCGGGACCCGCTAGAATCATCCAAACCATGGCTGATTCAGGCATCAACACCCCCACATCCTGGCTTCTGCTCGGCGCCCTGGCGCTGCTCGTCTACCGCAGCGCCACCACCGCCCTGCTGTCGGCGTTCCACAGCATGCCCTCCCTCCAGCGCCGCCGGATCCTGGAGGAGGATCTGGTCCAGGACCCGCGCCTGGCCGCCCTGCTTGAGCGGCCCCAGGCCCTGGGCATGGGGCTCGCCTTCTGGAACCAGGCCCTGCTGCTGGCCCTTCTCGCCCTCCTGTGGCCCTTCCGCATCGCCCTGCCCGGCGGCGGCTGGAGCCTGGCCCTCCTCGTGCTGGCGGGCCTCTGGGCCCTGGACCTGGCCCTGCCGGTCCTCCTCACCCCCGGCGATCCCACCCGGTGGCTCATCCGCCTGTTCCCCCTCTACGCACCCATCCACCCCCTCCTGGCCCTCCTGGTGGATCCCCTGGCCCACCTCGTGGACCGGCGGACCCAGGACCGCGCCAAGGAAGCCGAACCCGAGGACGCCACGGAGGAGGCCGTCACCGCCCTGCTGGAAGAGGGCGAGGCCGAGGGCATCCTGGAGGCCGGGGACCGGGAGCTCATCCGCAACGTCGTCACCTTCGGGGACACCCTCGTGCGCGAGGTGATGACCCCCCGCACCCGCATCGCCGCCCTCCCCCTGGAGGCCACCATCCCCGAGGCCTGGCAGGCCTTCACCCACACCCGCCATTCGCGGCTGCCCGTCTTCGAGGGGGGCATCGACCACATCCGCGGCGTGCTCCTGCTCAAGGACCTCATCCAGTTGCCGGATGGCGAGCATCCCGCCCTGGCCACCCTCATGAAGCCCCCCCGCTTCGTGCCCGAAAGCAAGCCCGTGATGGACCTGCTCCGCGAGATGCAGCGCACCCGCACCCAGCTGGCCATCGTCGTGGACGAATTCGGCGGCGTGTCCGGCCTGGCCACCATGGAGGATCTGCTGGAGGAGGTCTTCGGCGAGATCCAGGACGAGCACGAAGCCCCCGCCGGCCTGGTGGAGCAGGCCCCCGGCGTCTACCTGGTTTCCGGCCAGGCCCACGTGGAGGACGTGGCCCAGCGCCTGGGCCTCGCCGCCTGGGAGGGAGAGGGCTTCGACACCCTGGCCGGCCTGGTCCTGGCCCGCCTCGGCTGCGTCCCCAAGCCCCAGGAAGCCGTGGAGGTCGAGGGCGCCCGGCTCACGGTGCTGCGCATGGAAGGCGCGCGGATCGTGCAGGTTCGGGTGGAACGGACCTAGCCAACCGGCAGGCTCGCGGGGCTGCGTCCCGCGAGTAGGGGAAAGACTTGGAACTGCGGAGCAGTTCCTTACTCCAATCTTCAGCCGCTAGGCTGGAGATTGGAGCCTGCCTCATGCCCCGTCGCATCCTCGCCCTGATCGCCATCCTCAGTCTGCCGGTCACCCTGCTGCTCGTGCGCCGCATGCAGCGCAAGGCCCTGGTGCCCCAGCCCCGGGGCTTTGTCCTGGGCCTCTATGCGGGCGTGCCGGACTACGACTACGGGGAGGAGCTGGATCGCATCGCGGCCACGGGAGCCACCTGCGTGAGCCTCCAGGCCATCTACCGCATGGACACGGGCCACAGCACCGAGATCCGCCGCCACCCCACCTCCAGCCCCACGGAGGAGAGCCTGCGCCGCACCTTCCACCAGGCGAAGGTGCGCGGCCTGCGCATGATGTTCTTCCCCACCATCAACCTGCGGGACGAGGCGGACAACGCCGACTGGTGGCGGGGCAACATCGAGCCATCAAACTGGGACCTGTGGTGGCGCAACTACACGGACTTCAACGTGCGCCTGGCGGCCCTGGCCCAGGAGGGCGGCGTGGAGTGGTACAGCCTCGGCACCGAGATGGCCTCCACCCATCCCTTCCCGGACCAGTGGCGGCGGCTGGCGGCCGAAGTCCGCACGGTCTTCAAGGGCAAGCTGGTCTACAGCGTGAACTTCGACAGCCACGACAGCTTCGTCTTCGGCGACTGCCTGGATGTCATCGGCATCAACACCTACGATCCCATCGCCAAGTACGACGCCTACCCCAGCCCGGACCAGATCCGCGATGCCTGGTGGTGGATCGTCTACAAGGCCCGCACCCTCCAGGCCCGCTTCCAGCGCCCGGTGATGATCACGGAGGTGGGCTATCCATCGGTGGCCCACGCCCATGTGGGGCCCTGGGACTTCCGCACGGAGAAACCCGTGGACCTGGCCCTCCAGGACCACCTGCTGAAGGGCGCCTTCGGCGTGCTGCGCCACTGGAGCGATGGCGACGCCGTGTTCTTCTACCTCTACGGCGAGAACCTCAACCAGAAGCCCGTGGGCGGCCCCCTGGACCGCACCTACGCCGTGTGGGGCAAGCCCGCCGAGGCCACCCTGCGGACCTACTTCCGCGAGCCCATCTGGGAAGGCCACCTCCCCCCGAAGGCCGAGGACATCCACGAGGCCGTGGTGCAATCCCTGGTGAGCCACCACCGCAAGCTGCGGGACTACGAGGACGCCGAGCTGCCGGCCTGGGTGCTGGACTGGGAGGCCCGCCATCCCCAGGATGCCGCCGAAGCCCGGGCCATCCTGGCCAAAGAGCCGGTCCCCGCTCGCAAAATTCCCAAGGGCGAGGCGCGCTGACGGTATGCTCAGCCACAGACCATGAACCTGCCAGCCCGCCCCCGCCCCCTCCCCCACGCCGAAGCCCCCGCCAAGACGCTGCTGGTGGTGGAGGATGACCGCGCCACGCTGAGCCTCTACCGCGCGGGCCTGAAGGGGCTCCAGGGCTTCAAGATCCTCATGGCCCAGGACGGCGCCCAGGCCATGGCGCTGCTGCGCCAGGAGCCAGTCCACGTCCTCGTCACCGACCTGAACATGCCCGTCATGGACGGCTTCAACCTCATCACCAAGGCCAGCCGCTTCTTCCCCCAGGTGCCCGTCATCGTCATGACCGGCCTGGACGAAAGCCAGCACCTGAACACGCCCCTGCAGCTCGGCGCCATCCAGATCCTCACCAAGCCGCCGCGACTCACCCTGCTCATGGACGCCATCCGCGCCGCCGCCCAGTTCGAGCCCGCGGGCCAGGTCCGGGGCATCGGCCTCAACAGCCTCCTCCAGCTCCTCAACTGGGAGCAGAAATCCTGCACCCTCACCGTCAACTCCGAGGCGGGCATGGGGCTGCTCTACCTCAAGCACGGCGAAGTCTTCCACGCCGCCTTCCGGGACCAGGAGGGCCTTCCCGCCGCCTACGAGATCCTCACCTGGGACCGCCCGGACATCGAGTTCGTGGACACCTGCCGGGTGGAGCGGACCATCGACCTGCCGCTCACCGAGATCCTGATGAATGCCGCGCTGATCACCGATTCACGGGCGCCCGGAGCCGCCTCCGACCCGTCTGCGGGACGCCCGCGGTTTTGACGGTTTGGGCCCATCCGGGCTCCCGTCTGGGACTTTCGTCAAAACCGGCCCTTGCGGAATCCCCCAAAGGGCCCCCGGCGCGGAATAATGGCGCCAGTGCGGCCCCGCGGGGGCCCCTTCGAAGGCAGGTGCCCATGTCTCAGCTGAAGCCCTTCCGCGCCCACCGCCCCCGGCCCGAGCTGGCCGCCCAGGTGGCCTCGGTGCCCTACGACGTGGTGAACACCCAGGAGGCCGCCGAGCTGGCCAAGGGGAACCCCCACTCCTTCCTCCACGTGGGCCGCCCCGAGATCGACCTGCCCGCGGACACCGACATCCATGCGGACGCGGTCTACGCCAAGGGCGTGTCCAACCTCATGCGCATGATCGAGGACGGCACCCTCTTCCAGGAGAACGCGCCCTGCCTTTACGTCTACCAGCAGCGCATGGGCGACCACGTCCAGGCGGGCCTGGTGGGCCTCTGCTCCGTGCAGGAGTACGAGACCGGCGCCATCAAGCGCCACGAGTTCACCCGCAAGGACAAGGAGGATGACCGCACCCGGCACCTCACCGAGCAGAACGCCAACGCCGAGCCCGTCTTCCTCACCTACAAGGCCGTCCCCTACATCGACCACATCGTCAACGACATCCGCAAGCAGGTGCCGGCCTACGACGTGGTGACGCCCGACGGCATCGGCCACACCGTGTGGGTCGTCTCCGGCGAGACCGTGGTCTACGAGCTGGTCAACCTCTTCAACGGCGTGCCGGCCCTCTACATCGCCGACGGCCACCACCGCACCGCCGCCGCCATCCGCTACGGCCAGGCCCGCCGCGCCGCCGCCGGCGCCACCGCCACGGGCGACGAGCCCTTCGAAAGCTTCATGGCCGTGGTCTTCCCCCACGACCAGCTGAAGATCATGGACTACAACCGCGTGGTGAAGGATCTGAACGGCCTCAGCCAGGACGCCTTCCTGGCCAAGGTGCGCGAAAAGTTCGATGTGGCCGTCTCCGCCCACCGCGCCCCCCAGGCCCCCACCACCTTCGGCATGTATCTCGGCGGCACCTGGTACGAGCTGAAGGCCAAGCCCGGCAGCTTCCCCGCCAGCGACCCCGTGCGCGGCCTGGACGTGAGCATCCTCCAGGAGAACCTGCTCAACCCCATCCTCGGCATCGACGACCCCCGCACCAACACCCGCATCGACTTCGTGGGCGGCATCCGCGGCATGGACGAGCTGGAGCGCCGCGTGAAGGAAGGCTGCGCCGTGGCCTTCTCCGTCTACCCCACCTCGCTCACCCAGCTCATGTCCGTGGCCGACGCCGGCGAAGTCATGCCCCCCAAGTCCACCTGGTTCGAACCCAAGCTCCGCTCCGGCCTGCTGGTGCGGATGTACGAAGGCTGAATGGAGACTCCCATGCACATCCTCATCGCCGACGCCTTTGACGCCAAGCTGCCGGAGCGCCTCGCCGCCTTCGGCACCGTCAGCTCCGACATGGCCACCCTCGGGCAGGCCCAGGTGCTGCTCGTCCGCTCGAAAACCCAGGTGAACGCCGACCTGCTGGCCCAGGCCCCCGCCCTCAAGCTCGTCATCCGCGGCGGCGTGGGCATGGACAACGTGGACAAGAAGCTCTGCGCCGAGAAGGGCGTCAAGGCCGTGAACACGCCCCGGGCCAGCAGCGTGGCCGTGGCGGAGATGGCCATGGCCTTCATGGTGGCCATCCCCGCGCGCCTCATCGAGGCCCACACCTCCATGAAGGAGGGCAAGTTCCTCAAGAGCGAGCTGAAGCGCACCGAGCTCTTCAAGAAGACCCTGGGCCTCGTGGGCGCCGGCGCCATCGCCAGCGAAGTGGCCAAGCGGGCCGCTGCTTTCGGCATGGAGGTCATCGCCTTCGATCCCTTCCTGAAGGAGCA
>DPRT01000129.1:0-7462 GCA_003538615.1 Holophagaceae bacterium | reverse complement strand
GGCACCGACGTGTGGCCCAGCGATCCGCCCCCCGCGGACTGCCCCCTGCTCAGCGCCCCCAACGTCTTCATGGCCCCCCACATCGGCGCCAGCTCCAAGGAGAACCTCGGCCGCATCGGCGACGAGGTGGTGTTGATTCTTCAGGATTTCAAAGCCTAGGAGGTTCCCATGACCCATCGCGCGATCAACTTCTACGCGGGCCCGGCAGGCCTGCCCCTACCCGCGCTCGAGCGGGCCAAGGAAGAGCTGCTGGACTTCGCCGGCACCGGCATGTCCGTCATGGAGATCAGCCACCGCTCGAAGGAATACGATGCGGTGCACGAGGAGGCCATCGCCCTCACCAAGGAGCTGATGGGCCTGCCGGACAACTACAAGGTGCTGCTGCTCCAGGGCGGCGCCCACCTCAGCTTCGGCATGATCCCCCTGAACCTGATGCGGGGCGGCCGCAAAGCCGACTACATCGTCACGGGCAACTGGGCGGAGAAGGCCACCAAGGAGGCCAAGCTCGTGGGCGGCGACAACATCCGCGTGGCCGCCAGCACCAAGGACCTGAAGTTCAGCCGCCTGCCCCACGCCGACGAGATCAAGGTGGGCGCCGACAGCTCCTTCCTGCACTTCACGTCGAACAACACCGTGGAGGGCACCCAGTGGCATGAGTTCCCCAAGGCCGATGTGCCCCTGATCTGCGACATGAGCAGCGACTTCATGTGGCGTCCCTTTGATGTGAGCCCCTTCGGCCTCATCTACGGCGGCGCCCAGAAGAACCTGGGCCCCAGCGGCGTCACGCTCACCATCGTCCGCGACGATGTCCTCGAGATGTGCGAGGCCCAGGACCTGCCCAGCTACCTGCGCTTCAAGCTCCACGCCGAGAAGAACAGCCTCTACAACACCCCGCCGACGTTTGGCATCTACATCCTGCGCAACGTGCTGGCCTACAACAAGAGCATCGGCGGCCTCAAGGCCATCGAGGCCGCCAACCGCCAGAAGGGCGAGCTGCTCTACGGCTGCATCGACAAGCACGCGGGCTTCTACCGGGGCTTCGTCACCGAGAAGGCCCACCGCAGCCTCATGAACGTGGACTTCTTCCTGCCCACCCCCGAGTTGGACGACCTCTTCGTGAAGGAAGCCAAGAAGGCCGGCATGGTGGGCCTCAAGGGCTACCGCGACATCGGCGGCATCCGCGTCAGCACCTACAACGCCGTCACCGTGGACAACGTGAAGACCCTCGTGGCCTTCATGGAGCAGTTCGTCAAGGTGAACGGGTAGTCCTCCCAAGCAGGACACTCCAGCGGAAAGGGCGCCATTCCGGCGCCCTTTCCGCGCCGGGAGCCGATCCGTCCCGTTCTTGGGAAAAACATCCCGGGAGCCGATGACATCCCAGCGCCCCACCACGCCCCCCGCCCCCGGAGCTCTGCCGCCCCTCCATGGACACCCTGACCTCGCTGGACCGCCTGAAGATCCTGGCCGCCGCCGAAACGGTGCGCCTGGAGGCCATCGGCCGCGAGGGCCTGGCGGACCTCCTCGCCCAGGGCTTCATCCAGAAGGACGAGCGCCCCCTGCAGGCCAGCCTGGAGGGCCGGTACGAAGCCCTGCAGGAAACCCACCGCCAGATCATCGAGGCCAAGGGCTGCGCCGAGCGGCTGCAGCGGCGCATGGCGCCGAAGTCCCGGCTGGGGGGCCTGCTCCCCAAGGGCGCCCCGGCGGGGATCAGCCCCGGTGATCCGGACGCCGCCCAGCTCATCGCCCTCCTGGGGATCCTGAGGCTCCAGGTGCGGGATGTGAAGGTTCCCGAAGATGTGCCGCCGCAGCTGGAGCGCATCCTGGACTACCTGCAGGTGGAGGGGCGGGACTGCCTGGACCGCCTGGCCGATACGGACCGGGAGATCGATCAGGTCCAGAAGCAGGCTCCCGCGGGCACCCAGGTGGAGGGCGAGGGCTTCTTCCGCCTCACAGCCGCCGGGGAGTCGGCCCTCCCCGAGGCCCCGGTGATGGAGCTGCTCGATGCGTCCATCCAGTCCTCCCTGGGCCCCGGCAGCCGGGGGGCCAGCCTGGGGCACGTGAAGGAGGATCCCTCCAGCTTCCTTTCGCTGCTGGTGGACTGCATGGCCCAGGGGGAGCGCCCCTCCGCCTTCATCAACGAGTACGAAAACCTCCTCGAGGCCTTCGAGCGGGTCCCCGCCTTCGCCGACCTCCACCCCCTCCGCGCGAAGATCGCCGTCCTGGTGCGCCTCCTGCGCGCCTCGCGGGAGGAGCCCAAGCGGGCCTACCTCTGGTGCGGCCGCGAGCGCCTCAACAGCCTGGTGCAGCGCACCCGGCCCCTGCTGCCCCCCACCGTGGCCGCCTCCGGATGGCGCCTGCCCTACGCCGTGGACCTCTTCCTGGCGGACGGCGGCGTGGCCGGAGACGAGGACCACATCGAGCCGCGCATCCGCCTCTTCGAGGCCGTCCAGCGGATCCAGTCGGACCTGCTGCAGGACCTCCGCATCCGGGACGGCCAGTTCTTCCGGCTGGCCCTGGTTCTCGCCCACGCGGCACGGGTGCGCAACTTCGCGCCCGGCATCCTCATGGACCGCTTCATCCGCCAGGCCCTGGAGTGCGTGCTGGAAGCCGCCCAGAACGCCCCCTACGACCTGGGCGACCGCGGCACCACCCTGATCTACGGCGCCCACCTGGCCCACGCGGCGGGCTTCAACCGGGCGCGGCTCCCCGCCGTCCTCGAAGCCTTCGGCGCCCTCCAGGCCCGCTTCGAGGCCAGCGGCGGCCCCACCCGGGTCTCCGTCCAGGTGCTGCTCCACGCCTTCAGCACCCTCGACCGCCTGGCCCGCCTGGGCACGCCCCTGCCCCCGGAGACCTACGTGGGCCTCTTCCAGCGGATCCGCAAGCGCGTGCGCCATCACAAGGCCGTCTCCCGGGCCTTCAGCACCGCGCAGATCAAGGCCGGGGACGAAGCGGCCCTGGTCTCCAACCTCTGCGCCCAGGTCTGCTTCCGGGATCTGGCCCTGCCCGCGAAGAGCCAGTACCACCCCGATGCGGGTCTGGCGAGCCTCTACGAGGACCACACCCCCGGCCGCCCGCCCCTGATGGGCTCCTCCTTCGGGACCCTGCTGCTGGTTTGACCGACCGCCGGATCGCGGAGCGGCCTGCGGGGCAGGCCGGCGCAGCGAGGATCCGGCGAGGAGGTCATGCCACGCGACCGCCGGATCGCGTTCAGGCCTGGGCGGGATCCCCCTGCTGCAGGATCGCCTCGATGCGGGCGTCCTTCTCGGCCCACATCGCCTGCACCCAGCCCTGCATGCGGGCCCGGAAGACCGGGTCCCCCTCGTAGTCGCCGCCCAGCAGATGCGCCGGGATCACGCGCTCGTGGACGCGCACCACCACCCGGCCCACCTGGCCCGACAGCAGGTCCCAGAAGCTGGGCACGCCCTCGGGGTAGACGATGGTGACGTCCAGCAGGGCATCGAAGCGCTCGCCCATGGCGCCCAGCGCCGTGGCGAGGCCGCCCACCTTCGGCTTCAGCAGGTGGCGGTAGGGCGACTGCTGGGCCGCCTGCTTGGCGGGGCAGAACCGCGTGCCCTCCAGGAAATTCATCACCGAGGTGGGGACCTGGCGGAACTTCTCGCAGGCCTTGCGGGCCGTGGCCAGATCCTTGGCGCGGCTGCCGCTGCGGCGGCGCATGAAGGGGAAGTCCAGGGCCCACCAGGCCAGCCCCATGACCGGCACGAAGAGCAGCTGCCGCTTGAGGAAGAACTTGAGGAAGGGCACACGCCGGTGGAAGACCTTCTGCAGCACCAGGATGTCCACCCAGCTCTGGTGGTTGCTGCTCACCAGGTACCAGCCCCGGCGCCGCAGCCCGTCAAGGCCCTGCACATCCCAGCGCATGCGCTGCACCAGCGCCATCCACGCGCCGTTCACCCCCACCCAGGTCTGGGCCAGAGCCATGAGCACGCGGTCCAGGACCCGGCGCACCGCCGCGAAGGGCAGCGCCAGCTTCACCAGCGCGAAGGGGATCATGCCCGAAAAGATGGTCACGGCATTGGCCGCCAGCACTGAACTGGCGAAGCTGCCCTTGACCGTCGCCCACAGGCGCTTGACCATGCGATCCCCCGATGACCTGCCTGCCTTCCATTATCCGATGGGGCCGCCCGGGTATAAGCCGGTCAAGTCTGCCCGGCCGCCCCTTCCCGCGGCGCCAGGGGCAGGTAGAGGTGGATGGTGGTTCCCGCGCCGGGCCGCGACTCGGCGGTGATGGCGCCCCCGTGGCGCTGCACGACGATGCGGCACAGGGCCAACCCCAGCCCCAGCCCCTTCCTGCTGAAGGTCTGCTTGGTGGAGACATAGGGATCGAAGATCAGCGGCAGCAGGGCCGGATCGATGCCCGGCCCCGCATCCGCGAAGGCCACGTGGAGGTAGGAACCGGGGGCCGGAACCGGCAGCTCCTCCCCTTCCGGGAAGGTCTGCCGGCGCAGGGACACCACCAGGCTCCCCTGTCCCGCCATGGCCTCGCGGGCATTGACGGTCACATGGGTGAACACCGCCTGGAGCTGGGTGGCCTGGAAGCGCACCACCGCATCGGCGGCCTCCAATTCGAAGCGCGCCTGGACCTCGCTGCCGGCCAGGGCTTCGGCCACGGCCTGCTGGAGCAACGGCGCCACGGGGCCCCGGCTGTCCAGCAAGTCTGGCGCATCGCTCAGAAGGTGCAGGCGCTCCGACAGCTCCCGGGCCTGGGCCGAGCCCACCTCCACGTGATCGAGGGCCTGCGCCACCTTGCCGCCGGGCTCGGCATGCAGGCGCGCCAGGTAGACCCAGGAGAGGACCGACTGCATCAGGTTGTTGAAGTCGTGGGCCAGCCCCTTGGCCAGGATCCCGATGGCCCCCTGGTGATGCAGGCGCTGCGCCTCCACCTGGAGCTTCCGCGTTTCAGCCAGGGCCAGGGCCCGTTCCCGGCCCTGGACCAGGGCCCACACCAGCACCGCCGCCAGCAGGCTGCCCAGGCCCCCGACGACCAGCACCTCGATGGAGCGGTCCCGGCGCATCTGGGCTTCCAGCACGGGCAGGGCGCGGATGGCCACCGTCCAGCGATGGCCCCCGAACACCAGGGCCTGCCGCGACCCCAGCCCCGGCGGCGGCAGCAGGCTGGCATGGCCGGGATCCCGGTCGTACATCAGGGTGTCCGGGCCCGGGACGTCCCCGTCATAGATCTCGATATCCAGGTCCCCGGCCCGCTCCCCCAGCACATCCGCCATGAAGTCGGCCATGCGGAAGGGGACGTACACCCACCCCTCCAGGTTCCGCCCGGGCTCTCCGCCCTTCGCGTAGACCGGGAGGTACATCAGGAACCCCGACTGCACGTCCTGTCCCGTCTCCTGCACCAGCGTCACCTTGGCCGACAGGGCCGTGGCCCCCGTCTGCCAGGCCCGGGCCATGGCCTCGCGCCGCACCGGTTCCGAGAACATGTCGTAGCCGAAGGCCCGCAGGTTCCGCCCCGAGAAGGGCTCCAGGTAGATGATGGCGGAGAGCGGATCCCGGTCCCCCGCGGGCCACAGGGTGTAGCCGGGGAAGCCCTCCCGGCGGATGCCCTCCACATGCTGCCCGGCCTTGGCCCGCGGGACCAGCGCCGCATAGCCCAGCCCCTGGATGCCGGGGTGATGCTCTTCCAGGCGCAGGCTGGCCACATAGGCGGAAAACTCGCGGCGGCTCACCCGGTCGCTGGCGTAGATGAGCCCCCGCACCCCGCGCAGCACCTGCTCATAGGTGGCCAGGCGCTGGGTCATGCGGGAAAGCGCATCGCGGGCGCGGAAATCGAAATAGGCCCTTATCTCCTGCCGGGCGCTGGTCCGCGCCTGCGTCCAGACCCTGAAGGTGATCCCCAGGGTGCCCGCCAGCACCGCCAAGGCCATCCAGGGGGCCAGCCAGGACCCCACGCCGCGCCGCTTCCGCGGAGCGGTCAGGCCCGGGACCGGAGGAGCGGCGGGTGCAGGATCCAGGTGATCTCCCATCCAAAGCAGACAGCCCCCCTTCGGCCAGCCCGCTTCCATGCGTGAATTCTAGCCCCAGCCCAGCTCCTCCAGCCGCGCCTCGCCGATGCCGAAGTGGTGGGCGATCTCGTGGATGACCGTGGTGGCGATCTCCTCGCGCAGGTCGTCCTCGTCCGCGCAGTCCTCCAGCAGCGGCCCCCGGTAGATGGTGATGCGGGGCGGCAGATCGCCGGAACTGGCGGGCCCCTCCGTCAGCGCCCGCCCCGAGTAGAGCCCGTAGAGCGTCTCGTCCTCGGGCACCCCCAGGTCATCCAGCAGCGCGTCCGGCGCCCAGTCCTCGATGACCACCGCCACGCCCTCCAGGTGGGGCCGGAACTCCCCCGGAACGAGCGCCAGCGCCTCCTCCACCAGCCTGCGGAACCTCAAGTCGGACAGGTGCATCAGACGAGGTTACTCCTTCCGGAAACGAAGAGGTCAGCCACGGATGAGGGCGAGGGCCAGATCCGTGTTCATCCGTGTTCATCCGTGGCAAACCATCACAGCCNNTCCTTGTGCCCCAGCAGCTCCTGCACCGTGCGGATGTCGTGCCCCGCCGCCAGCAGGTGCGTCGCAAAGCTGTGCCGCAGCACGTGGGGCGTCACGGGCTTCACCAGCTCCGCGGCCCGGGCCGCCAGCCGCACGGCCTTCTGGACACTCTCGGGATGGAGGTGGTGGCGGCGGACCAGGCCCGAGCGGGGGTCCACCGAACGCTGCGCGGAGGGGAAGACCCACTGCCAGCCCCAGGCCCGCGGCGCCGCCTTGCTCTTCTCCGCCAGCGCATCCGGCAGCAGGACGGTTCCGAAGCCCTCCGCCAGATCCTGTTCATGCAAGGCCCGGACCCGGTCCAGGTGGGCGCGCAGCGGCGCGATCAGGCGATCCGGGAGCATCGTGACGCGGTCCTTGCCGCCCTTCCCGTCCCTCACCACGATCTCCCGCCGCTCGAATTCCACATCCTTCACCCGGAGGCGCAGCCCCTCCATCAGCCGCATGCCCGTGCCGTACAGCACCTGCGCCACCAGGGCCATGCCGCCCTCCATCTGATCGAACACGGCCCGCACCTCCCCCGGCGTGAGCACCACGGGGAGCCGTGGCGGGCGCTTGGCCTGGACCACCTCGGACAGCCACGGCAGGTCCACCTCCAGCAGGTTGCGGTAGAGGAAGAGCAGGGCCGCCTTCGCCTGGTTCTGCGTGGACGGCGCCACCCGCCGGTCCACCGCCAGGTGGCTCAGGAAGGCCTGGACCTCCGGTGCCCCCATCTCCCTCGGGTGCCGCTTGCCGTGGAAGAGGATGANNTCCCGCAGCCGGTCCAGGAACCGGGGGGGCGGGTCCCCAGCCTCCCCATTCCGCCTTTCACCGGTCTGCCTAATCTCCTCGACCATGACACCCGCCCCAATCGCCCCAGACCGCCTATTGCGCTAACCTGTCCCCACCACCTCAACCCATATACG
>DPRT01000072.1:23586-37061 GCA_003538615.1 Holophagaceae bacterium | reverse complement strand
CGTGAAGAAGGCCGCGCCGAAGAAGGCCGCCAAGAAGTAGGCGGATTCCGCGGAATCGCCCCGCACAACCTGGCTAACATCAGAGAGGCGCGCTGGCGCGCCTCTCTGAGCCGGGTGTCTCCATGAACATCATCGACCGCGTCTCCGCCCTTGAAGTGCTCGACAGCCGGGGGAATCCCACGGTGCTGGCACGGGTGCAGCTTTCCGATGAGACGGTTGGCCAGGCCATCGTGCCTTCGGGGGCCTCCACGGGAAGCCGCGAGGCCCTGGAACGACGGGACGGCGACAAGAAGCGCTACCTGGGCAAGGGCGTCCTCGGGGCCATCGACGCGATCAACGTCGAGCTGGCCCAGGCCCTCCAGGGAATGGATCCCTTCCAGCAGGCCGAGCTCGACGAGCTGATGTGCGACCTGGACGGGACCGAGAACAAGGGGCGCCTGGGCGCCAACGCCATCCTGGGTGTGTCCATGGCCCTGGCGGATGCCGCGGCCCGGTCCACCCGCATGCCCCTCTACCGCTACCTGGGTGGTGCCTCCGCCCGGCTGCTGCCTGTGCCGATGATGAACATCCTCAATGGCGGTGCCCACGCCGACAACAACGTGGACATCCAGGAGTTCATGGTGCTGCCCGTGGGGGCGCCCAGCTTCCGGGAGGCCGTCCGGTGGGGGGCCGAGGTCTACCATGCCCTGAAGGGCGTCCTGAAGGCCCGCAAGCTGGCCACGGGCGTGGGGGATGAAGGCGGCTTCGCCCCGAACCTGGGCTCCAACGAGGAGGCCCTCGAGCTGATCGGGGAAGCGGTCAAGAAGGCGGGCTACAAGCTCGGGAAGGACATCTTCCTGGGCCTGGACTGCGCCGCCAGCGAATTCCACAACGGCAAGGCCTACACCCTGGACGGTGCCAGCAAGACCGTGGCCCAGCTGGTGCAGTACTACGAAGGCCTGGTCTCCCGGCACCCGGTCATCTCCATCGAGGACGGCTTCGCCGAGGGGGACTGGAAGGGCTGGAAGGCCCAGACGGTGGCCATGGGCGCAAAGACCCAGCTGGTGGGCGACGACCTCTTCGTGACCAATCCCGCCATCCTGGCCAAGGGCATCCAGGAGGGCGTGGCGAACGCCATCCTCATCAAGCTGAACCAGATCGGAACGGTCACCGAGACCCTCCGGGCCGTGGATATGGCCCACAAGGCCGGCTACCGGGCCGTCATCAGCCACCGCAGCGGCGAGACCGAGGACAGTTTCATCGCGGACCTGGCCGTGGCCACGGGCGCCGGGCAGATCAAGACGGGCGCCCCCTGTCGCACGGACCGGGTGGCCAAGTACAACCGCCTGCTCCAGATCGAATGGGAGCTGGGGGCGGCCGCCCGATACGCAGGCCGGGAGGCCTTCGGAACCCCCATCGGCTAGGAGGATCCCTCCATGAACGCCAACTGGCTCCTGAAGTCATCCACGCTGTGGGGCGCGCTGGGAGTCTCTGGCTTCCTGTCCCTCATGGCCATGCTCTTTTCAGAGGGGGGCCTGCCCGAATTGCGGAAGCGAGAGGCCGACTTGGCCGCGGCCCGGACGCGGCTGCTGGAGCTGAACCGGCGCAACCGGGAGCTGCTGGAGGAGGTCCAGCGCCTGGCGGCGAAGGACCCCGAGTTGATGGAGGCCCTGGCTCGCCGCCAGGGCTATGCGCGCCCCGGCGAGACCGTCTACACCTTCGGCAGCCGCGAGAAGTAGGTTGGAACTCCACCTCGCTTCCGCCGCCGGCAACGTGTTCGGCTACCTCTGGGCGGACCAAGTTAATTCTTGCTTTGGCTCGGATTACGCCAAAGTCCTGTGCCCTCGGGGGCGGGCCTTCGGTTTAGATGGCCTTTTTTTGATGCAAAGCCCCGGAAAGGGGCCCTGGATCCTGGAACACTGGGATACGGATGGATCAAAGTCCTTTTGTTCCAACGGTAGCAGGGCAGCGCTGGCCGCCCCGGGCGCTCCGGAGGGGGCCTTGGTCGAGGCCATCTCCAGCGGCGAACGGATTCTGCTTCGCCGCGATGATCGGGGTGTGGGCATCCGGATGCCCGAGGGAGAGGGGTTCGGATTGCGCCCGGTACCCATGGCCACAGACCTGCCCGCGGGGTTCGGATGGGTCGGCAATCCGCAGCTGGTGTTGCGGGTGCCCTCGGTGGTCGCGGTGGATCTGCCTCTCTTCGCGCCGCCGCTCCGCCATCACCCGGCGATTCCCGGCGGCACGAACGTGAACGTGGTCGAGGTGATCGCGCCAGGGGAGGCGAGGATCCGCTCCTGGGAGCGCGGGGTCGAGGGCGAGACCCTTTGCTGCGGGACGGGGTGTGCCGTGGCCGCAGCCTGGCTGGCCCGAACGGAGGGCCCTTCAGCGTGGCGGTTCCATACCGCCGGCGGCGAAGACGTTTCGGTGGAACTGGTGCTGGATGCTGGTGGCGCATGGCGTGACTTGTGGCTTTCCGGCCCGGTGCGCCGGCTGGGCCGGGTGCATCCGGATCCCTCGCTCTGGGCTTGAGCAGCAGGGCCGCTTCGCCGTGGAACCCGACCTGCTAGACTGTCGTGTTCCACACCCGAGGGGATGCCAAGATGCGTGGTTTGACCAGCGCCTGCGCGATGAAGAGGGCCGCCTGATGCGCGCCCGGGTGGTGGCATTGGCGAACCAGAAGGGCGGGGTGGGGAAGACCACCACGGCCATCAACCTGGCCGCCTCCCTCGCCATGATGGAGAAGATGGTGCTGCTTCTGGATTTCGATCCCCAGGGCCATAGCACCACGGGCCTGGGTTTCCCCAAGCCGGATCATCGCGCCGGAGCCTACGCCTTGATGAAGGGCGCGCCCGCGGAGGCCCTGGTGCTCAGCACGGAAGTGCCCATGATGCAGGTGATCCCTGCGGGCAAGGACCTGGCGCAGATGGAGTTCGAGCTCTTCGAGCTGCCGCAGCTCCAGGTGCTGAAGCAGGCCCTGGCNNCGTCTCCAGCTGGGGGGGATCCTGCTGACCATGGCCGAGGAGCGCACCAACCTGGGCGCCGCCGTCGCCAGCGAAGTGCGGCACGCCTTCCCCGGGAAGGTGTTCCAGACCGTGATACCCCGGAACATCCGGCTGGCCGAGGCGCCCAGCCACGGCAAACCCGTGGCCTTCTATGATCTGCGCTCCAAGGGTGCCCAGGCCTACCTGAACCTCGCGAAGGAATGGCTGGATCTGGAGCTGCCCGGAAATCTGGAGATGACCGCGAGGAGGGAAGCTTGATGACTCAGTTGAAGCGGCCGGCCCTGGGCCGGGGCCTGACCTCGCTCATGAGCCAGATGTCGCCGGAGGATGCCTCGCAGCGGGAGCTGCCGCTGGGAAGCCTGGTGCCGAACCGGGCCCAGCCGCGCACGCACTTCGACGAAGCCGCCTTGGCGGAGCTGGCTGAAAGCCTGAAGCTGCACGGGATGGTCCAACCCATCGTGGTCCGCAAGGTCGGCGAACAGTTCGAGATCATCGCCGGTGAGCGCCGCTGGCGTGCGGCCCGCAAGGCGGGCATCGCCATGGTTCCCGTGGTGATCAAGGAGGTTCCGGACGACCGCCTCCTGGAGTTCGCCCTGGTGGAGAACATCCAGCGGCAGGAGCTGAACCCCATCGAGGAGGCCACGGCCTATTGGCAGCTGGGCGAGCATCTGCGCCTCACCCAGGAGCAGGTGGCGGACCGCGTGGGCAAGTCCAGGCCCCAGGTGGCCAACACCCTCCGGTTGCTGCGCCTTCCCGCGGAGATCAAGGCCGATGTGGCCCACGGGCGCCTCAGCACCGGGCACGCCAAGGTGCTGCTGGGGGTGCCGGATCCCCGGCTCCAGGAACAGCTGGCCCACGAGGTGGTCGCCCAGCAGCTGAGCGTGCGCGCCCTGGAAGCCCGCATCCAGCACCTGCAGAAACAGACCAAGGTCAAGGGGAAGAAGAAGCACCCCCAGGAGTTGTTCATCAAGGCCGCGGCGGAGGAGTTGACCCAGTCCTGGGGCACCCGCATCGAGATCAAGGCCAAGGGCAAGGCGGGCGCCCTGGTCATGCACTACGGCAGCGAAGCGGAGCTGGACCGGCTCTTCGAGGCCCTCAAGCACGGTCCGGCCAAGGGCCGGTAGGAGTTTTCATGTCCTGGTTCGTCAAGAAGCGTCAGCAGAAGACCGCCGTCGAGGAAAAGACCGTCCGGGTGCCCGAGGGGCTCTGGATCAAGTGCGAGGCCTGTAAGGAGCTGATCTACCGCAAGGAGCTGGTCAACACGCACAACGTCTGCCCCAAGTGCGGCTACCACTTCCGCATCGGTGTGGAGGAGCGGCTCGAGAACCTGATGGATGAGGGGTGGACGACGCTCTTCAGCCACCTGAAGAGCGGGGATCCCCTTGGCTTCGTCTCGACCAAGAGCTACAAGGACCAGTTGAAGAAGCTGGAGCAGGCGGGCCAGACCGAGGATGCCGTGGTGGTGGTGGAGGGCACCCTGTCCGGCCAGCCGGTGGTGGCCTCCGTCATGAACTTCGACTTCCTGGCCGCCAGCATGGGCAGCGTGGTGGGCGAGAAGCTGCGCCTGGGCGCCGAACGCGCCCTGGAGAAGCAGTGCGGCTACCTCATCGTCAGCTGCAGCGGCGGCGCCCGGATGCAGGAGGGCACCCTGTCGCTGATGCAGATGGCCAAGGTGAGCGCGGTCCTGGCCAAGCTCGACAAGGCCGGCCTGCCCTACCTGAGCATCCTCACGGATCCCACCACGGGCGGGGTGAGCGCCAGCTACGCCATGCTGGGCGACCTGAACATCGCCGAGCCCAAGGCCCTCATCGGCTTTGCCGGCCCCCGGGTCATCGAGCAGACCATCAAGCAGAGCCTGCCCGAGGGTTTCCAGCGCTCGGAGTTCCTCCAGGCCCACGGCATGGTGGACAAGGTGGTGACCCGCGACCAGCTCAAGGACTTCATCGCCGCCTGCCTGGCGTGGATGACGCCGTCGCCCCGGGACTGATGCGCGAAGCGCCGGAAGCCATCTTCATCCCGCGCCTCCAGGCGCGCGGCCACCTGGGCATCAAATACGGACTGGACAACATCAAGGCGCTGCTGGAGGGTCTCGGCCGGCCCGACGCGGGCTTCCCCGTGATCCTCATCGCCGGCACCAACGGCAAGGGCAGCACCGGGGCCTTTCTCGCCCACATGCTGAAGGCAGCCGGTTTCGTGGTGGGGTGGACGACTTCGCCCCACCTGGTGGATGTCACCGAGCGCATCTGGGTGGACGGGGAACCCATCGGCCCGGGGGCCCTGGACCTGCTGCTGGGGGAGGCTTTCGATTCCGAAGCGCGGAACGGCCTGAACGCCACCTACTTCGAGCTGATGATCACGGCCGCGCTGTCGGCGTTCCGCATGACCGGCGTCGAAGTGGCCCTGGTGGAAGTGGGGATGGGTGGACGCTGGGATGCCACCAACGCCACCGATCCGATCCTCACGGTGCTGACCAACGTGGGGCTGGACCATCAGCAGTACCTGGGTGATACCCGCGAGGCCATCGCCCGGGAAAAGCTCTGCACCGCCCGCGATGGCCGTCCCCTCGTGCTGGGGCCTTCGCTCGATCCGGAATGGATCCGCCCCCTGCTGTCGAACGAGCCGGTGCTCTGTCCGGCCGCACGCCAGGGGCCGGCGGACATCCGCTGGGATCATTCCCGCCTGGCGGGCCGGCGCGTGGGTCTGGCGGGGCTCCATCAGCTGGACAACCTGGCCACGGCCTTCGAAACCGTGCGGCAGCTGCGGGGGCTGGGCTTTCCCATTCCCGAGGAGGAACTCTGGGCCGGAGTGGCTGCGGCCCGCTGGCCCGGTCGTCTCTGGGAGGTCCCGGGACTCCAGGGCGTGTGGACGGACGGCGCCCACAACCCAGACGGCGCGCGGGTGCTGGCCGATCACGCCCTGGCCTGCGGCGTGCGTCCCCACCTTTATTTCGGCGCCATGGGCGACAAGGACCTGGCGGGGGTGGCCCGGGAGTTGAAGCGGCTGCGCCCCCTCTCGGTCACCTTCATCCGGGGGGATGTGCCCCGGTACGCCTCGGAAGCCCAGCTCCAGGATGCCTGGGGGGTAGAGGCCCCGCTGCTGACGATGGCCGAGGCGGCTGTGCACCTGAGGACGCCCGCCCATGCCCCCCGCCTCGTGACGGGCTCTCTCTACCTGCTGGGGGACCTCCTGCGGGAGCTGGGCATCCGGATCTTCTGACGAGGCGAAAGTCCAGGGCGGGAGCGGTCGATGAGGGGAGGGTGAGAAGCCTCCTCCTGTGCCTTTGTGTCTGCGGCGCCCTGAGCGCCCAGGCGCCCCTCCGCATCGTGGCCGTGGAGCGGAAGGGGCTTCCGCCCTATGAGGCGGCTGACCGGATCTACCGCCTGGATGGAGGCCTGGACCGGGGGCTCCGGGTGGGCCACCGGCTCACCGTCCGCCGTTCCGGCGAACCGAAGCCCCTGGGCCACCTGCGGGTGTCCGAGGTCCGGGGCGCCCAGGCGGAGGCGCGCTTCGAACCCTCGGAGGCGGGATATCCCATGAAGGGGGACATGGCGTGGCGAGACGAGCTGGCGGGGCTCCCGGCCCTTCCCGTGGTGGACTCCGATCCCATGCGTGTCCCGCCTCCCCCTGGGGCGGTCCCCGAGGCGCCGCCGCGAGAGGGTCTGCTCTTCTTCCTGCCCCAGCGGGCGGATCTGAGCCCCGCGGGCCTGCAGAAGCTCCGGGCCTGGGTGGCGGCCTGGGGCGCCGCAGGCCGCTGGACGGTGCAGGTGCCCGCCACCAAGGCCCTGAAGCCGGCGCTGCAGAAACAGCGGGCGGAGTCCCTCCAGGCGGCCCTCCGGAGCCTGGGCATCGAGCGCGCGACCATGGAGGGCGGGCCCAGGACCGCGGACGGCAAATACGATCCGGCCTGGATCCGGCACTGGGATTGAGGCGCTCTTAACAATAATTAACCGTTCGGCGCCTTCCTCGTCCCGCGGCACACTGGATGATCCCATCCAGGACACCCCATGCTCATCCTCCCCGCCCTCCTTCTGCTCCAGGCCCCGGCGCCCGCCCCGGCGGCGAAACCGGCGGTGGTGCCCCCCGCCCGCATCGAATTGACGACGCCCTTCCCGGTCCACCTGGGAAGCGTGGGCCCCAAGGAGATCCGGGAGGCGGTCTTCGGCATCAAGAGCACCCATGACCGGTCCTTCCGCTTCCGCGTGCTGGACCTGTCTCTCGGCCTGCGCCTGGACGAGGCCCAGCTGGCGGCGCCCCTGCAGCCCGGAGAGATCCGGATGCTGCGGGTGCAGGTGGACCCGGCGGGCCTCGAAGGGTTCATCAAGGGCGCGGTGCGCCTGGGGACGGACGATCCCGCCCAGCCCAACTACATCCTGCGCTACGACATGGCGGTGCGGCCCGAGGTGACGGTGGATGCCGCGCGCAAGAGCCTTGGCGACGTGGCGCTACACGAAAGCCCAGAGCTGGCCTTCCGGTTCCGGCGGGAGGGGGGCGATCCCCTGAAGCTGGTCCTGGCCTCGGAGCCGCCGTCCTACCTGGATGCGGAGCTGATTCCCGGGGGCGACGCGGCGGAGCTGCGCGTGACCCTGCGGCCGGCCCGCCTGAAGCCCGGCGTCGGCGCCGGACTGGAGGTGCTGAAGGTGGCCACCAATGCGCCGAAGCAGCCCCTCTTCACGTTGTATCTGGACTGGCGGGTGGTGCTTCCGGTGGTTCCCGAACCCTCGCGGGTGGTGTTCACGGACCTGAAGACGACCCTGGCGGCGCTGGAGCTGACCTCCCGGGATGGGAAGCCCTTCCGCATCCTCAAGACGGACATCGAGGGCCGGGGCTTCCAGGTGCTGGACGCGCCGGTGGCGGAAGGCAGCCGCCAGGTGCTGCGGATCCGGCGCACGGGGAAGAATGCCGAGGCCCTGCTGGTGGTCCATTGTTCGAACCTGGAGCAGCCCCTGAAGGTGCCCCTGCGCTTCCTCGATCCGAAAGCCCGGCCTGCCAAGGGTGCCGTGCCGCCTCCGCCCCCGGTGGAAGAGCACACCCATCGCCACGCCCATTGAGCGGAATCAGATGCTGGCGGGCAGAGCCTTCTTCGCGGGCTTGAGCTGAAGCTTCACCTGGATGACCTGGCCCTCCCGCAGGACATCGAAGACCACCTCGTCGGCGGGGGGCTCCAGCTCCAGCATGGCCATGAGCTGGCCGTTGCTTTCGATCGGACGCCCCTGGTAGGCGAGGAGGATGTCTCCGAGGGCCAGGATCCCGCCCTGCCCATCCAGCTTCAGGGGCCGGATGCCGGCCTGCCCCGCCGGGGTGTCCGGATCCACCTGGGAAACCACGAGGCCCCGCTGGATGCCGAAGGTCTTCAGGGCCACCGCCGCATTCAGGGTGTCGAAACCCATGCGCTCGGGCACCAGGAAGCGCTGCGCGATCAGGCGCGGCACCACGCGGTTGAGGGTGTCCACGGGGATGGCGAAGCCGATGCCCACAGAAGCGCCGGTGGCGGCGGCGATGGCGGTGTTCATGCCGATGAGCCGACCGCCGCTGTCCAGGAGGGGGCCACCGGAATTCCCCGGGTTCACGGCGGCGTCCGTCTGGATGGCATCGGTGATGCGCGTGCTGTAGTCCGTGCCGATCTCCCGGCCCAGGGCGGAGATGACGCCCTTGCTGAGGGAGTGGTCCAGCCCGAAGGGGTTGCCGATGGCCATCACGGACTGGCCCACCTGCAGATTCCTGCTCGATCCGATGGGGATGGGGCGCATGGCGGGGAGGGGGGCAAAGGCCTGGAGCACGGCGATGTCGTAGGCGAAGCTGTAGCCGATGACGCGCCCCTTGTAGGTCTTGCCATTGGCCAGGGTGATCTCCACCTCGTCCACATCCCCGAGGCGCTTGCCCTGCTCGTCCACGGTGATGATGTGATGGTTGGTGACGATGTGGCCCCATTCATCCCACACGAAGCCCGTGCCCTGGCCCTGGGGGACCTTTGTGATGTCGTGGGTGCGGAGATCGATCCCCGGCGCGATGGCGGAGACGTAGACGACGCTGGATTTGGTTTCCTTGAATCGCCGGATGGTATTCCGCTCTTCCGTGCTGAGGGGCGCCTGGGGAGCGACGGGACGCGGTGCCGCGTGGGCACGGAACCGCTGGATGGTGGCCTCTTCCGTGGGGGCGGCCGGCCGTTCGGGCGCCTGGGCTGAGAGGGCGGGAGCCAGGGTGGCGGCGAGGAGCAGGGAGAGGGTTCGTGGGCTGCGGGTCATGGTGGCTCCCCTGAGATTATGCCGCCGAAGGGCACCGGTTCGCCGGAGGCGGCGACTTGAGGTACCTTGAGCTGCAACCCTTCATCCAGGTACCCCATGGGCGTCTTTCCCAGCCGCACCAGCCAGCGAGCCCTTCTGGGGGCGGCGGTGGGCTGCCTGTTGGCGCTCCTGGCGGCGGCGGGAACCGGCTGGTGGCAGCACCGCCAGTCCCGTCAAACCCCCATCCACCTGCTGCTGGTGGAAGGCGCGGGCGAGCCCGGGGATGGGCTGACGCCCGATCTGCGGCGGGCCTTCCAGGACCTCATGGAATACGATCTGAAGACCCTGGGGCCCGTGGCGACCACGCGCCTGACCTCCGCCCCGCGTCCCGAACATCTGACCCGGCTTCCTTCCGGGGCCCTGGTGCTGGAACTCCGGCCCCGGCGCGAGGGGAACAGCCTTGGACTCACGCATCGCCTGGCCCGGGTGGGAGACCTGCGGACCGGAGGCGAGGCCGCCTGGAGCCTCGCGACGCTACCGGCAGGGGCGCCGGATAAAACCCTGGTGGCCCTCTGGAACGCGCTGCCCGTGGCGCTTCCGGGCAAGAGGCATCAGGCCGCCCTGACCCCCCGGGATCCAGGCGCATTCTGGGCCCTGCTGGAAGCGATGAGCCACCACCGCCAGAACAGCTACCTGAAAGCGGCGCTGGAGCAGGTCCGGCAGGTGGCCGAAGCGGAACCTGGCTGCGCCTTGGCCTGGATGACCCGGGGAGACCTGCTCTACCGCCTGCTGCTCATCGATCCCCTGGGTCACCCTCAAGGGCAGGCCGAGGCGGAGCGGTACTTCCGCCGGGCCCTGGACCTGGTGCCCGACCACCCCCAGACGAGCTTCCTGCTGGCCCAGCTGAAGACCGATGCAGGAGACCAGCGGGAGGCGCTCGAGGTCCTCCGGCGGAGCCTCCGGGTCCACCCCCAGGACGCGACGCTGTATACCGGCGTGGCCTATGCGGCCCGCTGCGCCGGGCTGCTGGACCTCGCCAGCCGGGCCCTGGCCCGGGGCGATGGACTGATGTTCACCGAACTGCAGGCCCACGCCACGGAAAACACGTACCTCTATCGGGGGGACACGGGGCGCTTCGAGGCGGGGCTGGTGGAGACCCCGGGGGATCCGCGCAACGTGGTGGTGCGGTTCTACCGCGGCTACCTGGCCCTGGCACGGGGCGACCGGACTTCCGCGCGCTACTGGTTCGCCCAGGCCCAGGCCATTCCGGGGGGGTTCGCGCAGTTTGACCAGCTGGCGGCGGTATATGAGGCCCTGGCCGAGGGGCGGATGTCCCTTGCCAGGGAGCGCTTGAACCGCCTTGACGCGGCCCGGGTGGGGCTTCGCGTCCCCGATGGTGAATTCACCTTCAAGATGGCCGAAGCCTTCGCGCTGATGGGGGAGCGCTCCCAGGCGATGGCCCAGGCGGGGCGCGCCTTCAGCCAGGGGTTCGGCTGCACCCGCTGGTACCGGGAAAGCCCTTTCCTGGGACCGATCCGGGGCACACCGCGCTGGAATTCGCTGCTCCAGCACCTGGAAGAACGGGAGAGCCTGCTTTCGGGGCACTTCCGGCCTGAATGGTTCGGGCTGTAGCAGGCTGGCCGAATTCCCGTAATCTTGAGCTTCCCATGTTCGAATCGATTCCCCGTTTATGGCGCCGGGCCCTGGTTTTGGGCCTTCCTTTCCTGCTCATCCTGGGGGCGGGCGGAGGCGTGGCCTGGCTGCTGACCGCCCGGAGCCTCCATGGCCCCCTCCGGGTGCTGCTGATCACGCAGCCGCCGGACGGCACGGGCAAGCTCGACTTGGCCACCTGCCGGGCCATCGGGGCCCTGGTGCAGGACCAGTTGGAGGTTTTCGGAGGCGCCGCCATCACCAGCGTCACGGCGATGCCCGGGGATCTCGCGGACTTGTGCGCCAAGCCCCGCACCCTGGTGGTGCAGCTGGACCCATCCCGGGAGGGAGAGGCCCTGGCCCTTTCCTACCGCCACGTGTGGGGGGACCGCCTGGCCAGGGGGGTGCCGCCGCCCTGGATCCAGCATGAAGCCCGGCCCGCGGGGCCGGCGGAGGCCTTCGGGGATTTCCTGAAGGGGTTTCCGCAGGCCATCCGCGTGGACAACCCCACCTTGCTGACGCCCGGGCAGCCTGCCCGCTTCTGGGACCTGGTCCAGGCCAGCGCCTGGCGCCTGAAGAACGAGCGCCTGGATGAGGCCATGGCCCTGGCGGAGGCGGCGGCCGCGGCGGAACCCACCTGTGCCAGCGGCTGGATCCTCGTGGGCAACCTGCGGTACCGGCGCATGCTCAACAATCCGGCGGCCTTCCGCCGAGAGCAGTCGGACACGGAGTCCCTGCTCCAGCGCGGCCTGAACCTGGCGCCGGACCATCCGCGGGGGATCTTCCTGCTGTCGCTGCTCAAGACGGACAGCGGCGCCCAGGCCGAAGCCCTCGACCTGCTGCTGCGGGCGCGGGAGCGCCAGCCCCACAATCCGACCCTGCTGACGGGCATCGCCTACGCGGCGCGGGGCGCAGGCCTGCTGGCACTCTCCCGGCGGGCCATGGATCTGCGGGACGAGCTCGCCTTCGCCGGCCTCCAGCCGCAGGCGGTGGACATCACCTGTCTCTATACCGGCGAGTTGGAGCGGTTCGCGGCCAGCCTCCGGGAGCAGCCGGGGCACCTGCGCAGCACCTCCGGCGTGCTGCCGTTCTACCGGGGCTACCTGGCCCTGGTGCGGGGGGATCAGGCCCAGGCCCGGCAGGAGTTCAGGACCGCCGCCACCCGGACCCATGGCTATCCGAACATCCTCCGCCTGAGCGAAATCTACGATCTGGTCCTGGCCGGCGAAAAGGAGGCGGCCTGGAAGAAGCTGCGGGAGTACGACCAGGAGCGCATCGGCATGCGCGAGCCGGATGGCGAGTTCACCCTGCGGTTGGCGGAAGCCTATGCCCTGATGGGGGACCGGGCCAGCGCCATGGACATGGCGGGCCGGGCCTTCGCCCGCGGGTTCGGATGCACGGCGTGGTACGAACGCAGTCCCATGCTGGAGCCCCTGCGCGGCCTGCCCAAGTGGAAGGCCCTCGTGCAGCACCTGCGGGAGCGGCAGAAGCTCATGGAGGACCGCTTCCCCGTGGAGCTGCTGGGCGTGGACTGACTGGAGGCAAAGCGGTCCTTCGGAAGAGCAGGAGGGGCCGTTAGACTGGGGTTTCGCCCAAATGGGGGGATCCATGTCCACGCCTACCGCGCCCGAAACCGCCGCCCTTGCGCCCGACGGCTACACGCCGAGGCACAAGGTGCGCTTCGTCACGGCGGCCAGCCTCTTCGATGGGCACGACGCCAGCATCAACATCATGCGGCGCATCCTCCAGGCCACGGGCTGCGAGGTGATCCACCTGGGCCACAACCGCTCAGTGCAGGACATCGTGGAGACGGCCATCCAGGAGGATGCCCAGGGCATCGCCCTCTCCAGCTACCAGGGCGGCCACGTCGAGTTCTTCAAGTACATGGTGGATCTCCTCCGTGAGCGGGGCGCCGGGCACATCCAGGTCTTCGGCGGCGGCGGCGGCGTCATCTCGCCGGAGGAGATCCGCGAGCTGGAGGCCTACGGCGTGGCGCGCATCTACAGCCCCGAGGACGGCCGCCACATGGGCCTGCAGGGCATGATCGACGACATGGCCGGGCGCTGCGATTTCGATCCGCGCACCAAACCCGCAGCGCTGCCCTTGGCCCGCAAGATCACCGAGATGGAGCTTGGCGCTGCGGGGACCTCTGAAAAGCCCACGAAGAAGGTGCCTGTTCTTGGAATCACGGGAACCGGCGGTGCTGGCAAGTCCTCGCTCATCGACGAACTGCTCCGCCGCTTCCTGGTGGATTTCGCGGAGAAACGCGTTGCGGTCCTCAGCGTGGACCCCAGCAAGCGCAAGACCGGCGGCGCCCTCCTGGGCGACCGCATCCGCATGAACTCGCTCTACCATCCGGAACTGCGCGACCGCGTCTTCATGCGCAGCCTCGCCACCCGCAGCGCGGCCCACCGCGCCACCAGCGAGGCCCTGGTGGCCAGCATCGCCGCCGCCAAGGCCGAGGGCTACGACCTGGTGATCGTCGAGACCGCGGGCATCGGCCAGAGCGACAGCGAGATCGCCGACATGGTGGACCTGTCCATGTACGTGATGACGCCGGAATACGGGGCCGCCAGCCAGCTCGAGAAGATCGACATGCTTGACTTCGCCGACCTCGTGG
>DPRT01000072.1:5201-23500 GCA_003538615.1 Holophagaceae bacterium | reverse complement strand
CCCTGGGCGACAAGGTTCCGGCCGCGGGCACCTTCTACGACGCCATCCACCTCACCGAAGCGGGCGAGGGGGACCAGGGCGCGGCCATCCTGCTGCTCCGGCAGCGCTATCAGGAGCACCTGGGCGAGCTGCACACGGAGAACCGCCGCCTGATCCACGACTGGGCTGGGCTGAAGCGGAGCTACACCGAGCCCGAGAACGTCTACGTGGTGCGCGGCAAGGAGATCCGCACCGCCAACTACACGACGTCCCTCAGCGGCTCCATGGTGCCGAAGGTGGCGCTGCCCGCCTATGCGGGCTGGGGCGACCTGCTGCGCTGGCAGCTGCTGGAGAACCTGCCGGGCCGCTTCCCCTTCACGGCGGGCGTCTTCGAGTACAAGCGCGTGGGCGAGGATCCCACCCGCATGTTCGCCGGCGAGGGCACGCCGGAGCGCACCAACAAGCGCTTCCACTACGTGAGCAAGGGNNAGCATGACCATCAACGGGCCCGCCCCCACCATGCTGGCCTTCTTCCTCAACGCGGCCATCGATCAGCGCGCGGAGCTGTGGCTGAAGGAACACGGCCAGCTGGAGGCCGCCCAGGCCAAGATCGACGCCAAGTACGCGGCGAAGGGTCTGACCCGCCCGAGCTATGGCGAGACCCTGCCCGATGGCAACAATGGCCTGGGCCTGGCGCTGCTGGGCGCCACCGCCGACGAGGTGCTGCCCCCCGAGGTCTACGCCAGGCTCCGCGCCGAGGCCCTCCAGACCGTGCGCGGCACGGTGCAGGCCGACATTCTCAAGGAGGATCAGGCGCAGAACACCTGCATCTTCAGTACGGAGTTCAGTCTCAAGGTCATGGGCGACATCCAGCAGACCTTCATCGAGGAGAAGGTCCGCAACTTCTACTCTGTGAGTATCAGCGGCTACCACATCGCCGAAGCCGGGGCGAACCCCATCACCCAGCTGGCCTTCACGCTGGCCAATGGCTTCACCTTCGTCGAGTACTACCTGTCCCGCGGCATGCACATCGACGACTTCGCGCCGAACCTCAGCTTTTTCTTCAGCAACGGCCTGGATCCCGAATACAGCGTCATCGGCCGGGTGGCCCGCCGCATCTGGGCCGTGGCCATGAAGGAGAAGTACGGCGCCAACGACCGCAGCCAGAAGCTGAAGTACCACATCCAGACCTCGGGCCGCTCGCTGCACGCCCAGGAGATCGACTTCAACGACATCCGCACCACCCTGCAGGCGCTCTACGCCATCTACGACAACTGCAACAGCCTGCACACCAACGCCTACGACGAGGCCATCACCACGCCCACCGAGGAGAGCGTGCGCCGGGCCATCGCCATCCAGCTGATCATCAACCGCGAGCTGGGCCAGGCCAAGAACGAGAACCCGCTCCAGGGTGCCTTTCTCATCGAGCAGATGACGGAGCTGGTGGAGGAGGCCGTGTTGGCGGAGTTCCGCCGCATCGCCGACCGCGGCGGCGTGCTGGGCGCCATGGAGACCATGTACCAGCGGGGCAAGATCCAGGAAGAGTCCATGCAGTACGAGCACCTCAAGCACAGTGGGGAGCTCCCCATCGTGGGGGTGAACACCTTCCTGAACCCGCGGCCCGCCGAACTGGGCGCCCCCGAGCTGATCCGCAGCACCGAGGCGGAAAAGCAGCAGCAGATCGCCAACCTGGCGTCCTTCCACGCCCGCAATGCCGACAAGGCCCCGGCGGCCCTGCTCCGCCTCAAGGATGTGGCCCGGGCCAACGGCAACCTCTTCGAGGCCCTGCTGGACGCCGCCAAGGTCTGCAGCCTCGGCCAGATCAGCCAGGCCCTCTACGAAGTGGGCGGGCAGTACCGACGGAATATGTAAGCGACCGCGGGGTGACGGAGCAGCCTGCGGGGCAGCCTGCGAAGTCGGGCCCCCGCGAGGAGCTTATGCCACGCACGGCCTGGAAATCTCCGTGCACGTATCATGGTGGTTGGATGCGCTGCCCGATCCTGCTCCTTCCCCTCGTCACCCTGGCCCTCAGCGCCGGGACGCCGAAGGCGCAGCGGAGGCCCGCCAAGCCGGGCACCACGTACCTCTACACCTACTACGACAAGCAGGGCCGTCTGGTGATCAACAACCTGCCGCCCAGCTACACGAAGGGCCAGGGGCTGGTGCTGAAGCATGTGGGGGTGGGCAAGGTGCGGCTCGCGGTGACGCCGGCGGAGATGGCCCGGGCCCTGAAGAGCCCCGAACTGATCGCGATGGTGGATGAGATCGCCCAGGCCGAAGGCGTGGATGCCCACCTGGCCCGGGCCATCATCCAGGCGGAAAGCGCCTTCAACTACCGCGCCCGCTCCAAGGCGGGGGCCCTGGGCCTCATGCAGCTGATGCCGTCCACGGCGGAGCGGTTCGGGGTGCTGGACCCCTTTGATCCCCGGCAGAACATCAGGGGCGGTGTGAAGTATCTGCGGTGGCTCCATGGGTATTACGAAGGGAACCTCACGAAGGTGGTGGCGGCCTACAATGCGGGAGAAGGGGCCGTGAACCGCTACAAGGGCGTCCCGCCTTTCCGGGAGACCCGGGCCTACGTGCCCAAGGTGCTGGACCTCTACCACCGCAAGGCCGTCCAGGCCGACCCGAGGCTGGCCGGCAGCATGGCCCTGCTCAAGAAGGGGCATGGCGGCTTCAAGGTTGAGGATGAAAAGGCCGTGCCCGAGCCCACGCCCCAGCAGCGGGCCGCCACGCGCATCTACCAGTGGACCGATGCCAACGGACGCCTCCAGATCAGCGATCAGCCCCCACCCAAGGGCACGGCCGGGGTGAAGCCTTTCGGGGGGCCCTGATACCGACTCGCTCTCGTCGGTTAAGGATCCACCACCGAGACACAGAGCATGGGCACGCGGGAGGCGCCGGAACCGGATCCTCCACGGGACATCCGGGCCCGGCGCCTCCCGTGGCTTCCGGCAAGGCCGGAAGCGGCCTCCGGCCTGCCCATGATGGAGGGGCACGGAGACCTCCGTGTTCTCTCGGTGGCTTCGGTGCCTCTGTGGTGAATCTCTATCTTTGAATGCAACTCGGTATGAGGCCTCAGGCCCGGCCGGCTTCGCCTTCCCGCACAAACGCCTCCAGGGCTTCAAGGCTGGCCCGGAAGAGGTCCTCCAGCTGGCCCTGCAGATCCGGTCCGGCCTTCACGGAGCCGTTGCGGCCCAGGGCCTCCAGCTCCGCGGACAGGGCACGCAGGGCCTTGGCTCCCATGGCCCCGGCGCCGCCCTTGAGGGCATGGGCCGCCCGGGAGAATTCCTCCGCATCCTGCCGATCCGCCGCCGCCAGGATGGCGTGGATGCGGCCGTGGGTATCCTCCCGGAAGATGGCGAGCATCTCGATGATCAAGCCATGGCTGCCGTCATCCAGCTCCACCAGGTTCTGGAGGGTGGTCAGATCGAGCAGGTCTGAAGGGGCCACGGGGAACTCCTGGCTCCCATGCTGAACCAGGGACCGCCGTCCGTCCAATGCCATGGGGTAGTAACCTGGAACCATGACTGAAGCCGCTCCCATGACCGCGGGTGAAACCGCTCTCTCCCTGCTTTTCCGCAAGCTCCATCCCCACCTGGAGGACGCGGCCCACGCTCTGGCCCGGGGGGCCGCCCGCCGGGATCTGGAGCGCCTGCACCTGAAGCTCATCGCGGCCCGTCTCAAGACCGTGGCGCTCATCGAGGCCGAGGTGGAGATCCTGCCCGACGATTCCCCCCTGGGCGAGGTCCTCGACACCCTGGCCGCAAACCTCACGCCTGTGGGCGAGAGCTACCGGCAGAGCCTGATCCTCACCCAGCTCTGCCTGGAGGAGGCTCCCGCGGAGCTGCTGCCCCATGTCCCGGAGGGCTGTGTGGCGGGGTCCGCCTGGGGCCCCCGCATGGCGGACTTCCTGGCCCGCCTCCAGGATCCCGCCTTCCAGGCCCGGCGGCGCTGGGAAGCCATCGAGGAGGACATCGGGGAAACCGAGGAGGGGGAGTAGCCCCCGTTCGGCCCCCCGGAACTGCCATTCAGGGCCCGGGATCTGCGATTGGAGGACGCGGCTCCACCTCGGGGCCTCCATGCGCATCTCCTGGTGTGGACGGACGATCCGCCCCAGACCCACCGGAGCTCCCATGCACGCCCATCCCTTCCGTTTCGCTGTTCTGGCCGTGGCCCTGCTGGCCATCGGCACCTCCCTCCAGGCCCAGGGCCGGGGGCCCGGTTTCGGACCCGGCCATGGCCGCGGCGAAGGCCGCGGATTCATGGGGCTGAACCTCACCGAGGCCCAGCAGGCCCAGGTGAAGGCCATCCACGAGCGGCACCAGGCGGCCTTCAAGGCCAAGGGCGAGGCCGCGCAGGCCGCCCGCAAGGCCATGCGCGCGGCCATGGCCGATGCCGGCGCCGATGCCAAGACCCTCCAGGGTCTGCATGACAAGGTCTCCACCGCCCAGTTCGACCTGATGCTGGAGCACCGGGCGGTACGGCAGGAGATCCTGCCCCTGCTCACCCCCGAGCAGAAGGCCCAGTTCGAGAAGCGGCCCATGGGCCTGGGCCCCCGGGGCGGGCGTGGACGGGGACCCGGCGCGGGCCGCGGGATGAATCCCGACTGCCCCATGGTGAAGCCCTCCTGATGAACCCTCACCCAGTATCCTGAGGGATCATGCGCGCATCAGCGGTCCTCCAGGCCACCTGGCAGCGGACGCGGCGCCCCCGGACCTGGGGCGCCGCGCTGCTGTTCGGGCTGGTGTGGAACGGCGCTCGGGCGCTCATGGGCCTTCCGGAACCCGCCCTGCTGGACGTTCTCATGCCCGCGGCCTGGGTGGCGCTCTTCCTGGTCCTCGCACCGCTGCCCTGGCAATGGAGCGGCGATGACCGTCCTGCGGTCGGGACCCTGCGCGGGGCGGTCCAGGCCCTGCCCTGGATGGCGGCCCTCACCCTTGGCGTGCTGCTGCTCCTGGGTTCGGCGGGCGGCCCGCCTCCGGGCCGGGGCATGGGGATGCTGGAACGGGGAGGCATGCACCGGGGCATGGGCCCCCGCCGGGAGGAAGCCAGGCTCCTTCCCGTCCCTCCCCGGCTTTGGCTCCTGGGCGTGGCGCACCTCTGCTTCGGGCTGCTGCTGGGCTGGGTCCTGGCGGATCGCGAGCGCGCCGAGATCCAGGAGGCGGCGGCCCGCCGCGCAGCGGACGAGGCCCAGGCCCGGGCCCTCCAGGGCCAGATGAATCCGCACGTGCTCTTCAACGCCATCAGCGGCCTCACCGAGCTGGTGCGCGAGGATCCCGCGGCGGCGGAAGGGGCCCTGGTGAACCTGTCGGAGCTGCTGCGTGCCCTGCTGGATCACGGCTCGAAGCTGCAGGCGCCCCTGGGGGATGAGCGCCGCCTGGTGGAACGGCACCTGGCGCTGGAACGCCTCCGCCTGGGCCCCCGCCTCCGCGAGTCCTTCGCCTGGCCTGAATCGCTGGACGCCCTCGAGATTCCGCCCCTCATGATCCAGCCCCTGGTGGAGAATGCGCTGAAACATGGGGTATCCCTGGCCGTGGGCGGGGGCGAGCTGGCCGTGGGGGTCAGCCGCGACGGGAACCGCCTTCACGTGCGCGTGGCCAACACCGGCCCGGCCCCCGCGGTGGACGGGGGGCCGGGCCTGGGCCTGCGCAACCTGCGGGAGCGCCTGCGCCTGCTGGGCGCCCCGGCGGATGCGCTGACGCTCTGCCGCGAGGGCGACTGGACCGTGGCCGAGTTGAGGCTGGAGGTGAAGGCATGAGCGGGCCCGTCCTGCGCGTGGTGGTGGCGGAGGATGAGCCCTTCAACCTGCGGCGGCTCTCCCGGCTGCTGCGGGAGGCGGGCTGCGAAGTGGCAGCCGAGCTGGAGGATGGCCCCTCCGTACTCGCCTGGCTGGCCCGGGGCGAGCCTGTGGATGCGCTGTTCCTGGACATCCAGATGCCCGGGCTGACGGGGCTGGATGTGGCGGTGGACCTGCCGCGCCCCGTCCCCGTGGTGTTCGTGACGGCCTATGCGGAGCATGCCGTGCGGGCCTTCGAGCAGGCCGCCACAGACTACCTGCTCAAGCCCGTGACCGCGGAGCGACTGGCCGCCACCCTTCAGCGCCTGCGTGGCGCCCAGGGGACCAGTGGATCCGGCCGCGAGGCGGTCCCGAGGCCCACGGGCCCCTTCCGCTTTCCCGTGAAGGCCGGGGACGGCCTGGTCATGGTGGACCTGGCCCGGACCACGCACTTCGTCTGCGAGGACGAGGCCGTGTGGGCCTTCGCGGGCGAGCGGCTGCGCACCACCTGGAAGACCCTGGCGGAGGCGGAACAGGCCCTGGGCGCCCGGGTGGTCCGCGGACATCGGCACCTCCTGATCCGTCCCGAGGCCGTGGTCGGGGTCCGGGCCGGAGACTCGGGGCGGCTCCTGGTGCGCCTCGCTGGCGGAACGGAACTGGAGGTCAGCCGCGGAGCCGCGCCTGTCCTCAAGGCGAAGCTGGGCCTGGGGTGAGGAGCGGGCGCCTCATCGTTGGCGATGGATCCTTCTCGCTTCAGACTTCCGCGATGAGCTCGATCTCGACCTTCGCGCCGCGGGGGAGGGCCGCCACCTGCACGGTGCTGCGGGCGGGCTTGGCGCCGCCCAGGGCCTTTTCGTAGACGGCGTTGAAGGCGGCGAAATCGGCCATGTCCGTGAGGAACACCGTGGTCTTCACCACGCGGTCCCAGCCGGTNNTCGATGGGGCCCGTGACCATCTCCATGGTTTCGGGGACGAGGGGGATCTGGCCGGAGGTGAACAGGTGGCCGCCGGAGATCTGAGCCTGGGTGTAGGGGCCGATGGCCGCCGGGGCGTTGGGGGTGCTGATGGTGCGCATGGGGACTCCTGGAATCGGTGATTAGGCGTTCTTCTTGCCCCAGCGCCGCTTCTTGTGGCGCCAGTTGCGGCCGGGCTTGGCGGCGGGGGGCATGGGGGTGTCGAAGGGTGAGGCGGGCTGCTCGAGGTCGCCTTCGCCCTCGCCGTCATCGAGGCGGCGCGGGCCCTCCTCGATCTGCTGGAGCACCCACTGGGCGGTGCGGTGCATGAGGGCGGCCAGGCAGAGGCTGGTCTCGATGCGGGCATGGGGCAGGGGCCCCAGCTGGGTGAACACCGAGGGATCCGGCGGGATCACTCGGGGGATGCTGATCTCGGGAAGAGGCATGGGCAGGGCATCGTAGGCCTCGTCCGGCAGCCGCCGCCAGGGCTCGGGCTGGGCCTGCTCACGCCTGAGCAGGTCCGCGACGGTTTGCTGTTTCTTGGGGGGCCGGCCGCGCTTCTTGGGGGCGACCACGGCGGCGGCCTCCAGGGCGGACTGGAGGGCCTGCATCACCTCGTCGCGGGTCTTGCCGCGCAGGTCGAAGAGCAGCCAGGGATCCCGGTCCAGGGCTTCGGCCATCACGTAGCACACGGCGGCCACGTGCTTGCAGGGATTGGCCCAGTCGGGGCAGTCGCAGTGGGTCTGCAGCTCCTTGGGAACCCGCGGATAGAGGCTGGCGCCCGCCTCGCGGAAGGTCTCGTCCAGGCCCTGGGGCATCTCGCCCGCCAGCAGCGAGGCCACGAAGCGGCTCTCCTGGGCGATGCGGGCCAGNNCGGGCCTGGATCTCGCCGGGCTGCACGCCGAAGTGCGAGACGTGACCGTCCTCCGCGTACTTCTTGCCGCGGGGCAGGCGGTTCTCGTAGTCATCCCCGAGTTTTTCGAGGCCGTTGATCCAGAGGCGGCCCCACCAGGTGGCGCCGAAGCGGTCGGTGTGGCTGATCATGGTGCCACCTCCCTGGCTTGGCGGTAGGCGGGGTGGGGGCCGGAGTCGTCGCCGTTCTCGTCCGTATCCAGCACCTCGGCGTCGGGATCCAGGGCCACCAGGCGGCGCAGGGCGTCGTCATCCAGCTCGGTGAGCCAGCCTTCGCCGGTGCCCACCACGCGGTCCGCGAGGTCGCGCTTGGATTCCAGCAGGGCGTCGATCTTCTCCTCCAGGGTGCCGATGGTGACCAGCTTGTGGACCTGCACGTTCTTGGTCTGGCCGATGCGGTAGGTGCGGTCCGTGGCCTGGTCCTCGACCGCGGGGTTCCACCAGCGGTCGAAGTGGAAGACATGGGTGGCCGCCGTGAGGTTGAGGCCCACGCCGCCGGCCTTGAGGCTGAGCAGCAGCACCGGCGCGGAATCGGGATCCTCCTGGAAGCTGCGCACCAGTTCGTCGCGGCCTTCGCGCGTGGTGCCGCCGTGGAGGAAGGGCGGCTCGAAGCCCAGGGCCTCCTGGAGGTGCACCTGCAGGCGGTCGCCCATCTCCTTGAACTGGGTGAAGACGATGGCGCGCTCGCCGGCCTCGACCACTTCCTCCAGCATCTCCGTGAGGCGGTCCAGCTTGCCGCTGCGGCCGCGATAGGGGCCCTGGGCCTTCAGGAACTGGCTGGGGTGGTTGCAGATCTGCTTGAGGTGCGTGAGCAGGGCCAGGATGCGGCCCCGGCGCTCGATGCCGCTGACGGCGTCCAGCTCCTCGTCCATCTTCTCGACGCGGTACTGGTACAGCTCGGCCTGCTCGCGGCTCAGCGTGGTGAAGACCTTCATCTCGTTCTTCTCGGGCAGGTCCTGGATGATGCTCTTGTCGCTCTTGAGGCGGCGCAGGATGAAGGGGCCGATGCGCTGGCGCAGTTCGTTGGCGGCATCGGGATCGCGGTACTTCTCGATGGGCGTGGCGAAGCGCTCCTTGAACTGGGATTCGCTGCCCAGATAGCCCGGCAGGCCCGCGCTCATGATGGCCCACAGCTCCGTCAGGCGGTTCTCGATGGGCGTGCCCGTGAGGGCGAGACGGAAATTGCCGCGCAGCTTGCGGATGGCCTTGGCCTGGGCGGAACCGGCGTTCTTGATGGCCTGGGCCTCGTCCACCACCACCATGCCCCAGGGATGGACGGCGAAGGTGTCCGCCTCGCGGCGCACCACGCCGTAGGTGGTGAGCACCAGGGTGTGGGGCTTGAAGGTGGCGGGCAGGCGGTCCCGGTTGTTGCCGTGGTGCACGAAGACCGGCAGGCTGGGGGCGAACTTGGCGAGTTCGCGCTCCCAGTTGCCCAGCAGCGACGTGGGGCAGACCAGCAGGGTGGCCGGACCGTGCTGGGAGTTCTGCTCCTGCCGGTGCAGCAGCAGGGCCAGTACCTGGATGGTTTTGCCGAGGCCCATGTCGTCCGCGAGGATGCCGCCCAGGCCCAGGCGGGAGAGCCCTTCCAGCCAGGCGAGGCCGCGCAGCTGGTAGGGCCGCAGCTGGCCCTGGAAGCTGGCGGGCTGGGTGATGGGCTTGTCGGGGAGGACCTTCAGGTCCTCGAGGGCGGCGCCGAAATCACCGGCGACTTCGACCTCGATGGCCTCGCTGACGCCGGGGATGCGGGCGGTGCCCGTGAGGGCGGCGGCCAGGGCCTCGCCCTTGGTCATGCTTTCAAACCCCGCGCCGCGGCTGGCCTGGATGACGGTCTGGATCTGCTTGAGGGTCTCAGGGTCGAGGGCCACCCACTTGCCCTTCCAGGCCACCAGCGGGTGCTTGAGGCTGGCCATCTGGGCGAAGTCCTCCACGCTCAGGGCATCGTCGCCCAGCATGAGGGACCAGTCGGCGCTCACGGTGCCGTCGAGCCCGGCCTGGGTTTCCGGTACGGAGTCGATGACGCTCCGGGCCCCCAGGCGCACCTTGGCCCGCAGGCGCTTGGCGCCGCCGAAATCGGCGAGGGCCTCGGGGATGTGGACGAGGAAGCCGGCCTCCTTCAGCTGGGCCGCGCCGCGGGTGAGGAAACTCCAGGCCTCCGTGGGGCGCAGCACCAGGTCCTCCGGGCGCTGGCCCGACAGGGCGCGGTCCAGAGCGGGGAAGAAGGGCACGGCGCGGGCCAGGCCGCGGAGCAGCACCTGGCGGGCCTGCAGGACNNGGGGGCCTCCAGGCGCAGGCTGGGCCGCATCCACTGGGGACGGGCGCCCTCGCTCCACTGGGCCAGCTGTTCGCCCAGGGTGCGCTCGGTGATGCCGATGGTGGGGAATTCCGGCAGCTGGTGGGACAGGGCCACCATGATGCGCTCGTCCCAGGGCAGGCGGTCCCGCTTGTGGCCCCGCAGCCGGTGGATGAGGCCCAGGCGCGGATCATCGCCCGCCCGCAGCCCTCCGGCCACAAACCGCATGATGAAATCGGCGCCGTCCTCCAGGAAGGCGCTCAGCACCGTGTCCACAGAGGGCGGCATGGCCAGGTCGTCCTCGATGTCGAAGGCGTCCAGTTCGCCCAGGGCCAGGGTCTTGGTGAAGGCCCAGGTGTCGTTTTCGGGGAAGGCCATGGTGGCGGGCGGCATGGCTTCCGCCAGCTGCCGCAGGGCCGAGCGATCCGAGGGGCTGGTGAGGCTCACGCCCCAGCGGGCCTTCCAGGGGTTCCCCCTGGTGTCGAGCTGGGGCAGCAGGGCGCCGCGCACCACCAGGGACTGGAGCATCCGCAGCGCCGTGGCCCAGTAGCGCAGGGTGGGGCCGGCGTTTCCGGGATTCAGGGCCAGGGAGGACAGCCAGGGGTAGGCCCGCTGCCAGCGCAGGGGCACGGCGTGCATCTCCACCAGGGTGGCGTCCGGCAGGAAGATCTGGGCCTTGGCGGGCGTGAGGCGCTCGCGGCCCTGCATCTCGCCGGGCAGGGTGCGCAGGGCGCGGGCCCACTCGGCAGGTTCCACCGCCTCGGGCATGCAGAGCAGGAAGCCGCGGTCCTGGGGACGGTACTGGAGGAAGGGGTTCAGCATGAAGGGGTTGTAGGCTGTAGGAAACGGACCGTGGACGAAGGGGCTGAGGGATGAGACTCGGGTTTGCAAGCGATCATGCGGGGTTCGACCTGAAAGAACGGCTCAAGGCCTGGGCGCAGGGGCAGGGTCATGACGTGGTGGATTTCGGCACGGACGGTTCGGCCTCGGTGGACTATCCGGATTTCGCGCATCGGGCGGCCGAGGGCCGGGATCAATGGGAGCGCCTGGTGCTGGTCTGCGGATCCGGCATCGGCATCAGCATGGCGGCCAATCGCCATGCCGGCATCCGCTGCGCGCTAGTGACCTCCCCTGAGCACGCGGCACTGGCTCGGCAGCACAATGACGCGAACGCCATCGCTTTCGGCCAGCGGCTGACGGATCCGCTCAAGGCGGAATACTACCTGAAATTGTTCCTGGACACACCTTTTGAAGGCGGACGCCACCAGGGACGGGTGGACAAGATCGACGGGAAGGGGTGCTGATGCGCCAGAACGACGAATATCGGAGCCTGTCCTTCGAGACCGGCGTCCAGCTCCACGCTGCCGGCTCCTGCCTGATCCGGCTGGGCCGCACCCACGTGCTGTGCGCGGCCAGCTTGGAGGCGAAGGTGCCGGGCTGGATGAAGGGGCGGGGCACGGGCTGGCTCACGGCGGAATACGGCATGCTGCCTGCGGCCACGAACACCCGGATGGACCGGGAGGCNNGAACGCACCCTGTCGGTGGATTGCGATGTGCTGAACGCCGATGGGGGCACCCGCTGTGCCGCCATCACGGGGGCCTGGGTCGCCGTGGCCCTGGCGCTGCGGTCCCAGGGGCTCGATGCGGCGATGGTGCGCCAGGTGGCGGCGGTGAGCGCCGGCCTTGTCGAATCCGGCGAGGGGCGGCGGGGCCTGGTGCTGGACCTCGAGTACGAAGAGGACCATCGGGCCGCCGTGGACTGCAACCTGGTGGCGGCGCGGCCTGCCGCAGCTGGAGAACTGGAGCTGGTGGAACTGCAGGGGACGGGCGAGGGGCGCTCCTTCACTCGCGCCGAGGCGGTGGCTTTGATGGACCTGGGCCTGGCCGGATGCGCCTCGCTCATGGAGGCCCAGCGGGCGGCCCTCGGATGAGACGGAGCCTGCTGGTTTTCGGGCTTCCAGCCCTGCTGGCAGGCCAGGTCGTTCCGCCGGCCGGCGCGGAGGGGGCGCCGCGGCGCATCGAAGTCGTCGTCCAGCCGCCGGACATGGTGTTCCGCTTCGCCCCCCGGGTGGAGATCCCAGGCATGCCGCGGGTGGGCCTGGCCCTCAGCGGAGGCGGAGCCCGGGGCCTGGCTCACATCGGCGTCATCCAGCGCCTGGAGGAGATCGGCCTTCCCCTGGGCAGCGTCACGGGGACCAGCGCCGGGGCTCTGGTGGGGGCCCTGTACGCCAGCGGGTTTTCGGGCCGGGAGATCGAGGACCTCTTCCGACGCCGGGATCTGACCCGCGCCTTCCTGGAGCCCCTCCTCCGCAATCCCGGCGAAACGCTGGGCGAGCAGGAGGAACGCGAGTCCACCTTCCTGTCCATCGAACGGCAGAAGGGGCAGATCAGCCTGGCCCAGGGCCTGCGCACCGGGGCCGAGGTCCAGCGCACGCTCCAGGGCTTGCTGGCCCGGGGCGCCTACTTCTCCGAGGGGGACTTCGACCGGCTGCAGCGGCCCTTGCGGGTCCTGGCCACCAATCTGGAAACAGGCCAGGGGCGAGTGTTCCGGAACGGCGATCTGGTGGAGGCCGTGCGCGCCTCCATGGCCATTCCCGGCGGCTTCCGGCCCGTGGTCATCGAGGGCCAGCAGTACGTGGACGGGGCCCTGGTGGAGAACCTGCCGGTGTTCACGGCGAAGGAGGCCTTCCACCCGGACGTGGTGCTCGCCGTGGACATCAGTGCACCCCTGGAACACCGCCAGGCCACGAGCATCTTCTCGGTGGCCACCCGGAGCCTGGACCTGGTGGTGGAGCGGCGCCAGTGGGAAAGCCGGACCGCGGCGGACTTCCTCCTCCGCCCCTCCATCCGGGACGCGCCCTTCCTGGAATATGGCACGGAGGCGCCCAAGCTGGTGCTGGCCGGGCGCGAAGCCTTCGACGCACGCCTGGAGGAGCTGGGCACCCTCCTGCGGGGGAAGATGGGAGGCCAGGAGGCCCTGGCGGCGGACCGGGTGGTCTTCGAAAGCCCTGTGCCCATGGGAGAAGCCCTGGAGGGGGCGCTATCCGCGGCTCTCGCGAGGGTGCGCGGGGGGTTCCGGCTCCTGGATGTCCAGATCCTGCTCCAGCAGATTCTCGTTCACGGGTTCGCCCGGGAGGCCTGGGCGACGGTGTCTGCAGACCGGGCCCTGAGGGTTCATGTGAGGCCCTACCCGGCCGTGGCGGGCCTGGATGTGGAGGCGCCCGAAGCCTGGCTGGCCCTGGCCCGCGAAACCCTCGATGAGCAGGTGAAGCTTGGCGCGCCCTTCAACCCCCAGGTCTTCGGGGCGCAGATGTCCCACCTGGTCTATCAGCTCCTCATGGCGGGCAGCCCCCTGGTGGATGCCCGGGGATCGGGCTTCGATCCGGACACGGGGCAGCTCCGGGTGGTCCTCCGGGAACCGCTGGTCACCCGTGTGGAGGTGTGGTCCGTGCCTGGCCCTCCCGTGGACGAGGCGCGCCTGCGCAGCCTGCTGGGCGATCTGGAAGGGCGTCCCTTCCGTCCCGGCGACCTCCAGAACCGCATCGCCCTGGCCGAACACCGCCTGCACCTTTCGGTGCTGCACTACCTGATCCGGCCAGACGGTCAAGGCGGGTGCATCCTCACCCTCGTGCCCGTGCCCCAGCAGCGGGACCGCCTGGACGTCTCCCTGGGCTACGAGACCACCCTGGGGGGCCAGCTGGGGTTGGCCTATCGGGCCCTGAACCTGGGCTTCAAGGGCACTGAGCTGAATCTGAGCGCCGCCCGGAACCGGCTCCAGGAACAGGCGGCCCTGGCCCTGCGCAGCCCCTTCGGCTTCGCGCCGGGCGCCGGCGTCGAACTGGCTGGGAACTACTGGCAGCAACGCCTGGAGGCGCCCCTTGCCTGGGCTTCCCAGGAACTGCCGAGTGGTGGGCTGGGTGCCCGCATCAGCGCTTCGGACCTGCTCTTCCGAATCTACCTCAGCTTCAGCAACCTGGGCACGGGCAAGCTGAGTCTGGACCTGGGACGCCGGAACGCGGCCTTCCGGGAGGGGGGGATGCGGCGGACCCAGGCCCAGGACTCTGTCTACCTGTCGGCCGAATGGGACAACTTCGACCGCCACACCCTGCCGCGGGATGGACTGCTTCTGCGGGCCCGGTTCGGCTTGGGCGAGGCGGAGGCCGGCAGCCTGGCCGGAGGCGGTTTCCAGCAGGCCTATTTCCGGGCCCGGGGCGTGCGCCCCCTCAGCGAATCCGTGGGATTCGACCTCGACCTGGAGTGGAGCCAGGGCCGCACCCTGCCCCTGGACCGCTGGTGGGCCCTGGGGGGGCCTTCCTTCGTCATCGGCTCCCAGGCCGTGAGCTACCTCGCCCCGAACTTCGCCGCGGTGCGGTTCGGCGTGCCCTTCCGGGTCTACGCAGGGCTGGGGCTCACGCTGGAGGCGGTGCCCCGCCTGGACATGGCCTGGATGTCCCAGGGGGGCAACGGTCTGTTCCAGTCGTCGGCGAGCCTGCGCCCCCAGGGCGCGGGCCTCCTGCTGCGCACCACGCTGTCCAATTTCTATGTGGAGCTGTCCTACGGCCTGATGAAGGTCCGCACNNCGGCGCCCCGGGCTGATAGGCTGAAGAGCTGGAATTCCATCCGCTTCCTGCCGAGGCCGCCATGCGCTATCTGCCTTCCTCTCCTGCCGAAGACCGGGCCCTTCTGGACACCATCGGCGTCCCCCGTGCCGAGGATCTGCTGTCGGGCATTCCCGAAGCTCTGCGCCTGAAGCGCGAACTGGCCCTGCCCACCCAGGGATCGGAACAGGAAGTGGCCTGGCAGATGATGGGCCTGGCCAACAAGAACACCCGTTTCTGCGCCCAGTTCCTCGGCGCCGGCGCCTACGACCACTTCGTGCCCTCGGCCATCGACGCCATGATCAGCCGCCAGGAGTGGTTCACGGCCTACACGCCGTACCAGCCCGAGATCAGCCAGGGCACCCTGCAGCACATCTTCGAGTACCAGACCCTCATCTGCGACCTCACGGGCCTGGAAGTCACCAACGCCAGCCTCTACGACGGCGGCACCGCCTGCGTGGAGGCGGCCCTCATGGCCGTGCGCGTGGCCAAGAAGCGCAACACCGTGCTGGTGAGCCGCGGCCTCCACCCGCTCTACCGCGAGGTGCTGAAGACGAACTTCGCACCTCATGAGGATCTGCACCTGGTCGAGGTGGCCCTGAAGGATGGCGTCACCGACATGGCCGACCTCCAGGCCAAGCTCAACGGCGACGTGGCCGCGGTGATGGTGGGCTACCCCAACTTCCTGGGCGCCGTGGAGGACCTCACGGCCCTGGCCGGGCCCATCCACGCCGCCGGCGCCCTGCTGGTGAGCGTCACGCAGGAGGCCTTCGCCTTCGGCTGGTTCGAGGCGCCCGGCAAGGCCGGCGCCGACATGGCCTGCGGCGAGGCCATGTCCCTGGGCAACAAGCCCAACTTCGGCGGGCCCTTCCTGGGCTTCCTGGCCGTGAAGGACGCCCACAAGCGGGAGATCCCCGGCCGCGTGGTGGGCCAGACCAAGGATCTGGACGGACGGACCGGCTACGTGCTGACGCTCACGGCCCGTGAGCAGCACATCCGCCGGGACAAGGCCACCAGCAACATCTGCTCGAACCAGGGGCTCGTGGCCCTGCGCGCCAACATCTTCATGCAGCTCGCGGGCCCCGAAGGGCTCAAGGGTCTGGCGGAGCAGAACGCCGCCAAGGCCCAGTACCTGCGCCAGCGCCTGCTGGAGCTGCCCGACATGCAGCCCGTGGACGACCAGCCCTTCTTCAACGAGTTCGTCCTGCGCTACACCGGCGACTACGCCGCGCTCCAGGAGGCCTGCCTGAAGGAGAGCCTGCTGCCCGGCCTGGACCTGGGCCGCTTCTACCCCGAATACGAGGGCTGCATCCTGTGGTGCGCCACGGAACTCCACACCCGCCAGATGATCGAGAGCCTCGTCGAGATCCTGGCCCGCGTCCCCGCCACCGTGTAAGGAGAGCGACATGTTCCTTCGTCAGCGCGAACCCCTCTCCTTCGACCGCTCCGTTCCCGGCAAGCGGGGCATGGACCTGCCCAGGCTCGATGTGCCCGCGGCCAAGGACACCCGCCCCGCCCACCTGAAGCGCAGCGGTTTCGACGCCCTGCCCGAGCTGAGCGAGGTGGAGGTCATCCGCCACTTCACACGCCTCTCCAAGTGGAACTACGGCGTGGACGATGGCATCTATCCGCTGGGCTCCTGCACCATGAAGCACAATCCCCGGCTCAACGAGAAAGTCGCCGGGATGCCCGGTTTCACGGACAGCCACCCCATGGCGCCGGATGCCCTCGTGCAGGGCAACCTGGAGATGCTCTTCACCCTGCAGGAATGGCTGGCGGAGATCACGGGCCTGCCCGGCGTCACCCTCCAGCCCAGCGCCGGCGCCGCCGGCGAGCTCACGGGCGTCATGCTCATCCGCGCCTACCATGTGTCCCGGGGCGCCAAGCGCCGCGTGATCCTCATCCCCGACAGCGGCCACGGCACGAACCCGGCCACCGCCGCCATGGCCGGGTATGAAGTGGTGGAGCTGCCCTCCCTGCCCGATGGCACCATCAGCTTTGACGACGTGACCGATCCGGTGAACGGGAAGGTCCGCAAGGGGCTCAAGACGCTTGTGGCAGAACTCGGCACCGAGATCGCCGGGGCCATGATCACCAACCCCAACACCGTGGGCGTCTTCGAGTACCGCTTCAAGGAGATCAGCGACCTGCTGCACAGCGTGGACGCCCTGGTCTACATGGACGGCGCCAACATGAACGCCCTGGTGGGCGTGGCCCGCCCCGGCGACTTCGGCGTGGACGTCATGCACCTGAACCTGCACAAGACCATGTCCACGCCCCACGGCGGCGGCGGCCCCGGCGCCGGTCCGGTCTGCTGCGTCGAAAAGCTCGTGCCCTTCCTGCCGGTGCCCGTGGTGGTCCGCGACACGGTGAAGGTGGGCGAAGGCGAGGTGCCCAGGCACAGCTACCGCCTGGACTGGAACCAGCCCCAGAGCATCGGCAAGGTGCACACCTTCCACGGCAACTTCGGGATCCTGGTGCGGGCGCTGACCTACTGCCTGAGCCACGGCTCCGACGGCCTGAAGGAGGCGACGCTGCGCGCCATCGTGAACGCCAACTACATCCGCGCCCGGCTCAAGGGCGCCTANNCACGGCTACCACCCGCCCACGATCTACTTCCCCCTGATCGTGCCGGGCGCGCTGATGATCGAGCCCACGGAAAGCGAAGGCAAGGACGAGCTGGACGCCTTCTGCGACACCATGCTCGCCATCGCCAGGGAAGCGGAGGAGGATCCCGAGGCCCTGCACCAGGCGCCGACGCTGGCCCCCCTGCGCCGCATGGACGAGACCACCGCCGCCCGCAAGCCCGTCTTGCGGTGGACGAAGGCCTGATCCTTTCCCATGCGAAAATCGCGGGCCGGATGGCCCGCGATTTTCGTACGCCNNGCCCGGCGGGTCACGAGGCTTTCCAGGGGGAACCCGCAGTCGAGGCTGAGGCGCATGAGGGCGCCTTCGGGATGCAGGGCCGTGATCCGCGCGGGCAGGCGGTTGCGGGCGGTGGTGCCCGCAACCGGTCCGCAGCCCCGCTCCACGGCCACGTCCTCGCCCCGGATGCAGACGAAGACCTCCCAGCCGAGGCTCCCGGGATCGGCCGCCAGGATCTGCGCGGAGCCCACATTGATGGTGGCCATGCCCTCGGCGATGGATTCGATCCGGCCCCGCACGACGGTTTCCACGCCCAGGATCCGCGCCACCGCAGGGTCCGTGGGCCGGTCGAAGGCCTGCTGGATGTCGCCGCTCTGGCAGACTCGTCCCTGGTCCATCACCACCAGGCGGTCGCCCAGCTGGAGGGCCTCGGTGCGGTCGTGGGTGACGAGCACCGTGGGGATGTCGAGCGTCCGGAGGAGCCCGCGGAGTTCCTTGCGGAGGCGCAGCTGCGCGGGGCGGTCCAGGGCGGACAGGGGTTCGTCCAGGAGCAGNNAGGCTGTAGGCCTGGGGCAGGAAGCCCAGGTCCCGGGCCTGGGGCGGGCAGTGCAGGCCGCGCGCTGCATCCGACCAGGCCTCGCCGCCCATGCGGATGGACCCGCGGTCCGCCCGCTCCAGTCCCGCCAGCAGCCGCAGGACCGTGGTCTTGCCCGAGCCGGAAGGGCCGAAGAGCACCGTCACCGAGAACCCGGGCTGCGGGATCTCGAACCGCGCCTCCACGGTGGCTCCGCCGGGAAAGCGCCGCTCGGCTTCCGCCTGCAAGTAGGGGCCGCCGGGGATCAGATGAGCGTCCACGGCTTCCTCTGATGGCGCCGCAGGGCGTAGGTGAAGGCCAGCACCAGGAAGGACACGCCCAGCAGCAG
>DPRT01000072.1:4522-5194 GCA_003538615.1 Holophagaceae bacterium | reverse complement strand
TCGCCCAGGCACCAGGAGGCTTCGATGAGGCCGCGGTCCACGGAGGCGAAGGCCGCCGCCAGGGGCTGGATCATGAAGGGCAGGCTGTAGAGCACCGAGGCGATGAGCAGGCCCTCGAAGGAGAAGGGCAGGGTGTGGCCGAAGAGGCCCTCCCAGGCATGGCCCAGGGGGCTGCGGGGGCCCATGGCCATGAGCAGGTAGAAGCCCAGCACCGTGGGTGGCAGCACCAGGGGCATGGCCACCACGGCCTCCACCAGGAACTTCCACCGCCACCGGGAGAAGGCCAGCCAGTAGGCCAGGGGCAGGCCCAGGACCAGCAGCGCCGCCGTGGTGAGCGAGGCGAGCACGAGGCTCAGGCGGATGGCCTGCCAGTCCATCAGGGAACGTCCACCAGGAAGCCGTGGCGGCGGAGGATCTCCATCCCCTCGGGAGAGCGCATGAGGTCGCGGAAGGCCAGGGCGGCCGCCCGGTTCCCGGCGTGGTTCAGGATGACGCCGCCCTGGTCCAGGGGCGGATGGGCGTCCTGGGGCACCTCCCAGTGGCGGCCCGAGGCGGCCAGGGCGGGGGCCTTGGCCAGGGCGAGGGCGAGGAGGCCGATGTCGGCCGCGCCGGTCTGCACGAACTGGGCGGCCTGGCTGGCGTTCTCCCCGAAGACGAGGCGCGGTCTCACGG
>DPRT01000072.1:0-4516 GCA_003538615.1 Holophagaceae bacterium | reverse complement strand
CCTCCACCAGCTTCGCCGGATAGGCGAGGTCCGCGGAAAGGAAGAGATCGAAGGGGGCCCTGTTCTGGAGCTGGGTGCAGAAGTTCCCGGAGGACCCATAGGTGATGGCCACGGCGGTGCCGGGATGACGCCTCTGGAAGGCCGCCTTCAGGTCGGGCAGGGCGAACTGCAGATCGGCGGCGGCGGCGATGGCGAGGGGCGGGGCGCACCAGCCGGCCAGGCCGGTCCCCAGGGCCACCCAGGCCACCAGGGCGGCCTGCAGACAGCGTCGAAGAACATGGGCGGCAGGCATGACTGGCTCCGGGCGTCAGGGCGCCTGATCGATTCTATGCCGGGAAGGCCCGGATCATTGCCGCCGCCGGCGCGGCCCGTCATCATTCCCCAGGCAAGCTCCCCTCCATCGGCCGCACTGACTGGGTTTCCATCCTCCAGGGCGGCTCTGGTCACCAGGCCTTCCACGGGATGTCGCATGGCCCCGTTCCTCAGCCGGTTCCGCATCGCCGCCAAGCTCTGGCTGGGATTCAGCGCCGTGGCCGCGATCCTGGCAGGGCTGGCCCTGATCCAGATCAGCATCCTGCACGAGGATGAGCGCCGGGTGCTCCGCATCTTCGAGAACCGCATGGTCCCGGTGCGGCAGCTGAAGACCGTATCGGACGCCTACGGCATCCACATCCTGTTCGCGGCCCGCCAGGTCCGGGGCGGCACCCTGGAGACTCCCGAGGGGCTTCAGCGGATCCAGGAGGCCAGGCGCGAGGCGAACCGGCAATGGATGGCCTTCAAGGCCGCCGCGGGGGCCCACTCGGACCCCGAGGCACTGGCCCGCATGGATGCGCTCATGGCCTATGTGGACCGGGACCTGGACCGCCTGGAGCAGCTGCTGGTGGAAGGACAGCTGGCCTCCCTGGGGCGCTTCGTGGATGACGACCTGCTGCCGGAGATCCTTCCGGTGACCACCCTTCTCGCAGGGCTGGTGCAGGCCCAGGAGGATGCGGCCCAGCGGAGCGTGGACGAAATGGCCGCCCGGGCCCAGCGGACGCGGGTGCTCTCCTACGCCATGATCCTGGGGGGGCTGGCGGCGGCCCTGGGGCTGGGGTACTACATCTCACGGGACCTCTCCGGGAGCATCCGCCGGATGGTGGCCCAGGTGCGCCGGGCCGCGGAGGGGGATCTGGATGCGCAGGTCCGCGTCGATGGCCGCGACGAGCTGGCGGACCTGGGGCGGGAGCTGAACCGCATGGTCGACCGCCTGAGGGGGACCATCCATGCCCTGGCGGAGCAGGAGGCCAGCGAACGCGCCGTGCTTCGGCATGCCCAGGCGGCCATCATCGTGCGGGACACTCAGGGCCGGGTGCGCCGCTTCAATCCCTATGCGCAGGCCCTCCTGGGATTCAGCGAGGATGACGTGATCGGGCATCCCGGATCCCCCTGGCTGGATCCCGAAGAGGTCGAGGCCCTGGCCAGGGCCCTGTCGGAGCGCACCGGCCGGAGAATCCAGGGCGAGATCGAGCTCATCCGGCACCTGACGGAGACGGGGCCGGACCTGAGGGAGTGGACCTTTGTGGCCCGGGACGGGCGGCGGGTGCCCATGCTGGGGGCCCTGTCCACCATCACAGCGGCGGACGGCCAGCCCGTGGGCTTCCTGGCCATCGCTTCGGACCTCTCCAGCCTCAAGGCCCTGGAGGCGGACCTCCGGGTCAGCGAGGCCCGGGCCCAGGCGGCCAACCGGGCCAAGAGCGCCTTCCTTTCCAACATGAGCCACGAGCTGCGCACCCCGCTCAACGCCATCCTGGGCTACGCGCAGCTCATGAACCGGAACAGCGCTCGCAGCCCGGAGGATCGGGACCAGCTGGGCCGCATCCTGGGGGCCGGAGAACACCTGCTGTCGCTGATCAACGATGTGCTTTCCCTGAGCAAGATCGAATCCGGCGGCCTCGAGCTGCGGACCGGATCCTTCCGGGCCATGGCCCTGCTTGAAGGTGTCCTGGACATGCAGCGCATCCGGGCCGCCTCCAAGGAGCTGGAGCTGAGGCTGGAAGTGGCTCCCGGATTCCCCGAACACCTGGAGGGGGATGAGGCCAAGCTGCGACAGGTGCTGGTGAACCTCCTGGGGAACGCCGTGAAGTTCACGACCAAGGGAACGGTGTCGCTCCTGGCTGAATACGCCGCGGGCCGCGCCACCTTCACCGTGGCGGATACGGGGCCGGGCATCGCCGAGGAGGACCAGCGCCAGCTCTTCCAGGCCTTCTACCAGGCGGCCAACCACCCCATGGCCGCCGAGGGCACGGGTCTCGGCCTGCACATCAGCCGCTCCCTGGTGCACCTCATGGGCGGGGAACTGTCGTTGTGGAGCCGCCTCGGCGAGGGCAGCCGCTTCAGCTTCAGCCTTCCCCTGCCCGAAGGGGAGCCGCCCCTGGAGCTGGAGGACCGGGGCCGGGTCATCGGGCTGGAGCCGGGCCAGCGCCGCGCCACCATGCTGGTGGTGGATGACCGGCCAGAGAACCGGGACCTGCTGGTGCGGTTGCTCGAATCCCTGGACTTCCGCGTCATCGCCGCTGCCGACGGGGTAGAGGCCGTGGAGTTGTGGGGCAGGTACCGGCCCGACCTGGTCTGGATGGACCTCCGCATGCCCCGCATGAGCGGATTCGAGGCCATCCAGCTGATCCGCGGCCGGGAGCTGGAGGAGGGGCTGCCCCACACCTTCGTGGTGGCGATCTCCGCCAGCGTCATCGACATGGACCGGGATACGCTGCGGCAATCGGGCTTCGACGACTTCCTGGGAAAACCCTTCCGCGAAGGCCAGCTGTTTGAACTGATCTCCCGGATGCTGGGGCTGCGCTTCCGCTACCGGGAGGCAGAGGGGGAGGCCCCAGCGCCGAAGGCGCTGTCGGAGCTCCTGCGACTGGAGTCCGCCGCCTGGCGGGCCGATCTGAAGGAAGCGGTGCTGATCGGGGACACCCAGGCCGCCCTGGACCTGGCCGATCAGTTGGGAACGAAGCCCGTGGCGGAGAGCCTCCGCCAGCTGCTCAAAGCCTACAAACTCCAGGAACTGCTCGATGGACTGAACGGATGAACAGGGAGACGGACATGCTGGTGCCCCAGGGCGACATCCTCATCGTGGACGACAATCCGGACAACCTGGATCTGCTGAGCGCCGTGCTGCGCCAGCGGCAGTACCGGGTCCGGGCCGTGCCGTCCGGCGCCATGGCCCTGGAGGCGGCCCGCCGCCATCCCCCGGAGCTGGTGATGCTGGATGTGAACATGCCCGCCATGGACGGGTACCAGACCTGCGAGGCGTTCAAGAAGGAGGCCGCGCTCGCGCGCATCCCCATCATCTTCATCAGCGCCCTGGACGATCCCCTGGACAAGGTGAAGGCCTTCCATGTGGGGGGCCGGGATTACGTGACCAAGCCCTTCAGCGCCGAGGAGGTGCTGGTGCGGGTGGAGCACCAGGTGAGCCTGGGGCGGCTCCAGCGGGAGCTGGAGATCCAGAACCAGAACCTGCTGGACGCCAACCTCAAGCTGAAGGAGGTCAACACCCTGAAGACCAACTTCACGGCCATGCTGGTCCATGACCTGCGCTCGCCCCTCACGGTGCTGGGGATCGTCCTGGAGAAGCTGCGGGNNCTGCGGGCGGCCTCGGCCGGGGTGGAGTTCCAGCTGGCCGTCGCCGAGGGCCTGCCCGTGATCCGGGGCGACCGGCAGAAGCTGGACCGGGCCCTGGTGAACCTGGTGGACAACGCCTTCAAGTTCACGCCCCGCGGCGGGGCCGTGCGGGTGGAGGCGGGCATCGAGTTCGGGACCGGCGTGGAGGCCGGCCTGCGGTTCCTCCGGCTGTCCGTGATCGATACGGGCCGGGGCATCCCGGCGGCGGACCTGCCCTTCATCTTCGATCCCTTCCGGCAGTCCGAGCGCAGCGATGCCACCAGGGGCGTGGGACTGGGCCTGGCCATCGTGCAGCGCCTGGTGGCCGCCCACCGGGGCCAGATCCGGGCCCAGAGCCAGGTGGGCTTCGGCTCGAGCTTCTGCATCCTTCTCCCCTGCTGACGGCCTTCCTCCCAGAAGGCACAATAGAGGGTTCCCTGGAGCCCCTCATGCGCCTCCTTCCCGCCCTGATCCTTGGTGTCCCCCTCATGGCCCAGGCCGTGTCCCCCCTCCAGGAGCGGGCCGACCGCTTCCTCAAGCTGGTGAACGCCGGCTACCAGGCCCTGTACTACGTCAATTCCGAGGCCACCTGGGCCGCCGCCACGGATGTGAAGCCCGAGCACGATGCCGCCGCCGAATCCGCCGGCAAGGCCTTCGCGGCCTTCAACGGCAACCCCCTGGTGATCACCGAGGCCAAGGAGCTGCTGAAGCACCGCGCCCAGCTGGACGAGAAGACCGTGCGCCAGCTGGAGCGGGTGCTGCTCATGCCCTACGGCGCCGAGGGCCCCATGACCCAGCCCAAGCTGGTGGCGGATCGCATCGAGGCCGAGACCAGGCAGGTCTCGCTCATGAACAGCTTCCAGTTCAAGGTGGG
>DPRT01000050.1:62951-64520 GCA_003538615.1 Holophagaceae bacterium | reverse complement strand
AAGTAGGTCGCTGCGACGTTAAAATGAAACGGGTCATCTGAAAAGATGACCCGTTTTTTCGTATCGAACCCCCGCATCCGCCGGGGGTTTTTGCGTTCTACCCGGATACACTGGCTATTCCGCGTGGAGGAACGAATGAGCAAAGGTGTTTACACCTTCGGGGGGAACCGCAACGAAGGAGGCGCTGCCATGCGCAACCTTCTCGGGGGCAAGGGCTGCAACCTGGCCGAGATGGCCGGGCTGGGCATCCCGGTGCCGCCGGGCTTCACCCTCACCACCGAACAGTGCGGCGCCTACTACACGAATGGCCGCCAGCTGACGGACGGTCTCAAGGCCGAGGTGATGCAGGCCCTGGAATGGCTGGAGGGCGTGCGCGGCTGCGGGTTTGGGTCCACCGAGAATCCGCTGCTGCTTTCCGTGCGCTCCGGCGCCCGTGTGTCCATGCCCGGCATGATGGATACGGTCCTCAATCTGGGGCTCAACGATCGCACNNCTACCGCCGCTTCATCACCATGTACAGCAACGTGGTGCTCGATGTGGAGCACTCGCTCTTCGAGGCGGAACTGGAGCGCACGAAGGAGCGCCTCGGCAAGCACCAGGATACGGATCTGAGCGCGGAGGATTGGAAGGCCCTTGTGGCCGCCTTCAAGGACATCGTGCAGGAGGAGACCGGCCGCGCCTTTCCCCAGGAGCCCATGGACCAGCTGTGGGGCGCCATCCGCGCCGTCTTCGAGAGCTGGAACACCGCCCGGGCCATCACGTACCGCCGCCTCCACCGCATCCCCGATGACTGGGGCACGGGCGTCAACGTGCAGAGCATGGTCTTCGGCAACATGGGTGACGACTGCGGCACCGGCGTGGCCTTCACGCGGGACCCGGCCACGGGCGAGAAGCTCTTCTACGGCGAGTACCTCATCAACGCCCAGGGCGAGGACGTGGTGGCGGGCATCCGCACGCCCCAGCCCATCACCCGGTCCCAGGCCGAGGGCACGGGCCTGAGGAGTCTCGAAGAGGCCATGCCCGCCTCCTTCACCGAGCTGGATGCCACCTGCAAGCGACTGGAGACCCACTTCAAGGACATGCAGGACATCGAATTCACCATCGAGCGCGGGAAGCTCTACCTGCTCCAGACCCGCACGGGGAAGCGCACGGCCATGGCTGGCATCCGCATCGCCATCGACCTGGTGGACGAAGGCCTCATCGACAGCCGGACGGCGCTCAAGCGCATCGATGCCGACAGCCTCTCCCAACTGCTGGCTCCGGTATTCGACCCCAGGGAGAAGGACCGTCTGCGCAAGGAAGGCCAGCTGCTGACCAAGGGGCTGAATGCCGGACCCGGTGCGGCCACAGGGCGCATCGCCCTCACGGCTGATCAGGCCGAGAAGATGGCCCAGGAGGGCCCCGTGGTGCTGGTGCGCGTGGAGACCAGCCCCGAGGACATCTCGGGCATGGTGGCCTCCCAGGGCATCCTCACCGCCCGGGGCGGCATGACCAGCCACGCGGCCGTGGTGGCCCGCGGCATGGGCAAGCCCTGCGTCTGCGGTGCCTCCGCCGTGCAGATCGACATGG
>DPRT01000050.1:38219-62875 GCA_003538615.1 Holophagaceae bacterium | reverse complement strand
GACCGCATCCTCGCCGTGCGCGAGATGATCCTTGCCACGGATACGGAAGGCCGCAAGAAGGCCCTGGCCAAGCTGCTGCCCATGCAGCGCGAGGATTTCGAGGGCCTCTTCACGGCCATGGACGGCCTGCCCGTGAACATCCGCCTGCTGGATCCGCCCCTGCACGAATTCCTGCCCCAGGATGAGCCGGGCCAGCGGGAGATGGCCGAGGTGCTGGGCGTGGACCTGGGCACCGTGGAACGCCGAGTGGCGCAGCTCCACGAGTTCAACCCCATGATGGGCCACCGCGGCTGCCGCCTGGGCATCACCTTCCCCGAGATCATCCGCATGCAGGTCCGCGCCATCGCCGAGGCGGCCCTGAATGCCGCCGCCAGGGGGATCAAGGCTGTGCCGGAGATCATGGTGCCCCTCATCGGCACGGTGCGGGAGCTGGCCTACACCAAGACCGAGATGCTCGACGAGATCGCCCAGGTGAACCAGGAACGGGGCACCCAGTTCGCCTGCCCCATCGGCACCATGATCGAGATCCCCCGGGCCGCCATCACCTCCGACAAGATCGCCGCGGAGGCCGAGTTCTTCAGCTTCGGCACCAACGACCTCACCCAGATGGGCTTCGGCTTCAGCCGCGACGATGCGGGGAGCTTCCTGCCGGAATATGTCGGGAAGAAGATCCTGGACGATGATCCCTTCCAGAGCCTCGATCAGGAGGGCATCGGCGAGCTGGTGCGCATCTCCTGCGAGAAGGGCCGCGCGGCGCGCCCCGGCATCAAGCTGGGCGTCTGCGGCGAACACGGCGGCGATCCCCGCAGCGTGGTCTTCTTCCACGGCGTGGGGCTGGATTACGTGAGCTGCAGTCCCTACCGGGTGCCCATCGCCACCCTGGCGGCCGCCCAGGCCGCCCTGGACTGATCTACACGAAGGCCACGGACTGCGTGGAGGCCATCACCACGAAGCAGCGCTCATTGTTGGACCGCGGATCGGCCGGGAGCAGGAAGAATCCCGGCCGGTCCGGCTGGTAGCCCTGGGTGGTGCCCACCAGGATTTCCCCGTCCTTGAAGGCCACCCGCACCTTGCGGCCCGGCGAGGGGGCGAAGGGGGGAAAATCGTTGGTCTTGTGATGATCCGGATCACCCTCGAGATCCCGGACGAAGTACAGGGCCTTGAGATCCGGGACCTTCACCTCCCGGGGTTTGTCGCCGTTCGCCGTGATGTGGAAGAGGCTTTTGGCCGGCAGGAAATCGCTGGTCTGGCCCTTCAGGGTCGTTCCATCCAGGAAGCGCGCCACCACTTGGTTCACGGGAGTCTCCGAAGGGCATCTGCTGGGATGAAGGGCTGAGGGTGAATCTTGGTGCCTCAAAATTACAAGTAGCTGTCCGCCCATGCAAGGGGCAAGGTGGGCCCCTTGATGCAGACAGGTCCCGGGATCGACTGGGCCCGGGCGGGATCCGGGCCAGACGCCCGGCGGGAAGCGCGATAGAATCGCCCTTTTCGAGCGAATCATGGCCAAGACCGCGACCAAGGCGTCCTCCGAGCAGCCCGAGATCATCTATTCGATGATGCGGGTCAGCAAGATCTACAACAACAAACCCGTCATCAAGGACATCTCGCTCAGCTATTTCTATGGCGCCAAGATCGGCGTCCTGGGCCTCAACGGCTCCGGCAAGAGCACCGTCCTGCGCATCATGGCCGGGGTGGACCAGGACTTCAACGGCGAGGCGGTGCTCAGCAAGGGCTACACCACCGGCATCCTGGATCAGGAACCCCAGCTCGATCCGGACAAGACCGTCCGCGAGATCGTGGAGGAGGGCGCCGCCGAGAAGGTGGGCTGGCTCAAGGACTACAACGCCATCAGCGACCAGTTCGCCGATCCCGACGCGGACATGGACGTGCTGCTGGCCAAGCAGGCGGAACTGCAGGACAAGATCGACGCCCACGACTGCTGGGATCTGGACTCCCGTCTGGAGCAGGCCATGGACGCCCTGCGCTGTCCGGATTCGGATACGAAGATCGGCGTGCTGTCCGGTGGCGAGCGGCGCCGCGTGGCCCTCTGCCGTCTGCTGCTCCAGGAGCCGGACATCCTGCTGCTGGACGAGCCCACCAACCACCTCGATGCCGAGACCGTGGCCTGGCTGGAAAAGCACCTGCAGGACTACAAGGGCACGGTCATCGCGGTCACCCATGACCGCTACTTCCTGGATCACGTGGCCCAGTGGATCCTCGAACTGGATCGTGGCGAGGGCATCCCCTGGAAGGGCAACTACTCCAGCTGGCTGGAGCAGAAGCAGGGCCGCCTGGCCCGCGAGGAGAAGTCCGACCAGAAGCGCCAGAAGACCCTGGAGCGCGAGCTGGAGTGGATCCGCATGTCCCCCAAGGGCCAGCACGCCAAGAGCAAGGACCGCATCGCCAACTACGAGCGGCTGGCGGGCGAGGAGGGTCGCCAGAAGGAGCAGGAGCTGGAGATCTACATCCCCAGCGGCCCGCGCCTGGGCGACCTGGTGGCCGAATTNNAACGGCGCCGGCAAGTCCACGCTGCTGCGCCTGCTCACGGGCCAGGAGACGCCGGATGCGGGCACCATCCGCCTGGGCGAGACCGTCCGCATGGCCTATGTGGATCAGCTCCGCTCGGGGCTCAACCTGGACAAGAGTGTGTTCGAGGCCGTTTCCGGCGGCTATGAGCAGATCGAGCTGGGCGGCAAGCTCATCAACGCCCGCGCCTGGCTCAGCCGCTTCGGCTTCTCCGGCGATTCCCAGCAGAAGAAGATCTCCGAGCTGAGCGGTGGCCAGCAGAACCGCCTCAACCTGGCCCTCACCCTGAAGAGCGAATCCAACCTGCTCTTCTTCGACGANNCCCACCAACGACCTCGACGTGAACACCATGCGCGCCCTGGAGGAGGCCATCGAATCCTTCGCGGGCAGCGCCGTGCTGGTGAGCCACGACCGCTGGTTCCTGGACCGCCTGGCCACCCACATCCTGGCCTTCGAGGGCGATTCCCAGGTGCAGTTCTTCGACGGGAACTACAGCCAGTACGAGGAATACCGCAAGGACGTGCTGGGCCTGAAGCCCTTCGATCCCCACCGCATCAAGTACCGGAAGCTGACGCGATGACCTTGGACGGCTCCCGGGCCTCCGGCCTGGCCCTCCTGACGGCCGGATCGGCCCTCGCCCTTGGGGGTGCCGCGCTCTGGCTGGGGCTTTCGGAAGGCGCCATCGCCTTCTGGGGCTTCGGCGCCGCCGGTCTCCTACAGGTCCCTCCGGCCCTGAGCCTGCGGGAGCGGGTCCGCGACGGCCTCGGCAACCGCGGCCTCGAACGCGAACGCCTGACCCTCCGAGCCGTCAGCCATGTCCTGCGCCTCCTGGCCCTGGGCATGGGCCTGGCTGCCGCCTCGGCGCTCATGGGGGAGCGTGCCCTCCAGACCAGCCTCCCCGGCCTGGGACTGGCGGTCCTGGCCCTGGGCCTNNNGCCTGCGGCAGTTGCGGAAGCTGCGGCTGCGGCTGATGCGCGTCCTGGAACTGTTCTCGGGGCTGGGGGGCTGGCGCTGCGCCCTCGGAGACCGGGGCTCGGTGGTGGCGGCCTACGATGTGAGCGAGGCGGCCAATGCCACCTACACCCTGAACCACGGCGATGAACCGAAGACCCGGGAGCTGGCCACGATCCCCCTGGCGGAATTGGCGGCCCATGGCGCGGACACCTGGCTGCTGAGCCCGCCCTGCCAGCCCTTCTGCCGCATGGGGAACCACGGGGGTCTGGAGGACCGCCGTTCGCGGGCCTTCCGCCACCTCATGGACCTCTTCCGCGAGGCGCCNNCAGGCCTGCCCGAGCCGCTTCGGCCTGCCCAACCAGCGGCCCCGCGTGTTCGTGGCGGCCTCGCGGAAACCCCTGGAAGCCCGGCCCATGCCGGACCTGCCCTCCCGGGCCCTGGTGGACTTTCTGGACGCGGAGGAAGACGAGGCCCTCTACCTCCGGCCCGAGGTTCTCGCCCACCACCGCCACGGCATGGACTTCGTCGCACCGGAGGAGGGCCGCAGCACCTGCTTCATCGGCGGCTACGGCCAGCGCTTCGTGGGCAGCGGCTCCTTCCTGCTGACCGGCCGAGGGGTGCGGCGCTTCTCGCCCTCCGAGGTGGCACGGCTGCTGGGCCTGCCCGAGGGCTTCCGGTTTCCGGAAAGCCTGTCTTTAGAAGCCCGCTACCGCCTGCTGGGCAACGGCCTGTCCATCCCGGTGGCCGCCTGGGCCCTGGATCATCTGTAAACTCAGCCCATGCGCCTGCTGCTGTCCGCCTTCGCCCCCGAACTGGGACCCCTCGCCGGGGACCCGCCGCCGGGCTGGGAAACCGCTACGGTGGGCGTGGGNNCTCTTCCTGGGCACCTGCGGCCGCTACGACGGGCGGCTGGCCCTGTTCGACTGCCTGTGGGCCTCCGAGGCCATCGCCACCTCGTTGGAAGAAGCGAGAGGTGGCGCCTACCGGCCCGGCCTCGAGCGGACGCGATGGCTGGCCAGCCTTCCCGGGCCCCTGCCGGAGCATCCCGTGGCGGTGCCGCCGGCCATCACCTCCACCCGGGAAGGGGCGGCGCTCCTGGGCAGGGTGGCCCCCGCGGAACATCTCGAGCTGACAGGGGTCTTCGCCGCCTGCCACGCCGCGGGCACGTCCTGCGGCGGGGCCCTGGTGGTGGTGAACGACGTGGGCCCCGAGGCCCAGGCCCAGTGGCAGGCCAATCACGCCGAGGGCAGCCGCCGGTTGGTGGAGGCGCTCAGGGCGTCGGGCTTCTTAGGGGCGTGAAGGCCGCGGCACCATCGCCGGTCTCCACGTGCCAGCCCCCCTCCACGGCGGCGGCGCGGACCCCAGCGGAGGGCCCCGTGATCCAGGCCATGGTGCCCTGGCGGCGGAAGGTCTCCAGGGTTTCGGGATTCGGGTGTTCGAAGCGGTTGCGGAGGCCCGCGGGGATGATGGCGAGCTCCGGCTTCAGTGCTGCCACCCACGCGGGATCCGAAGCACTGCGGCTGCCATGGTGCCCGGCCTTCAGGAGTCGGTGGGGGGAAGGGCCGGGGTCGCCCAGATCCAGCAGGTCCTTCTCCTGGATGGCCAGGGCGTCCCCCATGAGCCAGAGCTGCCGGTCCCGCCAGTCCACCCTCAGCACCACGGACACCGCGTTGGCATCTGTCAGTGAGAAGGCGCCGGGGGGCCAGCGCACGCTGAAGGCGGCTCCGCCGCGGGTCCAGGCATCCCCGCGTAGAAGCCCCCCGGGTTCGGCGCCCACGGGACGGAAGGGTGACCAGGGATCCTCGGCACCGGCAGTGACGGGGACCGAGGTGGAGGCCAGGGGCCAGAGGCGCGCCAGGGTGGCCCAGCCGCCCGCATGATCCGCATGGGCGTGGGTGAGCACCAGGTGGACCGGCTCGCGCACGCCCCGGCGGCTGAGGACCCGCGCCAGCCGCCGGCCCGGCCAGGGCCCAGGCCCCGTGTCGATGAGCGTGGCATCCCCGCCCGGCACCCGCAGCAGCAGGGCGTCGCCCTGGCCGATGTCCACGGATTCCAGCGAGAGGGTGTCCGGCACCCGGCCCGTGCCGCGGAGGGCGAGAAGCCACAGGGAGGCCGCCATCAACCCCACGGTGAGGGCCCGCGTGCGCTTCAGCCGTCCCTGGAGGTGGGCCAGGGCGAGCCAGCCCAGGGCCAGCAGAAGCCAGGGCCAGAGGACGCCGGTGGCCAGGGGGGCGATGCCCGTGAGCGCCGGGGCCAGCCCATCCCCCATCCAGGTGAGCAGGGCGGCGGCCCCTTCGGTGAGGCCGGGCAGGGGCAGCAGGATCAGCGCCAGGCAGACCGGCGTCAGTACCGCCACCAGGGGCAGCACCAGCAAGTTGGCCAGGATGCCCCACCAGGGGGCGCCACCGTGCAGCAGGGCCAGCAAGGGCAAGGTGGACAGCCAGGGGGCCGCCAGCCGGGCGAAGGGCAGGGCGAGGCGGCCCAGCAGGGGCGACAGCAGGCCCGCCAGGGGGTCGGCACCCCAAAGCAGGCCCAGGAGGGCCCACCAGGCCAGCAGGAACCCCGGCTCCACGCCTGCCCCCGGGTGGCCCAGCAACCAGAGCAGCAGGGCCCCGTGCAGGCCCGCCACCGGCGGGAGCTTCCAGCCACTGCTCCGCCCCACGGCCCAGGCCACACCCATGAAGAGGCCCCGCCAGACGGGCGCGGAGAAACCCACGAGGCCTGCGTAGACCAGCCCCGCGGCGATGGCTCCGGCCGCGGCGCCCCGCTGGCGCAGGCGGCGCAGGAGGGCCTCCATGGCGGCCATCACCAGGGTCACCTGCAGCCCGGATACGACGAGGATGTGGAGGGTGCCGCTTTCGGCGAACACGCTGAAGTGGGCCTCGTCCGCGGGCGGAATGCCCAGGGCCAGGGCCCCCCACAGATCCTTGGCGGTGGGCCCCAGGGGCAGGGCCTCGAAGCGGCGGCGGGCGAAAGTCTGGAGACGGAGCAGCAGCGAGGGGCCGGCAGGCCCAGTGGCCTCCAGCAGCTGGGCTGAGGCCAAGTGGATGCGGCGGGGTGCTTCATCGCTGCGGGCCCGCCAGAGGGGCCGTTCCACCAGGAAGACGGGCGCCGGCTGGACGGGGCGCAGGTCGGTGCGCAGGCGCACGGGCGTGCCCGGGACCGGTGGGGCCTGCTCGCCGTCGGCGGGCACCGTGAGCGGCAGGGAGAGGCCCCGCATGGAAGCCGGCGCAGACAGCTCGATCCGGGTGCGCAGCCGCTCCCCCTGCCGGGTCCAGGGGGCGTCGATGCGGCCCTCCACGGCCTGGAAGCCCGCGGGCAGGGCCGTTTCCCAGCGGGCCTTGCGGGCCAGGCCCAGGAAGGTGAAGCCGGCCAGCCCCAGGGCCAGAGGCACCACGGCCCAGCGGTGGCGGTACGGGGAGCGGAGCAGGGGCAGGGTCAGCAGCCAGGCGAGGGCGCCGAGGAGCACCCAACGGCTGGCGATCTGCCCATTCCAGCGCTCCGGCGCCAGCCATGGCACGGCGCAGGCGGTGGCCAGGGCCCAGGCCAGGGGCCAGAGCGGAGCTCCGGAGAGGCGCTGCCACAGGCTGGATCGGGAAAGCATGGGGGGAGTCTACCTGGACTGTCCAAACCTTGACAGGGGCCCTCCGGTTGGGGACTCTGACAGGTATGAATCCCGCCCGGGCCCTGCTGGTGGACGACGATCCCACCATCCTAGATGTGGTGGGCACCCTGTTGTCCCGGCACGGGCATGAGGTGGTGGGCACGGGATCCGGCCTCCGGGGCGCCCAGTTCCTGCGCACCGAGCGTTTCGACCTGGCGGTGGTGGACCTCATGCTGCCGGACCTGAACGGCCTGGATCTGGCCCGGGAGGCCGTCGCCAAGCCCGACACGGTGGTGGTGGTGCTGTCGGGATCCACCTCGGTGGAGACGGCGCTGCGGGCCATGCGCATGGGCATCTACGACTACGTGCCGAAGCCCTTCCGCACGGAGGAACTGGAGCACACGCTGCTGCGGGCCATCGAGAAGTCGAGGCTGAACCAGGAGAACAAGCAGCTTCGGGAGCAGATCCAGGGCCAGGCGCCGGGGCCGCAGATGGTGGGCTGTTCCGATACATGGCAGAAGCTCCAGAACCTGCTGCGCCGGGTGGCTCCGTCGCCCTCCACGGTGCTGATCACCGGGCCCTCCGGCACCGGCAAGGAACTGGCGGCCCGGGCCATCCACCAAGGCAGCCCCCGGGCCCCCGGGCCCTTCGTGCCCATCCATTGCGGCGCCATCCCGGAGACGCTGCTGGAAGACGAGCTCTTCGGCCATGTGCGCGGCGCCTATACGGACGCCCGCACGGACCGCCCGGGTCGCTTCCAGCAGGCGGAGGGCGGCACGCTGTTCCTGGACGAGATCGGCACCATGCCCATGAGCCTGCAGGTGAAGCTGCTGCGGGTGATCCAGGAGCGGGAGTTCACGCCGCTGGGGTCCGNNCTGTTCTACCGCCTGAACGTGATTCCCGTGCAGCTCAAGCCGCTGCGGGAACACCCGGATGACATCCCGGTGCTGGTGGCCCACTTCCTCCGCAAGTTCGCTCGGGAGCTGGGCCTTCCCCTCAAGCAGGTGGAGCCTGCGGCCCTCCAGGCCCTGGAGGCCTACGCCTGGCCCGGCAATGTGCGGGAGCTGGAGAACGCCGTGGAGCGGGCCATGGCCCTGGGTTCGGATCCCGAGCGTCTCCTGCACCAGGACCTCCCGGCCTCGGTGGCGGGCCTGCTGCCCTCGCCAGCCTTCCCCCGGCTGCCCCCCAACCAGGACCTGGGCCGTTTCCTGGAGGACCTGGAACGCCACCTGGTGCTGGAGGCCCTCCAGGCCACGGGTTGGAACAAGAGCGAATCCGCCCGGCGCCTCGGCATGCGCCGCACGACCCTGCTGCACCGCCTGAAGGCCCTGGGCATCCCCCTGGATCCGGCCGGGATGGAACCCGTCCTCGTGGAGGCTCCCGATGCGTGATCCGAAAGGCGCCGTCCTGGCCCTGATGCTGGCCTGCGGCCCCCTGGGCGCCTGGTCCCCCCGGATCCACGAGGCCCAGACCGCCAAGGCCGTGCGCCTGCTGCCCCGGGACCTGGCCGCCCTGCTGCGGGCCCATCCCCAGGCGCTGCTGGAGGGCGCCCGGGGCGTGGCCAACGACCAGCCGCCCACGGTGGAGCAGGTGGAGGCGCAGTTCCGTACCATCCTCCGCCTCAGCGAGGAACACCGGCGGCCCGAGGACATCGTCCGGGACCTGGGCGTGCTGGCCCACATGGTCCAGCTGCTGACGGATCCCTCTGCGACAGAGGGGCTGAGCCCCCTCCGGGAGAGTTTCGAAGCCTACGCGGATGAACACCAGGCTCACCTGCTGGTGACGCAGGAGCCCTACTGGGCCGCCACCGGCAGCCTGGATCCCGGCCCAGCCCTCCGGCGCTTCCTGGCCACCAAGCTGGACCGGCACCGGCGGCTCCGGGAGCATTTCAACGAGGAGACAGGCCGCCGCATCGGTCCGTGGGATGACTTGTCCCTTCCCTTCGCTCAGCTCCAGCTGGCTTTTTCCAATGGCGTCCACGCCACGGCCAACCTTTGGATCCTGGCCTGGCGGGCGGCAGGGGACCAGTGGGAGAGTCCTTCCCAACCCTGAGGTGCGCCGCCGGATCCGTCTTGAGATGGGCTAGGCGAATCGCGGCTTTCGGGCTATCGTTCCAACCATCCCTCTGGAGAAGTCATGGGCAATTACACCCGCCTCGGGTCCTACCTCCTGGCCTCCGAACTGGCCAGTGATCCTTTCGGCGCGGTCCATCGGGCCGTGGTCATCGCCGGCAGCAACTTCGACCGCCACGTGCTGGTGCAGACCTTTTCGGAAGAGCTGTTCCAGGCCGGCATGAACACCCGGCTGGCCGAGGCTGGCCGCGTGGTGCCCCTGCTGGGCGGCGCCCGCATCTTCGGGCTGGGCTACCGGCTGGAGAGCGGCAAGACGCCCCACGTGGCCTGGGACTACGTGCCCGGCCGCAGCTTGGCCCAGCTCATCGAGAAGGCCAAGCAGGAGCAGATCCCCTTTGGTGTGGACCACGCGCTCACGGTCATCCAGGGCGTGTCGCAGGCCATCGTGCAGATGCAGGCCAAGGGCGTCAGCCACGGTGTCCTGAGCCCCAGCAGCGTGTGGGTGAGCTTCGAAGGGGCCACCCAGGTCGTGGACGCGCCCTACGCCTCCCTGGCCAAGAGCATGCTGGCCAAGGCTCCCGCGGCGAAGCGCAAGCTCGCGCCCTACCTCCAGGGGCCCGAGAATGACGCCCTCCAGCAGGATCTTTTCGCGCTGGGCGCCGTGCTCTACGAATTGCTCACCTTCGAGAAGCTGCCCATCGGCGGCGACCATCAGGCTGTTCTGGACCAGGCCACGCTCAAAGCCGCCCAGGAGGATGCGCCCCTGCCCGCGGAGATCCGCGCCTTCCTTGGTCGGCTCCTGCTGGGCCGCCAGCCCTTCGCCAACGTGGAGGCCTTCAGCACCGAGCTCGAGCGGGTCCTCTACGATGGTGAATACAGTCCCACCACCTTCAACATGGCCTTCTTCATGCACACCTTGTTCCGGGAAGAGAACGACCGGGACGCTACGGCCATGAAGGCTGAGCAGGGCGACAACTACCTGGCCTACACCGCCGCGGGCGAAAGCCTGCGGAGTGGCGCCACCCGCGTGGAGCATATCGACGGCCATGCAGAGGAGCAGGCCAGCCAGAAGAACACCACCCTCCTCATCGGCGGCGGCCTGGCCGCGGTGGTGATCCTCGGCCTGGGCTACATGTTCTTCGGGCGGCCCAAGCTCGATCCGGCCATCCAGGCCCAGCTGGTGGAGTTCCAGCGGATCAAGGCGGAGATGGAACAGCAGAAGGCCGACCTTGACGCCAAGGCCCGGGCGGAGTCCGAGAAGACCGCCCAGCTCCAGAAGCAGCTCAGCGAGACCAAGTCCGCCGAGGAGAAGGCGAAGATCCAGCAGCAGCTCGAGGAGAACCAGCAGCGGAAGCTGGATCTGGAGCGGCAGCAGAAGGTGGCCGAACAGCGGCTGGCCGAGCAGAAGGTGGCCGAACAGAAGCTGGCGGAGCAGAGGAAGGCTTCGGAAACCCGGGTCGCCGCCCTGCCGGCCCCTCCCCCTGAGGTTCCCAAGCCCCAGCCCATGCAGGAGGCCGCGCGCCAGACGTCCGTGCCCACGCCGAACGTGCCGACTCCGAATGTGCCCACACCGCAGTTCGCGGCGCCCCAGGCGCCTTCCGCTGCCAACAACCAGCCCGCCCAGGTGGTGTCCCAGATCCCCCCGGCCTTCCCTGTCCGGGCCCTCCAGATGCGTTGGGAGACGAACAAGGACCACTTCGTGCGCCTGAAGGTGTTCGTGGGTGAGCAGGGCCAGCCCCTGAAGGTGTCTGTGATCGAGGGTGTCCCGGGCGCCTACGGCTTCGACGAAGCGGCCATCGAGGCGGCCAACAAGTCCTCCTTCAGCCCAGCCATCCGCGATGGCAAGGCTGTGCGGGGCTGGACCATGGAGATCCTCTACAAGTTCCCCAAACGCCGGTAGGAACGGGGGTTCTGGTGATGAGGGCCCCCGCGGGGGTCCTTATCATGTCAGCGATTGCGCGGCCTGGCTGGCGAGGCGGTCCACCCGCTCGTTTTCCGCGTGGCCCGCGTGGCCCTTCACCCAGCGGGCTTCCACGTGGTGCCGCGCCAGCTGCGCATCGAGCGCCTGCCACAGGTCCGCGTTGAGCACGGGTTTGCCATCGGCCTTCTTCCAGTTCCGCCGCTTCCAGTCCTTCAGCCAGGAGGTAATCCCCTTCACGACGTATTGGCTGTCGCTCTGGAGCAGAACCTGGCAGGGCTTGGTGAGGGCCTCCAGGCCGCGGATGGCGGCGGTCAGCTCCATGCGGTTGTTGGTGGTGTCGGCCTCAGGGCCGGAACCTTCCTTCTCCTGGATGCCTGTGGCGAGATGCACCCGCAGCAGATACCCCCAGCCCCCCGGGCCGGGGTTGCCTAGACACGCGCCATCGCAGTAGAGCTCAATCTTCATCCCACCAGGGTAGGCGCAGTGGCGGCCACTTGTCCCACGGCCTTGCGCAGCAGTTCCACGCCCAGGTCCAGATCCTCGGGGCGGAGGTTCATGGCGGGGCGGAAGCGGAGCCCGTTCACGCCGGTGGAGAGGATCATCATGCCCAGCTCGTGGCCCTTCGCCACCACGGCGTTGCGCAGCTCCGGCGTGGCGATGTCCAGGGCGCAGAAGAGGCCGCGGCCNNTCACGCCGTGATCGAGCAGGTTCTCCTCGCGGATGACGTCGATGATGCGCGTGCCGCGCACCATGTCCACCAGGTTGCCGCCCCAGGTGCTGTTGATGCGGCTGGGCACCTTGAAGACGCTGTCCACGTCATCGAGGCGCCTGCCGGCGGCGATGCCGCATGTCTGGGTCTTCTTGCCGAAGGCGATGATGTCCGGCTGCACGTCGAACCACTGGTGCGCCCACCACTTGCCCGTGGCGCCGAACCCTGTTTGCACTTCGTCGAAGATCAGCAGGAATTCATGACGATCCGCCAGCACGCGGAGCTTCTTCAGGAACTCGCCCCGGAAGTGGTTGTCGCCGCCCTCGCCCTGGATGGGTTCGACGATGAGGCAGGCGATGTCATCGGGGTGCTGCGCCACAGCCGCTTCGATGGCGGCCACGGCTTCAGCTTCCGCCGCCTCGATCTTCGCAAGGTCCATGGGGAAGGTCAGCTTGGGGTTCGGCACCCGGGGCCAGGGGAACTTGGGAAAGTACTGGTGCTTGCGGGGGTCGGCGGTGTTCGTGAGGCTCAGGGTGTAGCCGCTGCGGCCATGGAAGGCCTCGCGAAAATGGATGACCTGCGAGCCCTTCTCGCCCTTCCCCGCCGCCAGGTTCTTGCGGACCTTCCAGTCGAAGGCCGCCTTCAGGGCGTTCTCCACTGCCAGGGAGCCGCCGTCGATCCAGAAGAGGTGGGGCAGGTAGTCTGGCGCCGCGTGGGTGCCGAAGGCCTCCACCCACTCCGCGAAGGCCGTGGTGTAGATGTCCGAATTGGCGGGCTTGTTGACGGCGATCTCGCCCAGCCGCTGCACGAAGCCGGGCTCCCGCAGGCGCGGATGGTTGTGGCCCAGGGGCGTGGTGGCGAAGAAGGTGTAGAAATCCAGGTATTTCCTGCCGTCCCGGGCATCCACGATCCAGGATCCATGGGACTTCTCCAGGTCCATCACCAGGTGGAACCCGTCCACCAGCATGTGGCGGCCCAGCGTCTCGAAGACGGCGTTCGGATCAACGTGGGGATGGGACATGGCGAACCTCGGAAAACGGTTCAGTGTATGGTTGGGATTGAAGCGGAGACACTGATGATTCCCTGGATATCGGTTCAGGAAGCGCCTCTGGCGGCGATGGCTTTACGAAGTGTCATGGAGGACCCCCATGCGGGGGCCCTCGTCCTCTTCGAAGGCCGGGCCCGGGACCACCACGAAGGCCGCCCCGTGCTGGAGCTGGCCTACGAGGCCTACGTGCCCATGGCGGAGAAGGAACTGGGCCTCCTGCGCGCGCGGGCCATCGAGCGCTACGGCCTCACCCGCTGCGCGATCCACCACCGCATCGGCATCGTGCCTCTCACCGAGGCCGCCGTCATCGTGGCCACCAGCAGCGCCCACCGCGCCGAGAGCTTCCAGGCCGCCGCCTGGATCATGGACGAGATCAAGCAGCGCGTGCCCATCTGGAAGCGTGAGAAATACCGCGACGGGTCTGAGAGCTGGGTGGAGTGTACGCACCGCTTCCAGATGTGAGCGCAGGATCTGCCTCTGGCCGCCCGCGAACGGACGCGGCCCTGCCGCGTCCTCCTGCGCCCCGCTGCGCGGGATCGCAGAGCGGGACCCCCGGGTGGAGTTCACGCACCGGTTTCAGATGTAGGACTCGGTAGGTTTTCGACTCCGCCCCCGAACCCTCAGGGCGGGGGCGCGGGGGCGGAAGGCTTTCGGAGCAGCGCTCAGGCTTCTGGCGATTCCTGCGTGGCGGCGCGATCCTTGAGGGCGCGGGCCACCAGGTAGACCCCCAGCAGCACCAGCCCAGCGGGCCACCAGCGTTCCAGCCAGGCCAGGGAGAGCCCGAACCGGAGGTTGAGCAGGGTGAGCAGGCCGACCAGGATGAGGCCCACACCCAGGGCCATGCGGCCACCCAGGGACACGGTGCCGAAGCCGTCGGGCAGCGCCGGTTTTTCCAGCTGCGCCAGGCTCTCATTCAGCAGAAGGGCCCGGCGGTGGGCGTCCACCAGGTTGTAGAGGAAGAAGAACGCCATGGAGATGCCCACGAAGGGCTCCAGGCGCCCCAGCTGGTTGCTGCTCATGAGGGCCACGAAGGACGCGAAGACCGCGGCATGGATGAAGCCCAGCTGGGTGTAGCCCAGGTACACCTGGCCCAGGCCGGGCATGAGGGACAGCAGGCCGGCCAGGATGGGGGACTTGGCGCGCGGATCCCGGAAGTAGTCGGGACGGGCTCCCGGCGGCAGCAGGTAGGGTGCCGGTTTCGGCATGGCTTCGGAGGTGGGTTCGAGGTCCGGGTGGGGGGTCATGCATCGCTCCAGGTGGGGGGTGGGTTTCGCGGATTCGGGCGCCTAAGGGGAAGGACGCAGCCCGTCAGCCAGGGTTCGCTGGAGGGGCCTTTTCGGCGTCCGGGCTGGGTGGGGACGGTGGGGTTCTCAGGAAAAACGGAAGCCGGGCCTTGATCCAGGAGGAGACCCGCGGCCAGAGGTTCCCCCGCCTCAGCGAATCCAGGCGAGGTTTGGCCACGGGCCGGAGGCTCCGCTGCAGCGTGGTGGTGGTGCGGCGTTCGGCTTGGGCCATCTGCTCCGCCACCCTCAGGGCGGAGTCGCCGAGGGGCTGCACCAGCGCGGGGATCCTGAGGGCGAGATCGGGGACCGGCATGGGAAGGTAGATGCCCATCAGGCCTGCGGCTGCGCCCAGGTAGGCCGCTTCCAGGGCGATGCGGGGACGGTGCATGAGCCGCCACCAGAACTCGCGCAGGTCGGCCCCCTGCCGGATGGGCAGGTGCCGGGTGGCGCGCAGCACCGCCTGGGTGAACCAGGGGCCGGGGTCCACCTGGGCCATCGCGGACAGGTCTGTCTGCAGCCCTGCCAGCGCCCCCACCAGGGCCGAGCAGGCCCCGCAGTGCCCGAGGTGGAGACGGACCAGGCTGGCCTGCTCTGCCTCCAGGGTGCCATCCACGAAGTCACAGGCCAGGCTCTGCAGCCGGTGGCAGGGGTCGCCGGAGGTGCGGGTCAGGATGGCGCGGGTCAGTTCCGGGGACATGCCGGGCTCCTGGGGCGTGGCCTTGAAATCGGGATGCATGGATGTCTCGCCCATGGTCAGGCCCCCATGCCCGCGGCCACCAGCTTCTGGGCCAGTTCCAGGCGGGCGCGGTGCGAGCGGGATTTCACCGTGCCCACCGGCACCTCCAGGATGGCGGCGATCTCCTCCAGTCCCAGGCCCTGGATCTCCTTGAGCAGGATGACCTCCCGGTTGAGGTCGGTGAGCTCCTGGAGGGCGCGGTGCACCATGGTCTTCCGGACCGCCTCCAGGTGGGCCTCCTCGGGATTCCGGTCCGTGGACCGCAGGTCGAACATCTCGTCGGCGGGAAGGTCCCAGAGCGGGGGACGGGCCTTCCGCCGCCGCAGATGGTCGATGCAGGCATTGCGGGTGATGCGGATGATCCAGGGCAGGCAACCGTCCTCGCCGGGAACCAGGGCGAGGTTCTGGTAGATGCGGATGAACACCTCCTGGGCCAGGTCCCGGGCATCCTCGGCCTGCGCGGTGTAGTGGTACGCCAGCCCGAACACCCGGGACTGGAACCGCCGGACGAAAGCCTCCCAGGCCAGCTCGTCGCCGCGTCGAACCAGGGCCAGTAGCTGGGGGAGTTCCATTGGGGGTCTGATGCTCCGGGGTGAAGGTACCCAAGGATCATCAACGCAGCCGTGGCCGGGAAGGTTCGGCAGCATTCACGGATTGCTTTTCGTTAAATTTTCGTCATACTTGGATCCCCCTGGAGGATTCCGTGCTGGCGATGTGGGTTCCCGAACTGCCGTTCCAGCTGGCCTGCGGGCGGGACGGGGGATTGCGGGGCCGGCCCCTGGCCTTCCTGAACCCCGAAACCCCGCGCTCGCCCACCCTCTGGTTCGTGAACCGCCTGGGGCGGGCCGAGGGCCTGGGGCCCGGCCTGCCCCTGGACCAGGCCCTGCGGCAGGCCCCGGGCCTGCGGGTGCTGGATCCCTCGCCCCAGGTCTGGTGGGAGGCCCAGGCCGACCTGGGGGACTTCCTCCAGCACTGGACGCCCCAGGGCCAGCTGGGGCGACTGGGCGAGGCCCTGGTAGAGCTCCAGGGCACCCAGCGGATCTTCGGGCCCCTGGCGGACACCGCCGAGCGCATGCGCCGCGAACTGGCCGAGCGCCGCGGCTGGGCCAGCCACGGGGGCCTGTCCCTCAGCGCCACCGCCGCCCAGCTGGCCGCCCGGGCCGAGCATGAGCTGGAGCGGGTGGGGGAGGGGGCCGAGGCGGCCTTCCTGTCCCCCCAGCCCCTGCGCCGCCTGCCGGACCTGCCCCCACGCCTGCACGACCGCCTCCACCGCCTGGGGTTGCGCGATTTCGGCGACCTCCAGCCCGTGCCCCTGCCCGTGTTGGCGGAACTGACCAACGCCAAGGCCGCGCCGGAGCTGCGGGCCCGGGTGNNTGGCGGGCCGCGCCCGACGACCTCACCACACCGCCCCTGGTCCTGGCCCGCCGCCTCCAGCAGGCCTTCCTGACGCTCGCCACCCGCCGCCTCCTGGTGCGCGAGGTGGAGTTGCGTCTGGCCTGGGGCCTGGGCCGCGAGCGCGCCCTGTTCGAGGATCCCCGGAACGAAAAACTCGAACGTCTCGAGCCCGCCCTCGCCCGCCTCCGCCGCCGCTTCCCCGGCCGCGCCGTCCTGCCGGGGTGGATGGCCAGGGGCGCCTGAGGCCCCCATGTTCGCCCTCGGCATTTCCGATTTCAGCGTGGGTGAAGGCGTCTACCCGGCCAAGCAGCTGTTGCGTCTGGCACGAGGCCTCGGCTACCGCGACCTGGTCTGCTGGGACCGGGGGGTGGCGGGCTATCCGAAGCTGCGGGACACGCTGGAATGGATCCACAAGGCCCGCGAGCTGGAGGGCCTGCCGCCGGATCCGCAGTGGACGGGCTTCCGCCTGCACCTGGGCAGCCGCTTCACCTGGCGGGGCCACGGCTACGGGGCGCTGCCCTTCACGGACGCGGGCTATACCGCCCTGAACCGCCTGCTCTCGGCCCAGGCCCATGACGCGGCGCCGGGACCGGAGATTCCAGGTCTGGGCGCTCCGGAACCGCCGCAGGATTGCGTGCTGCTGGCGGAGGATCTGGCTGGCCTGGACGTTCTGCTGCGGGAGGGGCTCACCGGCGTTCTGCTGGCCCACCCCCGTCGCGCGCAGGAGGTCCGGAAGGCCCTGGCCGCGGGTCTGGAGGTGGTGGCGCCCCAGGTGCTGCGCTTCCGCACGGCGGAGGGCCTGGAGATGCATCGCCTCAAGCGGGCCATCGAGCAGCAGGCCACGCTCGTTCGCACGGAAGGCCTGTGGGATCCCGCCGAGGCCGCCGTGCCACAGGTTGATTGGGAATCCCGCTTCCCCCTCTGCGAGCCCGCCGTGGAACGGGCCACGGCCGCCGTCCTGGAGCGCATCTCGGGTTGGAACATCCACTGGGGCAAGTGGGTGCTGGCCGATCCCCTGGGCCGCGAAGGCGCGGACCTGGACGGCCTCCTGCGCGAGAAGGTGCGGGCGGGTGTGGCGGCGCGGTTCAAGGACCCGGGCGGCGAGGTGCTGGCCCGCATGGAACGGGAGCTGGACCTCATCTCGAACATGAAGTTCGCCCGCTACTTCCTCCTGGTGGAGGACATCGTGAGGGCCGCCCAGGGCGCGCAACCCCGCATCTGCGGCCGGGGCAGCGGCGCGGCGTCGCTGGTGAGCTACGCCCTGGGCCTCAGCAACGTGGATCCCGTGGCCACGAACCTGATGTTCGAGCGCTTCCTCACGGCGGAGCGCAAGGATCCGCCGGACATGGACATCGACTTCGCCTGGGACGAGCGGGAGGACGTCATCCAGAAGGTGTTCGAGCGCTACGGCCGCCATCGTGTGGCCATGGTGGCCAACCACGCCTTCTTCAAGGCCAAGGGCGCCCTGCGGGCCGTGGCCCAGGCCCACGGACGGCCCGACAGCGAGCTGAAGCAGCTGGCCCGCTACGTCCGCGGCTGGGAAGGGGGCCTGGTCCGTGCCGCGGAGAACCCCGCCTGGGGCGTCATCCTGCGCCAGGCCCAGGCGCTGAAGGGCCACTTCCACCAGTTCTCCGTGCACCCCGGCGGCACCGTCGTCACGCCGGAGGCCTTCTGGGAGCATGCGGCCTTCCAGCCCGCGCCCGCCAAGGACAAGGTGTCGACGACCACCTGGGACAAGGACGGCGTGGAGAACTATGGCCTGGTGAAGATCGACCTGCTGGGGAACCGCAGCCTGGCGGTCATCCGCGATGCCTACGCGGTGCTGGGCGGCGCCGTGCCCGCCGATCCCGGCACCCACTCACGTGGCGATGCCGAAACCCAGGCCCTTCTCGCCCGGGGCGACAGCATCGGCGTCTTCTACGTGGAAAGCCCCGCCACGCGCCAGCTCCAGCGGCGGGTGAAGAAGGGCGACTTCGAGACCCTGGTGATCCACAGCAGCCTCATCCGCCCCGCCGCCTACCGCTGGGTGGACCGCTATGTGAAGCGCAGTCGGGGCGAAGAGGTCTGGGAGCCCAGCGATCCCGTGTTCAACCAGCTGCTGTCCGAGAGCTACGGCGTGCTGGTCTACCAGGAGGACGTGATCAAGGTCTGCGTGGAACTGGCGGGGTGGAACCACTACGACGCCGACCAGCTGCGCAAGTTGCTGGGCAAGCCGGACTGCGAGGACAAGCTGCCCACCTTCGAGGCGCGGTTCCGCAGCGGCTGTGCGGCCCGAGCTGTGCGCCCTTCAACGGTGGATGAGGCCTGGGACATGATCCGGACCTTCCAGGGCTACTCCTTCTGCAAGCCCCACTCGGCCAGCTACGCCCAGGTGAGCTTCGAAAGCGCCTGGATCAAGGCGCACCACCCGGCGGCGTTCTTCGCGGCGGTGGTCACCAACCAGGGCGGCTACTACCCCGCCATCGCCTACCTGGGCGACGCCCGCCGCCACCGCCTGGTGGTGCGGGGGCCCGACGCGAACGCCTCCGCCTGGGCCTTCACCGCCGAGGGCGGCCAGGCCCTGCGGGTGGGCCTCATGCAGGTGCAGGGCGCCCTGGCGCCCGAGGTGCACCGGCTGCTGGAGAACCGGGAGCAGCAGGGTCCCTTCGTGGACCTGGACGACCTGCTGGGCCGGGTGAGGCCCTCCGTGACCACCGCCGAGGCCCTCTGCGCCGCCGGGGCCTTTGACCGCTGGGCACCCGATGGCGACCGCACGCGCCTCATGTGGGCCCGCCTGGGCGGCGTGCCCCCTGGCGTGCGCCCGCGCCCCACGGACGCCTTCGACCGCGCCGACCTGGAGATGGCGACCATGGGCCTGACGCTGGAGATCCACCCCGCCGCCCTCGCCCGCGTCCGCAAGGGCGGGGGCCCCGACCGCGTGGCGGATGCCAACCAGGGCAAGCCCGGTCGCCGCCTTCGCTTCTGGGCTCTCGTGGTGGCCGACAAAGAGGTCGGTACCGAAAAAGGCGAGCGCATGCAGTTCATCACCTTCGAGGACGACACCGGCCTCTGTGAAGCCGTGGCCTTCCCCGATGCCATCCGCCGCCGCCAGCGCCCCTTCCGCGTGGGCGAGGTGGTGGGCGTCAGCGGAAGGACTACCGTGCAGGACGGGCTGGATGTGTTCGAAGTGGGATGACGGCGCGGTTTGCTAGGATTTCCCCATGGTTCCCCTTCAGAGCAGGCGGCGGAGAAGGCTGGTTTCAGCGGTGGCGGCGCTGCTGCTGATGGCCGGGTGCTCCCGCGTCCCGCGTCCTGTGCCGGACCGGCGGGTCCCCAGGGCCACGGCGGTCCGGTCTCTGGCGCGACTGGGCTTTACGCTGCAGGCGGGTGCCTTCGCCAAGGCGGAGAACGCGGCGCGCTTTTCGGAATCCCTGCAGGCCCAGGGGCTGGAGGCGGCCTACTATGCTTCGGGGGATGGCCTCTACCGGGTTCGCTTCGGGGATTTCTCCACCCGGGAGAAGGCTAGGGCCCGGGGCGAGGCCCTGAAGGCCGCGGGCGTGATCGAGGCCTTCTGGGTGGTGGCGCCGGATGGATCGGCCCCGGGGGCCGGGGGCCAGATCCGAGCCCACCCTTCGGACGAGCGGGGCCTGCGGGCCAGCCTGGTGGCCACGGCCCGTGGCTACCTGGGGGTGCCCTACCTCTTCGGGGGCACCACGGAGCGGGGCTTCGACTGCAGCGGTCTCACCGGGGCGGTGTACCGGCTGAACGGATTGCAGCTGCCGCGGTCCTCCCAGGCCCAGTTCGAAGCCGGGGGCCCTGTCGACCTGGATGAGCTTCAGGCCGGGGATCTCCTCTTCTTCGCCACCGGGGGGGGTGGCCGGGTGAGCCATGTGGGGGTCTACGTGGGGCAGGGGGCCTTCATCCATGCTCCCCGGTCCGGCCAGGGCATCCGGCAGGACGAGCTCTCGGATCGCTACTACCGGAAGGCCTTTGTGGGAGCCCGGACCTATCTCTAGGGGGCAGGGATGGCCCATGAAAGATTTCTGTCGATTTTTTGAAAATTGATTACAGAAGTGCTCTACACTGGCAACTGCCCGTCAGTCGTGCGGGCGGAACAAGCGTTGCTGCCTCGCCTGGAAGGAACAATGCATCTACATCATCCAGGACAAAGAACATAGGCAGGCAACATGGCTCAGGGAACCGTCAAGTGGTTCAACGCCGAAAAGGGTTTCGGATTCATCACCCCCGATGACGGTGGTGCGGATCTGTTCGTTCATCACTCCGCCATCGAGACCACGGGTTTCCGCACCCTGGACGAGAATCAGCGCGTCAGCTTCCAGGTGGGCCAGGGCCAGAAGGGCCCCCAGGCTACCAACGTCCAGAAGATCTGACCCATACCGTTCACTTGAATCGGCCTCCTTCGGGAGGCCGATTCTCATGTAGGCCGGAAAGTTGTCGGGGCCCCATTCCGGGGCCCCGATCCTTTTGGCATCCCTTTGGCGGTAGACCCCCTGTCCCCAGCGCTCGCTGGGCGAGAGGTGCCCAATGGATCCCGGCTACTACGTGGCAGCAGGCAGCTTGAAGGCCCGGGCCTTCCAGCTGGAAGTGGTGGCGAACAACTTGGCGAATGCTGCAACGGTCAGTTACAAGCCCGACCAGCCTTTCTTTGCCGTGTTCAACAAGGCGGCGGGGAGCGGGCGCAAGCTGCCCCTGAGCGGCTACCTGAACGATGGCGTGGTGTTCGGGGAAACCGGGGTGGTCAATGAGCAGGGCGTGCTGCGGCCCACGGGCCGACCCCTGGACCTGGCCGTGGAGGGCAACGGCTTCCTGATGGTGCGGACGCCCGCCGGGGATCGCGCCACCCGGGATGGCCGGCTCCAGATGGGCCAGGACGGGCAGCTTCAGGCCATGGATGGCAGCCCGTTGCTCGGCAAAAATGGCCAGCCCATCACCGTGGATGTGAAGAACGGNNCACCTGGAGGCGAGCGCCGTGGATACCTCCGCCACCATGGTCGAACTCATCCGCCTGAACCGGCTCTATGAGCTGAGCCTCAAGGTGGCCTCGACGCTCACCAACGACCTGGATTCCAGGTCCATCAACGACGTGGCCATCAGCCGCTAGTCCCCGGTTTCCAGCGATACGAACAGGAGGTTCCCATGATGCGTGCAATGTGGTCGGCCGCGGCCGGCATGAATGTCCAGCAGTACAACATGGACACCATTTCCAACAATCTGGCCAACGTGAACACCACGGGCTTCAAGAAGGCCCGGGCGGAATTCCAGGATCTGCTCTACCAGACCGTGAATCTGGCGGGCACGAACTCCAGCAACAGCACCTCCATCCCCGCGGGCATCCAGCTGGGGCACGGCGCCAAGCTGCAGAGCCTCATGCGCCAGTTCACCACGGGCAACCTGCGCCAGACCGCCAACCGCTTNNCCCCAGATCACCATCCCCCAGGACACGCTGAGCGTGACCATCGCGCCGGACGGCACCGTGAGCGTCACCCAGCCGGGCCAGACCCAGCCCCAGCAGGTGGGCCAGATCACGCTCTCCCACTTCATCAACCCCGCGGGCCTGAACCAGCTGGGCCGCAACCTGCTGCAGCCCACCCTGGCCAGCGGCGAGGCCATCGACGGCACCCCGGGCTCGGACGGCATCGGCACCATCAACCAGGGCTTCCTGGAGGTCTCCAACGTGGACGTGGCCGAGGAGATGGTGAACATGATCATCGGCCAGCGGGCCTACGAGGCGAACTCGAAGACCATCAAGACCGTGGACGACATGCTCAGCCTGCTGAACAACCTCAAGCGGTAGACCCNNGGCGGAGGCGGCGAAGCTGGGCGGCGAGCACCGCTTCAAGGTGGCCCAGCCGCCCCGGGTGCTCATCAGCCGGCCAGGGGTGCTCACCTTCGAACCCTCCCACCTCAGCAAGCGCGAACCCATGGGCCGCTTCTTCGTGGTGGTGGCCCTCAAGGTGGACGGTGAAAAGGTGGGCATGGCCCGGGTGGACCTCGAAGGCACCTGGGTGGGCACGGTGTTGCGGGCCAAGGGCGACCTGGCCCGGAAGACGGAGCTTTCCGGGGATCAGGTGGAGCCGAGCCCCTTCGAAGGGGTGCCCCCCGAAGGCGCCCTCACGGAGATCCCCGAAGGCCAGCGGCTCATGCGTTCCGTGGTCGCGGGCCGCATCCTCACCCGGGCGGACCTGGAGACCATCCCCCTCATCCAGTCCGGGGACAAGGTCCGCCTGACGGCGACCCATGAATCCCTCAGCATCAGCCTGGACACCACCGCCCGCAGCCGGGCGGGACTGGGCGACCGGGTGCGGCTGGAGGCCCCCGGAGCCCGCCGCACGGTCACGGCCATCGTCACCGGGCCCGGCGAGGCGCGGTTGCAGTAGTTTATTCCCTTGGACTGGAAGGCATCCGATCGTATTCTGGTCCCTTGCGCAAGGAGGAGCCCATGGCTCACGAACACGGACCGGACTGCAACCACGATCACGACGATTCCTTCGAAATCGAGGTCGTTGAACTCGAAGACGAGAATGGCGAAAAGGAAGAGTTCGCGATCCTGGAGGAGCTCGAGTTCGAAGGCCGCAACTTCGCCATCCTGGCGCCCCTGGCTGAGCTGCAGGCTCAGGAGGAGGGCACTGCGGATCCTGAAGAGGGCCTGAGCCTGGAGATCTTCGAGGTGAAGGACGACATGTTCACGCCCCTCGAGGACGAGGAACTGGCCGAGCGCCTCATGAAGCACCTCGACGAGCAGGAAGCCAAGCTCAAGGCCGAGGAAGAAAAGGACTGACCGCCGCATCCATCGTTCGCAGGAAGGCCCCCGACCGGGGGCCTTCCTGTGTTCGGAAAGGAACGGGACCTACTGTTTAGGATCCTCGGCGGCGTAGGACTCGATCCCTTCCTGGGTGGGTTCAATGGCCTTCTGGCCCGACCTCCAGTTCGCGGGGCAGACCACCCCGCTGGTTTCAGTGGTGGTGATGGCGTCCAGCAGCCGCAGGGTCTCATCCACGCTGCGCCCCAGATCGTTGTGGTTGATGGTGATGTGCTTGAGAATCCCCTTGGTGTTCACGATGAAGAGGCCGCGCATGGCCTGCCCGCTTTCTTCGGCGAGCACCCCATAGCTTGCCGCAGCCTCCCGCTTCGGGTCGCTGAGCAGCGGGTAGGTGACTCCCATGACGCCTCCCTGTTTCCGGTTCAGGCGGGTCCACGCATGATGGCTGTAGAGGGAGTCCACACTGATTCCGAGCACCACAGCGTCCCGTTTCCAGAATTCTTCGATGGCATCCGAAAAAGCCAGGATCTCCGTGGGGCAGACGAAGGTGAAATCGGCGGGATAGAAGAGCAGCACCACCTTTTTCTTGCCCTTGAAATCCGAAAGGCGGATCTCCTTGAAGGTTCCGCCCACCAAGCCCATCAGCTTGAAATCCGGGGCGAGTTTTCCGACCTGTGCATTCATGGCGATCCCTTTTCCAGCCTTCTTGCCTCTCTCTCGGATGAAGGTGGAGAGAAGCTGAGTATGGGGAGGGAGGCCTACCGCAGAGCAGGCGTCGATCTCCGCCCCCTCTGTCGTACCCTTGGGGCATGTTGTCCGACCCGATCCGCTTCGATGGCCGCATCCTCTTCCTCACGGAGGATCCGGAACGGGTCCTCCGCCAGCTCGGCGGCGGGGACCTGGAGCTGGACGAGGCGCTTCCCCTGCGGGATCAGATCAGCACCGACGAGATCACGCCGGCCTTCATCTGCTACCACTTCGACGAGAAGCTCGGCGACTTCCCCTACCTGGGCCTGAAGTGCGGCGGGGCCCTCCCCGTGAAGGAGGGCGCGGTACGGGCGGGCAGGTTCACCGTCAGCGTGGCCGGGAAACGCCGGGGCAAGGGCAGCAGCCGGGAGGCCAGTCCCTACGCAGAGCAATGCGCGGGCATCCGCCTGGTGATCGCCGAAAGCTTCGAGCGCATCTACCGCCAGAACGCCCAGAACCTGGGGCTGCTCACCAGCACGGACTTCGGTCTGATCCCTCGGATCCGCCGGGGCGAGGCCATCCCCCTGACCGAATTCACCGCCGGGCTCGACCCCGTCACAGCCGAGATCGTGCGCCGGGGCGGGCTCTTCGCCTACAACGCCGCTCGGCTCAAGGGCGAGGCGGTGCCGCCGCGGCCCAGCCATGCGCCGCGACCCATGACCTACGCGGAGAAGCTGCTGGCCCGCCACACGGTGGTGGATGCCGCGGCGGGGCAGGTGGGCCTCCCCTCGACCCGGCCCGGTGATGGTCTCTTCGTGCAGGCGGACTGGCGTTTCAGCCATGAGTACGTGACGCCCATGGCCGCGAGCTTCCTGGAGAAGGCTCTGGGGCCGGATGCCGCGCTGCGGGATCCCGCCAGCATCCTGGCCTTCCGCGACCACCTCACCTTCCTGCACCACAG
>DPRT01000050.1:17924-38214 GCA_003538615.1 Holophagaceae bacterium | reverse complement strand
TGCCTCGCCTTCGGCGTGGGCACCACGGACATCGCCTGCGCCTGGGTGACGGGCGATGTGCGCGTGACCGTGCCGCCCACGCTGCGGGTGCGCCTGAATGGGCGGCTGCGTGGTGGCGTGTCCGCCAAGGATCTGGTGCTGCACCTGCTGGCCCAGCCCCTCATCCGCGAGGGCGGCGCCATCGGCCATGTCATCGAGTATCAGGGGGAGGCGCTGCTGGACCTTGATACCGATGAGCGTGCCACCCTCACCAACATGGCCGCGGAGATCGGCGGCTTCACGGGCCTTGTCGTCCCGGACGCAGAGACCGTGCGCTTCGTGAAGGAGCGCCGGGGGGCCGATCTCACCCTGGAACCCTGGATGCAGGGTGACGCGGGTGCCGAGTATGCCCACACCCTCGATGTGGACTGCGCGGCCCTGGGCCCCATGCTGGCCCGTCCCGGCGATCCCGGGAACGGCGTGGCCCTGGCGGATCTGGGCGCAGCCGTCCCCATCCACATCGCCTACCTGGGCAGCTGCACCGGCGGCAAGCGCGAGGATCTGCGGCGGGCCTACGAGGTGGTGAAGGCCGCGGCGGCCGAAGGGCGGCACATTCCCGAGGGTGTGCAGTTTTTCGTGCAGTGCGGCAGCGAGGATGTGCGGCGCTTCGCCGTGGCACAGGGCTGGATGGCGGCCTTCGAGGCCGTGGGGGCCGTGGTGCTGGGCAGCTCCTGCGGGGCCTGCATCAATGCGGGACCCGGCGTGTCCAGCCATCCCGGCCAGGTGACCATCAGCGCCATCAACCGCAACTTCCCCGGCCGCAGCGGGCCGGGCCAGATGTGGCTGGCCAGCCCCGCCACCGTGGCCGCCAGCGCCTTGGCGGGACGCATCGCAGGGGCCGAAGCATGATCGATCCCGTCCTCGCCGCCCGCTACCGCGCCCTGATGCTGGCCAGCCTCACCCGGCCCGGCGCGCCCAGGCCGTCTCCCGGTGCCCGCGTGGCGGTGGTGGACGTGGCCCGCCAGCGCCTGGGGCTCCTGGAGGCGGGGAGGCTCGTCTTCGAGGCGGTCATCTCCACGGCCAAGAACGGCCTGGGCTGCGAGGAGAACTCCTACCGGACGCCCACGGGCTGGCACCGCATCCACGCGCGCATCGGCGCCGGCTCGGAACCCGGCACGGTCTTCCGCGGCCGCGTGGCCACGGGGGATATCTGGCGCGGCGAACCCCGCGAGGAGGACCTCATCCTCACCCGCGTGCTGACGCTGGATGGGCTGGAGGAGGGCTGGAACCGAGGCCCGGGAAGGGACTCGCGCCTGCGCTGGATCTACCTCCACGGAACCAATCAGGAGCATGCGCTGGGCACGCCCGTGTCCCACGGCTGCGTGCGCCTCTCCAACGCCGAGGTGGCGGACCTCTTCGACCGGGTGGCCGAAGGCGATCTCCTGCTCATCGCCGAGGATCTGCCGGGAGATGGCCTGGGCCTGGGACGCCTGCACTTCGCCGGTGTGGCGGGCAGCGGCATGAGCGCCCTGGCCCAGTTCGTGGCCATGAAGGGCGGCCGGGCCAGCGGCAGCGACCGCAGCTTCGACCGGGGCCAGCGGCCCGAGGCCAGGGCTCAGCTCGAGGCCCTGGGTGTGGCGATCTACCCGCAGGACGGCACGGGCTTGGCCGGCGATTGTGCCGCACTGGTGGTGTCCACGGCCGTGGAGGACGAGGTGCCGGATGTGGCGGCAGCCCGTCGCCTGGGTGTGCCGGTGCTGCACCGCTCTGAGCTCCTGGCGCACCTGGTGGCCCGGTACCGCACGGTGGCGGTCACGGGCACCAGCGGCAAGTCCACCACCACGGCCATGGTCTTCGAGATCCTGCGCGGAGCGGGCCTCGATCCCTCGGTCATCACCGGCGGCGAGCTGGTGGCCCTTCAGCGCGAAGGCCGCTGGGGCAACGCCTGGGCCGGGGCCTCGGATCTGCTGGTCATCGAGGCCGACGAAAGCGACGGTTCGGTGGTGCGCTACCACCCGGCCGTGGGCGTCATCCTGAACCTCCAGAAGGACCACAAGGAGATGGNNTTCGGGGAAGGGGCCGGCTTGCGGGCCGAAGGTCTTGTTCTCGACGCGGGAAGCTCCGCCTTCCGCGTCAGGGGAAGAAACGTTGTCGTTCCCGTACCTGGACTTCACAACGTGGAGAACGCCCTGGCGGCCATCGCGGCTTGCGCGAGCCTGGGGGTCCCGCTGGAAGCCATGGTCGCCCCGCTGGCGGCCTTCCAGGGCGTGGCCCGGCGCTTCCAGGTGCTGGGCGTACGGTGCGGCATCAGCGTGGTGGACGACTTCGGCCACAACCCTGCGAAGGTGGCGGCCTCCATCCGTGCGGCCCACCTGCGCACGGCGGCCAGCGGCGGCCGGGTGCTGGCGGTGTTCCAGCCCCACGGCTTCGGGCCGCTGAAGTTCCTCCGGGCCGAGTTCGTGGAGGCCTTCGCCACGGAGCTGGCGCCGCAGGACCGGCTCTGGTTCCTGGACGTGTTCTACGCCGGTGGCACCGCAGCCAAGGACATCACCAGCGGCGAGGTCGTCGCCGACATCGCCGCCCGGGGCGTGGCCGCAGAACTCGCACCATCGAGGGAATGGCTGATGGAGCGCCTTGCCACCGAGGCCCGGGAGGGCGATCTCGTCCTCGTGATGGGGGCCCGGGATCCGTCGCTCACGGATTTCGCCCGGGAGATTCTTCGACGCCTGCCTTCTTGAAATCGGGAACCCCCCCCTGTCCCGCGGTACCCTGGGGCATGGAACCGACCACCCTCCGCGCTGTCATGGCCGCGCTCCGCAAGCCGGAGACGGGCTGCCCCTGGGATCTGAAGCAGGACCACCAGAGCCTGGCCCGCTACCTGCGGGAGGAGGCGGCCGAAGTACTGGACGCGCTGGCGGCGCACCGGCCCGGTGATCCCGCCACGGAGGCCCATCTCTGCGAGGAGCTGGGCGACCTCTGGCTCCAGATCGCCTTCCACGCCCAGCTGGCGGCCGATCGTGGCGCCTGGGATCTCCACGAGGTGGAGCGCACGGTCGTGGAGAAGCTCGTACGGCGCCATCCCCATGTCTTCGCGGAGGTCGATGTGGCGGGCGCCGAGGAGGTGCTCACCAACTGGGCCGCCATCAAGCGCGAGGAGAAGGGCCTGGCCCCGGAACATGAACCGCGCCTGCTGGAGGGCATCCCCGCCTCGCTGTCGCCCCTGGAGGAGGCCCTGGAGATCGGCCGCCGCTGCGCCAANNGACGCCGCCTTGCGTCGGCAGATGATGCGGTTCCGCGGGCGGTTCGCCCATGTGGAGGACGACGCCCGCGCCGCCGGTGGATGGGACCGGCGGGATCTCGATCAGATGGAAGCGGCCTGGCAGGCGGCCAAGCGCAAGAACCTGGGCTGATCAGCCGAAGATCTTCGACAAGGCGTAGGCGACGCAGGTGGAGGTGGCGACGCCGATGAGGCCGGGGATCATGAAGCTGTGGTTGAGGAGATACTTGCCGATCCGCGTGGTGCCGGTGCGGTCCATGTTGATGGCGGCCAGGTCGCTGGGGTAGAAGGCGAAGAAGAAGTAGGCGTAGCTGGCGGGGATGAGGCTCAGCAGCAGGGGCGTGGGCAGGCCCAGGGCGTAGCCGAAGGGCAGCATGATGGTGAGCGTGGCGGCCTGGCTCTTCACGAAGGCGGAGACGGCGAACATGGCGAGGGCGAAGGTCCAGGGGGCCACCTGCACCATGCTCTTGATGTTGGCCACCAGGTAGCTTTCGTTGGCCTTGATGAAGGTCTCGCTCATCCAGGCGATGCCGAAGATGGAGACCACGGCGATCATGCCGGCGATGAAGACGCTGGAGCGGGCGATGTCGGGGGCCTTCACCTTGGTGGCGAAGAGGATGAACGAGCCGAAGGCCAGCATGATGATCTGCACCACCGTCGTCATGGGCACGATCTTGCCGTTCACCATGGGCAGCAGGCCCGGCTTCATGGCGATGAGGATGATGGTCAGCACGCCCGCGAAGAAGAGGCCCACGGAGAGCTTCGCGGTGAAGGGGATCTCCATGCCGAGGGTGGTCACATCCGCAATTAGGTGTGCAATAAATCACAGGCCCTTCCGGGCTCGTATTCCAAAGGCAAGTGCTGCCATGGGTTTCCTGAGGGTGGCAACCTGATGCTGACGTTAGGATGGCGGGGCCGGACATCCTCACCATGAGCCTCCTCCCCTTCCACCTCGTCACCCTGAGCCATCCCGATTGGGAGGCGGCCCTGGCCTGCGCCAAGCGGCTGCCCGGAGACGCCCTGCCGGAACTGCGCCTGGACCTCTTCCCCGAGGCCGATCCCGAGGCCCTGGTGGACGCCCTCAAGCGCCGCTGCCTGGTGAGCTGCCGCCGGGCCTCCGAAGGGGGCCGCTGGCCCGATGACGACGAGGCGGGCCGCCTGGCGCACCTCCTTCGCGCCGTGAAGGGTCGCCCCGCCTGGATGGATCTGGAATGGGAGCTGCCGGTGCCGCCGGAGCTCCAGGCCGCCCGCACCCATGTGCGCCTGCTGCGCTCGGTGCACGTGGCGCCCGGGGTGTTCGATCTGGATCAGCGGTTGAAGCACCTGCCGGAAGGCGAGGCCTTCAAGTGGGTGGGCTGGGCCGGGCGCCTGGGCGACAACGGCCGCCTGCGGCCGGCCCTGGGCTGGGCCCGCGATCACGGAATGGCCCTCTCCGCCTTCCTCATGGGGCCGAAGGGCATCCCCAGCCGGGCCATGCAGGCGGCCTGGGGCGGCTCCTTCACCTACGCCGCTCCGGACGATGGTCCCGCCGCGGCTCCGGGACAGCTGCCCCTGGCCACGCTGCGGGCCTGGCGCTCGGCGCGGCTGCACCCGGGCCACGGGCTCTGCGGCGTCATCGGGGATCCGGTGCTGCACTCTCTTGGCCCGGCCTTCCACAACGCACGGTTCCAGCAGGCCTTCAAGGATCTGCTCTATGTGCCCCTGGTGTGCGGTGAGGCGGAGGAGGCCGTGGAGGCCCTGGACGCCCTCGGCCTCCTGGGCCTGAGCATCACGGCGCCGCTCAAGCTGGCCTTGCCGGAGGCCCTGGGCCTGGAGGGCCCCCTGAACACCCTCTGGCGCCGGGCGCCGGGGGAAGCCTGGCAGGGGACCAATACGGATGCGGAGGCTTTTGGACAAGCTCTGTCGTATCTCAATCCGGGGCCGGTGCTGCTGCTCGGCGGCGGGGGAGTGGCCCGCACCAGCCGGGCGGTGCTGGAGGCCGCAGGCCGGTCCGTGCTCCAGGTGTCCCGCCGGACGCCTGCGGATTCCGCCACCGTGGCCGCCTTCGCGCCCGTGGGCGTGGTGCAGGCCACCAGCCTGGGGATGGCGGCGGGGGATCCATCCCCCTTCCCGGAGCTGCTGGCGGCGACCCTTCCCAGCGCCCGCTGGGCTGTGGAGTGGATCTACAAGGAGGACACCGCCTTCGCCCGCTGGGCCCAGGAGGCGGCCCTGAAGCTGGTGGGAGGGGCCAGCCTCTTCGAAGCCCAGGCCGGAGGCCAGAGCCGGCGGTTCATTGCAGGGTGCGGCGGGGCCATCGATAGCTGACAGCTGATCGCCGACAGCTGATAGCTTCTTCCCATGGACCTCCTGCTCGTCGAGGACAAGGACAGCTTCCGGCGCCTGTTGATGCAGGCGCTGGAAGGGTCCGCCTGGTCGGTGCGGGCGGTGGCGGATCCGCAGGAGGCCCTCCGCGCCCTGGCGGCGGCGCCCGCCCATGTCCTGGTGACGGACCTGCGTCTGCCGGGCATGAGCGGCCTGGAGCTGATCCGGCGGGCCCGGCGGCTGCATCCCACCCTGCGCGTGGTGCTCATGTCCGCTTTCGGCGAGCCCAAGGACATCGTGGAGGCCATGAGGCTGGGCGCCGATGACTTCCTCCCCAAGCCCTTCGACCTGGACGCCTTCCTGGCCCTGCTGGACCGCCTCTGGGCCCTGGCCGGGGCCCCGCCGCCGGATCCGGCCGAGCCCTGGATCGCCCACAGCGCCCCCATGCGGGCCCTGGACGAGGCCCTGGGCCGGGCCGCGGGGACGGACCTGCCGGTGCTCTTCCGCGGGGAGCGGGGGGCCGGGAAGGGGCGTTGCGCCCGCCGCCTCCACACCCTCCGGCATCCGGGCGCGCCGTACCTGTGCGTGGCCGCGGCCACGCTGGGGGCCGATGGTCCTGACCCTGCCGCCCTCCGGCTGGTCCAGGGGGGGAGCCTCTACCTGGCGGGATTGGAACATCTGGCGCCGGAAGCCGCCGCGCCTTTGGCCCACGCCATGGATGCGGCCGGGTCGGGCATCCACTGGATGGCTGGCCTGGAGACTGGAGCGGCGCTGGCGCCGGGCCTGGCCCAGCGCCTGGGCGCCCTGGAACTGAATGTGCCGCCGCTGCGGGAGCGCCGGGAGGATCTGCTGGCCCTGGCCAGGGCCCTGCTGGAGGCGGATGCCCGGCGCGTGGGGCGGACGACGCCGTGGCTGGAACGCGCCGCGGAGCGCCAGCTGCTGGAGCAGTCCTGGCCCGGGAATGGGCGGGACCTCCAGGCTTTGCTGGCCCGGAGCCTGGCCCATGCGGAGGGGGCCGTCATCCGCGCCTTCCCGGATCTCGGCGCGGATGGCGCGGAGCCCATGAGCCTCCCCTGGCCCGCGCCAGGCCCCCTGGAGGCGATGGTGCGGGTGGCCGCGCGGGTGGCGGAAGGCCAGCTGCTGCGCCGCGCCCTGGCCCAGGCGGGCGGCGATCTTCCCCGCGCCGCAGAGGGCCTTGGACTTTCGGTGCGCAGCCTGGGTCAGCGCTTGCGGGATCAGGGCATCCCTCTGGAAGATGATGGAGGGAACTCTCTCCCCAGGAAGGCCACATGATCCAGGATCCCAGCCAGGCCCCTCCCGTTCTCGCCCCTCCGGTGCGGTCCGCTGAGGGCATCCGCCCGGCGGCGCGGGCGGGGCTGGCAGCGCTCCAGGCCGTGGTGGTGGGGAAGGATGCCCAGGTGCGGCGGGCCTTCGCGGCCCTCCTGGCCGGGGGCCACGTGCTGCTGGAGGACCTCCCGGGGGTCGGCAAGACCACCCTGGCCAAGGGCCTGTCCCGTATCCTCGGCGGCACCTTCCAGCGGGTGCAGGGGACCAACGATCTGCTGCCGTCGGACCTGCTGGGCGTCCACCTCTGGGATGCCAAGGACCAGGCCTTCCGGTTCCAGCCGGGCCCGGTCTTCTGTCATGTGCTGCTGCTGGACGAGCTGAACCGCATCGGCCCCAAGACCCAGAGCGCCATGCTCGAAGCCATGGTGGAAGGGCAGGTGACGCTGGACCGCAGCACCCACCGGCTGCCGGATCCCTTCTTCGTCATCGCCACCCAGAATCCCCTGGACCACGCGGGCACCTTCCCGCTGCCGGAAAGCCAGCTGGATCGCTTCTCCTGCGCCCTGCACCTGGGCTATCCCGATCGCGAAGCCGAGCGGCGGATCCTGAAGGGCGAGGCCGGTTCGGACCGTCTGGAGGCGCTGCGGCCCGCCCTGGATCTGGAGGGCTGGAAGCAGGTCCGCGCCGCCGTGCGGACTGTCCGTGTCTCCGATGCGGTGATGGACTATGCCGAACGCATGGTGGACCGCATCCGCACCGGCGGGGGGTTCTGCTCCACCCGCGCCGTCAAGCACTGGCTGGGTTTGGCCCAGGCCGAGGCCTGGCTGGAGGGCCGGGACTTCATCACGCCGGACGATCTGCAGAGCACCCTGGCGGACACCATGGCCCACCGGGGCAGCCTGGACGACCGGCGCCTCAGCCGCAGCGACCGCCGCGAGCAGCTGGATCGGCTGCTCAAGGAGCTCCCCGTGGGGTGGGCGGGATGAGATGAGAGAGGACGAGACCGTAGGCCAGATCCTGCACGACGCGCGCGTGGCCAAGGCCCTTTCCCGCGAAATCCTGGCCGTGGAATTGAAGCTGCCCCTGCGCCACATCGAGGCCATCGAATCCGACGACTGGGAGGCGCTGCCCCCGGGCCGCTCCCGGCCCCTGGCCCGGCAGCTGGCGGAGCGGCTGGGCGTGGACCTGGAGTTCCACACCGGGGCCTTCCACACCGTGCCCGGCGTGCAGGAATTGGCGCCTCCGGATCCCAGGCAGGAACGCCTCGAGCGCCTCGTCATGGGCCTGCTCACCGCAGCCTCGATCCTGGTGGCCCTGTGGCTGGTGGTGCCCGGTCCCAGCCTGGGCCGGAAGCCCCTCCCGAGCTACCTGACGGCCCTGCCCAGATCCATGCCGCCCCCCCCGCCGCCGCCCTCCACATCACCCTATCCCGTGCTGGGGGAGCTTCTGCCGGAAGCGCCTCTCAATGACCAGGGGGCGCTCATCAGCCTGCGGTCCCTGGATACCTGCGACGTGCGGCTGGAACCCCTCCCGGAGGTGGGCGGGCCGGTCCAGGTGCGCACCCTGCGGGTTTCGGAGCCCTGGCGGCTGCGGGTCAAGGGGCCCTTCATCCTCAGACTCGACAATGCGGGCGTGGTAAACGTGGAAGTGGCTGGTGTCCGGATTCCCCATGGCCAGAACGTGGGCGAGGTCTGGGTCGGCAGCTTCGATGCCGAGGGCCGCTGGCTCCGGCCGGTCCTGCCGCCCCCCGTGGCCGCAGATCCCCAACCCCCCGACGAGGAAGAATACGGGACCCCGCCATGAGCATGCATCCCATTGTCGAGCGTTTCCTCCAGGGTGGCCTGCCTGAACCCATGGCCATGGCCCTGCTGGGTGGAAGCCTGCCGGTGCCCACCAAGGATCTGCTCCAGGCCCTGGCCCATGCCGTCCTCCAGGCGTCCCCCCACGCTCCCCGGGCCATCGAATGCCTCCAGGCGATGCCCGAGTCCATGCTCACGGGCGCGCTGCTGGAGCCGGTGGAGCCTCCGGGACCCCTGCAGCTGGTGCTCTGCCACCGCAAGGAGCCCGCCCTGTTGGAGCAGGCCCTGCTGAACCCCGCCCTGACTGCGGCGATCGTGGAAGCCTCGGTGCCCAGCCTGCCCGGCGCGGTGCTGGAGATCGTGCTGAACAACCAGGTCCTGTGGATCGAGCGTCCGGGCATTCTCGACCTGCTGGAGGAACACCCGGAAGGTGAGTACGTCATCAAGCGCCGGGTGAACGAGTACCGCTTCGAGGTGCTGCGCCTGATCCCGGAGGAGGTGAAGAAAGAGCGCCTCGAGATCCTCGACGAGGTGGAGGCTGGGCACCTGGACAAGGCCTGGGCGGAGCTGCCCCTGCCCAAGGAGAAGACGAAGGAAGAGGCCGACGCGGAGATCGAATCCGAGGAGATGGCCGCCGAGCGCCGCCTGCTGGCGCAGAAACCCGTGCTGGACGAGCAGGGCGAGGAGATCGTCCTCACCCTTTCGCAGCGCGTGGCGAGGCTCAGGACCAACCAGAAGATCATGCTCGCCATCAAGGGCGGCAAGGAGGAGCGCACCCTGCTCATCCGCGAGGCCAACCGCCTCATCCAGGTGAATGTCATGCGGAACGGCCGCATCACCGAAGGCGAGGTGGCCTACATCGCCCAGATGCGCACGGTCAACGAGGAGGTGCTGCGCATCATCGCCAGCAACCGCGAGTGGATGAAGAAGTACCCGGTCACCAAGGCCCTGGTCCTGAACCCGCGCACGCCACTTCCCGTCGCCATGACCCACTTCAAGCGGCTCATCGAAAGCGATATGAAGCTGCTGATGAAGGACCGCAACGTGGCCGAGCTGCTGCGCCGGGAGGCCAAGCGGTACCTGGAGATGAAGGCGGTGGGGAAGGGTTAGGCCATCGTTCGTTCCGGTCCCATCCTTCTTCCAACTCCAAATCANNACATTCAGCTTGGGAAGCTGACGTTCTACCACTGAACTACGCCCGCGGCAGGGAATCATCCTACCTCAAGGCCCGGAACGGGGCCAGCCCCGCTCATTCCAGAGCGGCCACCGGCATGGGCTCGCTCCATACCAGCGCCTGCGGTGCGCGCCTTCCGCGGAGATGACGCATGCCTCTGCATGCAGGTCCAGGGCCCCCGTCAGGCTGGCCCCTTCCTTCGCGGTTCCTCAGGCCAGGCGGGCCTCCACCCAGGCGAGCAGTGAATCCCCGCCGGCGACGCGCTGCTCGGCGATGAACAGCGGCATGTCCAGGGTCTGGGCGTGGTCCTTGCCCAGCTTCACCGCATCCTTTTCCGTGCAGACCAGCCAGTCGGCGTCCTCGGCCCGTGCATGGGCCTGGAGGCGTACCAGGTCGGCGGGTGTGGGGCCCCGGTGGTCGGGGTAGCTGTGGGAACCCGACCAGGCCTGTCCGGCCACCAGGAGATCCGCGTAGAACGCCTCCGGGTGGCCCAGGCCGCACCAGGCGAAGGCCGGCCCCTGGCCTGGAAGGGGGATGGGAAAACGGGCGTCTGTGCCCCAGCGGCGAAGCCCACCCAGGGTGAAGTCGATCCAGAAGATGGGGCCTCCGCTGCCGTGGCGGGCCCACCAGGCTTCGACCTCGGCGCGGTCCTTCACGCGGCTCGATCGGGTCACGATCAGGGCGTGGGCGCGGCGGGCGCTCTCCTGGGGCTCGCGCAGGCTCCCCAGGGGCAGCATGCGGCCGTCCCCCCAGAGCCGCACGCCGTCGAGCACCAGCAGATCCAGGTCCCGGTGCAGGGCCCGGTGCTGGAAGCCGTCGTCCAGCAGCAGGCACCGGAGGGCCGGCCGCTGGGCCAGGGCTCTCAGGGCGGCGGCATGGCGCTTCCGGCCGACCACCACCCGTCCGGGCCCCAGGCGCCGGGCCATGAGCAGGGGTTCATCGCCGGCCTGCCGGGGGTCGGAATCCGCCTCCACGCTCATGGGATCGATGTCGCGGCGTCCGCCATAGCCCCGGGACAGCACGGCGTTGGCCCAGCCCGCGGCCTCCAGGCCCTCGGCCAGGAACAGGGTGAGGGGCGTCTTGCCCGTTCCCCCGGCGCTGAGGTTGCCGATGGACACTACGGGGACGGCTGCCCGGGCCATCCTTTCCGGGTGGGTGTCGAAGCTGCGGTTCCGGGCGCGCACCACCATCCCGTACAGGGGGGAGAGCGGAGCCGCCAGGTAGCGCAGAATGGACATGGCACCAGGGTAGCGGAGGAAGACATGAGCGAGGGGATCCTGCTGGAGGCGGTGGCGCGGGGCACCCTGCTGCCCGAGGCGGCGCGGATGGCGCGCCTCGAATCGGCCCTCCCCCAGATTCTCGCGGCCCTGGAGGGCGAAACGGATGAGGTGGCCATCCAGGCCACCCTGGCCTGCCTCCTGTGGGAAACCCTGCCGCAGGCCAACTGGTGCGGCTTCTACCGGCGCGTGGGCGAACGGATGCTTGCCGTGGGTCCCTATCAGGGGGGCATGGGCTGCCTCCGCATCCCCTTCGAGCGGGGGGTCTGCGGGGCCTGCGCCCGGGACGGAGCCACCCAGCTGGTGCCCGATGTCCGCGCCTTCCCCGGGCACATCAGCTGCGATGACGCCACCCGCAGCGAGCTCGTGATCCCCATCACGGTTGCCGGGCGGCTTCTGGCGGTGCTGGACCTGGACTCGCCGCACCTGGGCGGGTTCTCCGCCGCCGAGGCCCGGCTTCTGGAAAACTTGATGATCCACGCTTTTGCGCAGGCGATTCACCCATCGCCTGGCATGGGTTAACCTAGGGCACTCTCCGGGACCCGCATGGCTGAACCCAGCTTCATCGATCAAAGCAAGCTGCGCTTCCGCGAAGGCGAGATCATCTTCCGCAAGGGGGAGATGGCCCAGCAGATGTACATCATCCTTTCGGGGCGGATCCGGCTCTATGTATCGGAAGAGGCCAAGGGCGATTGGGTGGAGGAGCTGTCCAAGGGGGACTTCTTCGGGGAAGGCAGCCTCCTGGAGGCCCTGCCGCGCCAGCACACGGCCCTGGCCCTGGAGGATTCGGATCTCATCGCCATCAACCGCGGCACCTTCATGCGCATGATCCGGCAGAACCCGGAAGTGTCCGTGAAGATGATGCAGCGCCTGGCCCAGCGGCACCGGGAACTGGGCGAGCGGGTGGAGGCCCTGGATGCCTCCCGGCCCCAGAAGTCCGGGGATGCGCCCGTGGCGAACCTGGTGTCCGTGCTCAGCGGCAAGCCGCACCCCATCCTGTCCCACGGTTCCCTGATCGGCCGCTTCGATCCCACCACAGGCGTGCATCCCGACATCGACCTGACGGATGAGGATCACAACCTGAGCGTGTCCCGGCGCCATGCCCGCATCCTCTGCGAACATGGCCGCTATTTCCTGCTGGAGGAGCCCGGCGTGGCCAACGGCACCTTCGTCCGCGGGGAGCGCATCCTGCCCGGCGAACCCCGGGAACTGAAGCACGGGGACCGCGTGGGCTTCGGGATGGTGGTGCTGTTCTTCGAGAAGACCTAACTTTCCTGCCGCACGGAAACGTTAGAGGAGAAAAGCATGGGCACCGACCTTCATGTTGAGCTTTGGCGGGATGAGCATGGCGTCATCCGGGAACTGGTCCAGTTCGGTCTGGATGAGATCGGCGGGGCCTGCGTGATCCGTGAACGCAACAGCCTCGATGCGCTGGACGGCGACGCGAACGAAGGCGATACCGTCATCGCCCGCTTCGGCGATCCCGAGGATGCCCGGGATTTCCTCCGGGACGAAGGCTTCGAACCGATCTAGTTTTTGCCATCTCCAGGACATGGCCCGGCGACGCCGGGCCATGGTCTGGAGCGAGAAGCGATGGTAGTGGTGGAGGAAGACAACGATGAAGTCCCTGTTCAATCCGGCTGACCGGGAGTCCCTGTCCCATCGCCTGGCCGCCCTGGAGCCGGACGCCCAGCGCCAGTGGGGGAAGATGGATCCGGCCCAGATGCTGAAGCACTGCTCCATCGCCTTGGGCGACCTCCTGGGCGATCGTTCTGTGAAGCAGGCCTTCCTCGGAAAGCTGATCACGCCCCTGATCCGGGGGCAGATCTTCGGGGAGAAGCCCTTCCGCCGCAACTCGCCCACCGATCCCATCTACGTGGTGTCCGATCTCCAGGACTTCGAAGCGGAGCGCACCCGGCTGGCCACCCTCATCGACCGTGTGGTCCAGCGCGGTGCCGCGAAGACTGAGGGCAGGGTCCATCCCTTCTTCGGGCGGCTCAGCGGCGACCAGTGGGGACGGCTGATCTACAAGCACTTCGACCATCATCTGAGGCAGTTTGGGGTCTGAGCCTTTTCTTGCCTGCAAAATCGCCCGGCGTTTGCCGGGCGATTTTGCAGGTGGGAACGGCGTCGGTCAGTTCGACCCAATACCCATGGCCTTGGCAGCCTTGGTGAGTTCGGGAACGACTTCGAAGAGGTCGCCCACGGAGGCTCCACCTCTGCGATCCGGCGAAGGTGGGGAGCAGGAGGGCGGCGTGGGGCGCCGCCCGATAGGTGGAGGGTAGCCCCGTTCGTGAAGGCAAGCCGGAGGCGCCGCCTGAACGAGAGCGCCCGGCGAATGCCGGGCGCGGACGGGGCAAGGGATCGGGCTTAGTTGGAACCGATGCCCATGGCCTTGGCAGCCTTGGTGAGTTCGGGAACGACTTCGAAGAGGTCGCCCACGATCCCGTAGTCCGCCAGCTTGAAGATGGGGGCCTCGGGATCCTTGTTGATGGCCACGATGAACTTCGAGCCGCTCATGCCGGCGATGTGCTGGATGGCGCCGCTGATGCCGCAGGCGATGTAGAGGGTGGGGCTCACGACCTTGCCGGTCTGGCCCACCTGCATGCTGTGGGGCAGGCCCCAGCCCGCATCCACGGCGGCCCGGGAGGCGCCGACCACGCCGCCGATGGCATCCGCCAGTTCCTCGAGGATCTTGAAGTTGGCGCCGTCCTTCATGCCGCGGCCGCCGCTCACGATGACGTTGGCTTCGCTGAGATCCACCTTGCCACTGGCCTTGGCAAGGATCTCCTTCACCACGGACTTGAAGTCCCCGGCGGGGGTGGAGAGGGTCTCGGCCGCGCCAGCACCAGCCTTTTCGGCGGCGGGGAACACGTTGGGCCGGGTGGTGGCCACCTGGACGGCGCTGGCGAAGGAGGTGGTGGCGAAGGCCTTGCCGGCGTAGACGGGGCGGACGGCCTGGAGCTTGCCATCCACCATGGAGAGGCCTGTGACGTCGGAGGCATAGCCGGCGCCCAGGCGGGCCGCGGCGCGGGGGGCCACATCCTTGCCCACGGCGGTGGCGGCGGCGAGCAGCACCGTGGCGCCCTTGGCTTTCACGGCATCCGCCAGGACAGCGGCGAAGGCATCGCTGGAGTAGGAGGCCAGGGAACCGGCCTCGGCCGTGAGGATCACGTCGGCGCCGTACTTGGCGGCCTCGGCGGAACCGGCGCAGGACGCGCCCGCGAAGAGCGCGCCCAGCTTCTTGCCGGTGGCATCTGCCAGGCGGCGGCCTTCGCTGAGGGCCTCGGCGCTGGGCTTGCGGATCTGGCCGTCCTTCAGTTCGCAGAATACGAGAATCATGGATGTCATCCTTTCGAATCGGATCAGTCGGCGGAAGCGGACCAGCTAGAAGACCTTGGCTTCATCCTTGAGGGCCTGGATGAGGGCTTGGGCCTGGGCGGCGGCATCGCCTTCCAGCTTGCGGCCCGCGGGGCGCTCGGGGGGCAGGGCCAGGGCGCTGACCTGGGCGCCGGCCGTGACAGGCGCGGCCTCCAGTTCCTCGATGGTCTTCTTCTTGGCGGCCATGATGCCCTTGAGGCTGGCGTAGCGGGGCTCGTTGAGACCCTTCTGGGCGGTGATGACGGCGGGCAGGGCGCCTTCGACGATCTCGGAGCCGCCTTCGATCTCCCGCTCGGCCTTGAAGGTGCCTTCGCCGAGTTCGAGCTTCACGATGACGTTGGCCTGGGCCACACCCATCAGCTCCGCCAGCATGGGGCCCATGGCCGCGTTGTCCCCGCCGAGGCCCTTGTTGCCGCAGAGGATCAGGTCGAAACCCTTGTCCTTGGCGTAGGCCGCGATCATCTGGGCCACCGCGAAAGCATCGCCCTGGCCATCGCCCTTGAGCAATACCGCGGTGTCCGCGCCCAGCGCCAGCGCGTTCTTCAGCACGTCCTTGGCGGAGTCTCCGCCCACGGAGAGGGCCGTCACTTCGGCGCCCTTGGTTTCCTTGATGCGGATGGCCTCTTCGAGCGCGTATTCATCGTACGGGCTGGTGATCCACTTCACGTCCGCGGGGTCGAGGGACTTTCCATCGGCGGCGACCTTGATCTTGGATTCGGTGTCGGGGACCTGTTTGAGGGCGACGAGGATCTTCATGGGCGCTCCCTGATGCGTCATGGACAGGCCGGCGGAAACCGGCGCAAAGGTGGATTCTAGCGCGGGGCTGACTTCCACCCTACTGGCCTTTGACGATCTTTGTGCCGGGAATCACGGGCTTGTCTTCCGGTAGGCTGCGACTGTCTCTGGGTAGAGTCCGCCGGGGCTTCCGGTATGGTGGTTGGATCATGCGCCACGCCACACCTGCCTTCGCTGGAGCCCTTGTCCTCACGGGAGGTGGAACGGGCGGACACTTCTTTCCGGCTGTGGCCCTGGCCGAAGGAGTCCGGGCCCGGTGGTCTGACCGTCAGATCGCGTTCGTGGGCGCCCGCCGCGGCATCGAAGCGCGGGAGCTCCCGATGAGCGGCTGGCCCCACCTGCTGCTGGATGTGGAGGGATTCCTCGGACGCTCGCCCCTGCGCGCGGCGAAGTCCGCGTGGAAACTATGGCGCGCCGTGTCGCACTTGAAGGCGCTGTGGCGCCGCGAGCGGCCCTGGGCGGTGATCGGCACCGGCGGCTACGGTGCCGCCCCGGCGCTGCTGGCGGCGCGGGCCCTGGGCATTCCCTACTTCCTGCACGAAAGCAACGCCGCGCCGGGGGCGCTGGTGAAGCTGGTGGCCCCGAAGGCGCGCCGCGTCTGGTGCGGCCTGGAGGCCGTGCGCCCGCTGCTGCCCGGGGCCCATTGCCGGGTGGTGGGCACGCCCGTGCGCGGCCCCTTCCTGCGGGATTTCCGGCCCGTGGCGGAGCTGGCGAAGCCGTACCGCCTGCTGGCGCTCGGAGGGAGCGGCGGGGCCCGGGCCCTCAACGAGGCGCTGCTGGAGGCTGCTCCGGCGCTGCTGGAAGCCGCGCCGGATTGGGAGATCCTCCACCAGGCCGGGCCCGCGGAATTCGAGCGGCTGGAGGCGCGTCCCCGCCACCCGCGCCATGCCCTGGTGCCTTTCATCACCCGCATGGACGAGGCCATGGAGTCCGCCAGCCTGGTGCTGAGCCGGTCCGGGGCCAGCACCTGCGCCGAACTGAAGGCGGCCGGACGCGGCGCGGTGCTGGTGCCTCTTCCCGCCAGCGCCAACGACCACCAGCGCATGAATGCCCTCGCCCTGGTCGCGGATGGCCGGGCCGTGCTGGCTGAGCAGGGCGAAGGTTTCCCGGCGCGCCTCCAGGGCCTCCTCGGGCCGCTCCTGGGGGATGATGCGGCGCGTCATGCGCTGTCCGGGCCGCCGGAATCCAACCGCGCGGTGGGCCTGTGCCTGGACGATCTCGCGGACTACTTCGCGCGGGGTTCGGCCACCCAGGCGACCGCCACCGAGACGGCGTAGAGGCCCAGCAGGACCACGCTGAAGAAGATGGTCGTCACGACCACGTCGCCCGGGGTGAAGAAGGCGCTGAAGATCAGGATCGCCATGACGGCGTGACGGCCGTACTTCAGCATCAGCCGGGAGGTCACGATGCGGAATTTCGCCAGGAAGAAGAACAGGACCGGCAGTTCGAACATCACGCCGGTGATGAGCGTGGTGGAGATGAACAAGTCCAGGTAGTCCGAGGCGTGCAGGTTGGCCCGCAGCCCCGCGGAGGCCGCTTCCTTGAACAGGATGTCGCCCAGGAACTTGAAGGCCTGGGTGTAGGCGAAGGCGGCGCCGGCCAGGAAACATCCCGACGTCACGAGGACGAAGGGGATCACCAGGCGGCGTTCCTTCGGCAGCAGGCCCGGCCGGATGAAGGCCCAGAGCTGGTAGAAGAGGAAGGGCGCGCAGAACACGGCGGCGGACCACAGCGAGAGCCGCATCATGCTGAAGAAGGGTTCGGTGAGGTCGGTGAACGCGAAGGGCTCGAGGGTGGCCGCGGCCTGGCCGGTCTGGCGCGACATGGCGTCCAGGAAGGGTTTCTGGGCCCAGGTCCAGAGCTTGAACCGGAAGGCGTAGGTGACGGCGAAGCCCACCGCCACGATGAGGAGGGAGCGCACGATGCGGACCCGCAGCTCCTGCAGGTGCTCCCAGAAGCTCATCTTGTCGGGCGGCGGAGTCGGAAGCGCCATGGTCCTCGAGCGGGAAAAAGGGCCGGCCTCCGGATGAAGGCCGGCCGTTGTGGGGCTTGCGGTCCTACTTCTTGTCCTTGTCCATGACGACGTCTTCCTTCACGGAATCCGTCAGCTCGCGGCTGGCCTTCTTGAATTCCTGGATGCCCTTGCCCAGGCTCTTGCCCAGGTCCGGCAGGCGGGAGGGGCCGAAGAAGATCAGCAGCGCGACGCCGATCAGCAGGATTTCCATCATTCCGAGGTTGCCCATGGGCGCTCCGTCTTCAGGTGGTGCAGGTTCAGGGTTTCAGATCCGCCAGCGACACGCCGCCGGGCAGATCGAGTTCCATTCTAAGCAGGGCCTGCCCGTGGGTCTTGCCCTGGGCATCGGTTTTCACACTCTCGCTGCCACCGCCGCCGAGAGAATCATGCAAAATAAAGTTGATAGCCTTGAGGTTAGGAACCTCGAATCGTTCAACACTGCCTTTGCATATGGTTGAAAAGTGATGTTTGACACGCTCCGCGGTCAGTTCCTGCTGCAGCAGGCGGAAGCCGGCATCGGTGTAGGCGATGAGCCCCACGTTGGAGCCGTCTCCCTTGTCGCCGCTGCGGGCATGGGCGATGTCTTCAAGGCGGATGCGCGTCATTTGACCTCCACGGCGCGGCGGCCCAGGGAGTGATAGGTCCAGCCCTTGGCTTCCATGGCCTCGGGCCTGAAGAGGTTGCGGCCGTCGAAGATGCGGCGGGCCTTCATGGCCTTGGCCACGGCCTCCAGGTCTGCGTCGCGGTAATGGGGCCATTCGGTGGCGATGAGCAGGGCGTCGGCCCCTTCGCAGGCCGCCAGGGGCGTCTCCGCGTAGCGCACCTTGTCGCCGATCCTGGCCTTCACGGCATCCATGGCGGCGAAGTCATGAGCCACCACCTCGGCGCCCAGGTTCACCAGGCCCTCGATGAGTTCGAGCGCCATGCTCTCCCGGATGTCGTCGGTGTTGGCCTTGAAGGCCAGCCCCCAGAGGGCGAAGCGCCGGCCTTTGAGTGGCGCGGGGACGCCGGCCTTGACGCCGAAGTGGGCTTTCACTTTGCGCAGGATCACCTGCTTCTGGTGGCGGTTGGCCTCCACGGTGGCGGCCAGGGTCATCAGGGGCTGCCCGTATTCACGGCCCACCTTGAGCAGGGCCTGGAGGTCCTTGGGGAAGCAGGAGCCGCCGAAGCCGGGCCCGGGATTGAGGAAGGCGGGACCGATGCGATGGTCCGCGCCGATGGCCACCTTCACATGCTCCACGTCGGCGCCCACGGATTCCGCCAGGTTGGCGATCTCGTTGATGAAGCTGATGCGCAGGGCCAGCATGGCATTGGCAGCATACTTGGTGAGTTCGGCACTGGGCGGGTCCATGCGGAACCACTTGCCGCCACTGCGATCCAGAAAGGACTGGTACAGCCCCTTCATGACGGTCTCGGCATGATCCGTCTGGCAACCCACCACCACGCGGTCGGGCTCCAGGAAGTCACCGATGGCGGAGCCCTCGCGCAGGAACTCGGGATTGCTCACCACTTCAAAGGGGCGGTCGGTGCGGGCGGCGATCTCGGCGTGGACCCGGGCCGCCGTGCCTACGGGGACCGTGCTCTTGTCCACCACGATCAGCGGCTTGGCATCCTTGGCGCGCAGGGCCATGGCCTCGCCGATCTGGCTTGCCACCGCCAGCACGTACTTCATGTCGGCACTGCCGTCCTCGCTCTGGGGGGTGCCCACGCAGATGAAGGTGGCGTCCGCATCCGCGATGCCGGCCTTGAGGTCCGTGGTGAAGCGCAGGGCGCCGGAGGCCAGGTGCTTCGTGAGCAGGCCGTCCAGGCCCGGCTCGAAGATGGGGGATTCGCCGCGGGAGAGGGCGGCCACCTTGGCTGCATCCACGTCCACGCCGAGGATGCGGTGGCCCGCCTCGGCGAAGCAGGCCGCGGCTACGAGTCCCACGTATCCTGAGCCAATGACCAGCACCTGCATGACATCTCCGCGCAAAGGCATCAGTGTAGCGGCTTCCGCGCTTGCTATCATTTCCTGGACGGAGGAAGCATGGCGATCCTGACGGCACCCACGGGCAACGAGGTCAATCTGCTGGAGGTGATGCTCCACGCCGGACCCGTCTCCAAGTCGGTGCTGGTGATCCTGGCGGCCTTCTCCCTGCTGAGCTGGGTGGTGATCATCCGCAAGGCCCTGCTCTACCGCCGGAGCCGGGAGACCTCCGAACGTTTTCGCGGCGCCTTCAAGCGGGCCACGGACTGGCGGGAGCTGAAGCAGCAGGTGGAGCGTTTCGCTTTGAGCCCTCTGGTGGGCCTCTTCGTGGCAGGCTACGGCGAAGTGACCTACCAGCTGCGCCAGGTGGGGCCGGACGGACGCCCCCAGCTGCGGAGCATGGAGGCCGTGGAGCGCAGCCTCCAGCGGGCCAGCGTGGTGGAGATGGGTCGCCTGGAGCGGTCCCTGGGCGGCCTGGCCACGGTGGCGGCCGTGAGCCCCTTCATCGGCCTCTTCGGCACGGTGTGGGGCATCATTGATGCCTTCCGCGGCATCGGCGCCACGGGCAACGCCAACCTGGCCACGGTGGCNNCTGGAGTTCATCAGCCTCTCCGAGCGGAACTTCACCTGAACCACCTCCGGCTCCCCCTCTCCCTGGACTGGGAGGACTGGTTCCAGCTCTGCTGCCCGCCCTATGACCAGCCCGAGGCCCTGGACCGCTTCGAGTGCCGGCTGCCGCTGGCCACGGAGCGGACGCTGGCCCTCTGCTCGGAACTCGGCGCCACGGCCACCTGGTTCTGCCTGGGGGACCAGGCCAAGCGCCATCCACACCTGCTGCGGCGCATCGCAGACGAGGGACACGCCATCGGCCTGCACGGGCTGACCCATCGGCGGGCCTTCGACATGGACCGCGCCACCTGGCGGGCCTCAGTGCAGGATGGCAAGGCCCTGCTGGAGGACCTCACGGGCCGTCCCGTGGTGGGCTACCGTGCCCCGGAATGGAGCCTCCGCGGGGCCGCCGCGGACTGGTGGCAGGACCT
>DPRT01000050.1:17671-17883 GCA_003538615.1 Holophagaceae bacterium | reverse complement strand
CCCTGGGAGCTGGACGAAGGCCAGCCGGATCTGCCCGGGGCCTCCTTCGGCCACCGCTTCGCCCACAGCGCCGGGCTCAAGGGCCACGGCAGCCACCTGCGGGACCTCTTCGCGGGATTCCGCCTCATCAGCCTCGAGGCGTGGGTGGAGGGCCGATGAGTGCGGCGCCCCTCATCCTGCTGGCGCCCTCCGAGGAGAAGGCCGGCGGCGGC
>DPRT01000050.1:13539-17545 GCA_003538615.1 Holophagaceae bacterium | reverse complement strand
CGCTGCCCGGTGGCACCGTATGGGAACTGCTGCCCGTAGATAGCTCAGACCTGCTCAAGGGCTGGGAGCGGCCCCGGCACACCGTGGAGATCTTCGATGCCCGCGGGAAGGCCGTCAGCCACTTCGCGAAGAAGTACCGGGGCCTGGTGGCCCGGTGGATCCTGCTCCATCAGCAGGGCGATCCCCGCAAGGTGCTGAGGGGCCGCATCCCCGGTTGCCAGTGGGCCGGGGTGGACGAGAACGACCGGGGCGGCCTGGCCCTCCGGCTGCTGGTGGAGCCATGAGCGACGACTGCAACCGCACCCCTTTCTGGCAGCGCCAGCCCCAGCTGACTCTGGATGTCCAGCGGTTCCTCCAGGCCCGCCTGGAAGCGGCCCTGGGCGATCCGGAGGCCCGCCAGGCCCTGGTCTGGCCCACCATCCTCGGGGCGCCGGCCCTGCGGAAAGCGCACCCCGAGGGGGTTCCCGAAGCGGCCCTGCTCGGGCACGCGGCCCGCATGCTCAGTGCCCTGGGCCACCACGACCCGGCGGCCGCCTGGGCCGCCCACCGGGCGGCCTGGCCGGATACAGCGGAGGCCGGAGCCACGGGCTGGCGGCCCGCCGCCGCCTGGGGCGCCTGGGGGCCCCTGGTGAGCCTGCGCTGCGGGTGGCAGCTGGCGGCCCTCACGCCGCTGCCCCTGGGTTCCCGCTATCCCCTGGCCTGCGGCGTGTCGCTCTTCAACCACGGCCTCTACCACGAATGCCACGACGCCCTGGAACCGCTGTGGGACGCGGCGGAGGGCGATCTGAAGGGCCAGCTCCAGGGCCTCATCCTCCTGGCCGGGGGCTACCACCACCTGCAGCTGCACAACCGGCGGGGCCTGGTGGCCCTCTGGGAGGAGGCCCTGGGCCGCCTGGGCCCATCCGGCGGCCATGTGGCCACGCCCTGGGGCGAGGTGCGGGCCGAGGCGGCGCTGGACCTGACGGCCCGGCGGCTGGACCATGGGAAGCGCATGACTGAGGAAGCGGACTTCGGCCCCCTGTGGACCCTGGACCGTCCCACCTGGGAGCTGGCATGAACAACGTGGCCGATCTGCTGGTGCTGGGCGCGGGGATCGCCGGCTGCTCGGCGGCCCTGCGCGCGGCGGATCTGGGCGCTTCCGTGGTGCTGGTGGCCAAGGACGAGCTGGGCGGCAGCAACACCGCCTGGGCCCAGGGCGGCATCATCGGGCTGGCACCCGCGGAGGAGGGCGATTCCCCGGACCTGCTGGCGGCGGACATCGAAGCGGCGGGCGCCGGGCTCTGCCGGCCGGAGGCCGTGCGCCTGCTGGCCGAAGAAGGGCCGAAGCTCTGCCGCAGCTTCCTCTGGGAGCGCCTGGGCGTGCCCTTCGACCTGGGCGCCAACGGCACGCCGGACCCCACGGCGGAGGCGGCCCACAGCGCCCGGCGCATCTACCACGCCAAGGACGCCACGGGACTGGCCATCCAGACCGCCCTCAGCGCCGCCGTGCGGCAGCACCCGAACATCCGTGTGCGGGAGGGGCTCTGCCTGGTGGACCTCATCACCAGCCCCCACCACTGCGTCAGCCCCGTGCGGGTCTACGAGCCCATCCGCGTCCACGGCGCCTACCTCTTCGATCCCGCCACGGGCCAGGTGGAGGGGGCCCTGGCCCGCCGCACCCTGCTGGCCACGGGCGGCCTCGGCTACCTCTACCTGCACACCACGAATCCCCCCAGCGCCACGGGGGACGGGCTGGCCGCGGCCTACCGGGCCAGCGCCCGCATCGTGAACTGCGAGTATCTCCAGTTCCATCCCACGACCCTCTACGTGCCGGGCAAGCCGCGGACCCTGCTGACGGAGGCCCTGCGGGGCGAAGGCGCGCAGCTGGTGAACCGCAAGGGCGAGCGCTTCATGGCCAAGTTCGCGCCGGAGCAGATGGAGCTGGCCCCCCGCGANNCCCCACCGCCAGCCCATCCCCGTGGTGCCTGCCGCCCACTACTTCTGCGGCGGCGTGCTGGTGGACCTCGACGGCCGCACCAGCCTGCCGGGGCTCTTCGCCGCCGGGGAAGTGGCCTGCACGGGCCTCCACGGCGCCAACCGCCTGGCCTCCACCAGCCTGCTGGAAGGCCTGCTCTGGGGCTTCCGCGGCGCCGAAGCGGCCGTGCGGGAGCTCCGCGAGGCGGGGGATCCGGACCCCGGGGATCTGGCCTCCTGGCGCATGCCGGAGGATCCCGAGGAGATGGATCCGCTGCTCATCGACCAGGACTGGGGCCTCATCCGCAGCACCCTCTGGAACTACGCGGGCATCGTGCGCACGGGCGCCCGGCTGGAGCGGGCCAAGGCGGACCTGCACTACCTGGCCCACCGCATCGAACGCTTCTACCACGAGGCTCCGCTCAGCCGCGAGCTGCTGGAGCTGCGCAGCGGCATCCTCTGCGCCCGCCTGATCCTCAACGCCGCCCTGCAGAATCCCGAAAGCCGGGGCTGCCACTACCGCGTGGATTGATCCAGGAGCGCCGATGCGAGCTGTCCCCTTCCTTCTTCTCGCGGCGCCGACTGTCCTGGCCGCCCAGGCGCCCCTTCTGGATGAAGGGCGCCTCGACCCCGCCTGGTTCGGCCCCTCCGCCTCCCTCCAGCCATCGAAGGCCCTGGGCCTCCAGTGGCTGAAGCCCGGTCTGAACCTGGGGGGTCGGACGATCCAGGTCCGGCCCTGGGAGGCCCCGGCCTGGCTGCTCGGGAAGCGGGCCACGAAGGATCAGCTGCTGGTCGGCCGGCTGGAACGGACCCTGCTGCCCGGATTGGAAGCGGGCCTCAGGCGCGGCCTCAAGGGGGCGCTACCGGTCTCCCGGTCGGAGGGGGACGTGCTGCTCATCGGGCGGATCGTGGATGCGGTGGGGGAAGCGGAAGACGCCCTCTTCTCCGGCACAGCCAGCCTCACTTTCGACCTGAAGCTGGTGGATGGGGACACGGGCGACCTGCTGGCGGCCTTCCACGACACGCTCCAGGGCCTGAACGCGGACCTGGTCTCCAGCCAGTACGCCCGCTGGTGCGAACAGCTGGGGAGACTCATCGCCACCACGGCGGCCCCCTCGGCCACGCCCGTCGCGAAACCCATGCAGCCGGCCCCTCCTGTTTTCGATCTGGAGGGCGCCCTCCGCCGCATCGAAGGGCTCAGGCGAGATGGCCTCCTCAGCGAAGAGGAATGCCAGGCTCTGAGGAAGAAGGCGGCCGGCAAGGCGAAGTGATCAGGGGGGCCAGGGGCCCGCGCCTTCCCGCAGGAGCAGGGGCTCATCGCCGCTGAGATCCACGATGGTGCTGGCTTCTCCCCGGGGCTGTCCGCAGTCCACCACCAGGTCCAGGGCATGGCCCTGCTCCTCTTCGATCTCCCAGGCGGTGTTCAGCACCGGCTGGTCGGGCAGGGCCGCGCTGGTGGTGATGATGGGTTCGCCGAGCAGGGCCACGAGGGCCCGGCAGAAGGGCTGGTCGGGGATGCGGAGGCCCACCACCTGCTTGTTCTGGAGGTAGCGGGGCACCTCCCGGCTGGCGGGCAGGAGCACCGTGTAGGGCCCCGGCAGCAGCTGCTTCAGGAGGCGGAAGGTGGGCGTGTCCAGGTGGCGGGTATAGCGGCAGAGCATCTCCATGTCCGAGCACAGGATCGACATGGGCTTCTTCGGATCGCGGCCCTTGATCTGCTGGACGCGGTCCACGGCCTTCTTCCGCGAGGCCAGGCAGCCCAGGCCGAAGAGGGTGTCCGTGGGGTAGGCGATCACGCCGTCGCGCTGCAGCAACTCGGTGATGCGTTCGAGGTGCCGTTGCTGGGGAGTGTCGGGATGCAGGGTGAGGATCATGGCAGGCCCAAGGATTCCCACCGCGCCCGCCCGGGAGCGGGGTGGTCCTGGGGCCGCTGGAAGAAGCGCCCCGCGAGGGAGGCGTCCAGCGCCGGGGACACGCCGCTCCGCCGCGCCTGGAGGGCCAGCAGGGCCACCACCGTGAGGCTGTCGGTGATCTCGCCGCGCAGCACCCGGCG
>DPRT01000050.1:8238-13410 GCA_003538615.1 Holophagaceae bacterium | reverse complement strand
TCCTCGCGGACCCGGATCCAGGGCGAGTCGTACACGGGCCGCCGGTCCAGGACCGTGTAGGGATCCGGGTGCTCGGGCTGGGGCAGGGGTTTCAGGTCCATCTTCTGAACATAGCAAAACGCCCGCTTGCGCGGGCGTTTTGGAGAGCGGAACCATTCCCTACCGGCGGAGGCCGAGGCGCTCGATCAGGGTGGCGTAGCGGTCCTTGCTCTTCTTCTTGAGGTAGTCGAGCAGGCGACGGCGCTGGCCGACCATGATCATGAGGCCGCGACGGCTGTGGTAGTCCTTGGTGTGGGTCTTGAAGTGCTCGGTGAGGTCGTTGATGCGCTTGGTGAGGATCGCGACCTGCACTTCGGGCGAACCCGTATCCGACTCGTGCTGCTTGTAGTCGTCGATGATGATCTTCTTCTGTTCCACATTGAGGGCCATGGTGGCTCCTTTTCGGGGGATCGCCCGTCACCCTGCTGCCAACGCTTCGCGTTGCCAGTATCGCCTGCGGCGAAAAATCCTCAGTCCCGTACCGAGGATGGGTCGAGCCTGGAAGGGCCAGGCACCTTTAGGTTTTTCAATACTTCGGCCCGCGCAGCGGGCCGAAGGGTGGTGCGGATAGAGGGACTCGAACCCCCACGTCTTGTGAACACTAGTACCTGAAACTAGCGCGTCTACCAATTCCGCCATATCCGCTTGAAAGAGCATCCCGGGTCCCTAGGGTTCCGGATGTGCCGAACTCCAAGCCTAGCGCGGTTCGCCGGGAGAGGCAACACCGTTTCTCGCGCCGGAACCGGGGCTACCACTCGCGGTAGGGGATTCCGTTCATGCCCGTGCCCTGGGCCAGGCTGTAGACATCGTAGACATGGCCGCCGCCCCAGCTGGTGCTGTTGGCATCGTCGCTGGTGCTCCGGAGGCCCCAATCGGCCTTGCCGGTGAAGGGATCCACCGGAATGCGGCGCAGGAAGCGCACTTTCCGGCTGAGGGATCCGGTGGCGGGAACGCCTTCCACCAGGACTTCCAGGCTCTCCGGATAGAAATTGGCCTCGGCGGGCGGGGCCTTGATCTTCTGCTGCTCGGCCTGTTTCTTGTATTCATCGATGGCGAGGCGGATCTCCCGGAGGTTCCGCCGCAGTTCCAGCTCCTGCTGGCGCTTGAGGCCGTTGCGGGCCAGGGGCACCGTGACGGAGGCGAGGATCAGCAGCACGGTGGCCGTGACCACCAGTTCCAGCAGGGTGAATCCGCCCTGGCGGCTCACTGCACCGTCACGAGGGCGTTGGACCAGCGTCCGGAGATGGGCGTGGTGCCCGCGAGGAACTGGCCGCTCTGGATGAGCACCGGCGCGTTGCCGGCGGTGAGGCCCGAGAACTCGAGCGTCGCCAGGAGGCCGCTGTCCACGCCGGCGCCGTTGCGCTTGAATACGAGCTTCAGCACGCCGTCCTTGCCGGGGAACTGCTCGAGACTTCCAGCTTCGGCGGTGAGGAAGTCGCCGGGCGCCACGGCGCCGAGCTTGAGACCGGGAGGCAGGCGGAGTTCCACGGTGCCCGAGCTGAGGCCCCGGCCGCCGCTGACGGTGAGGCCAATTTGGACCCGCTCGCCGGCCTTGATTTCCGCGGCCACGGGGGACATGAAGATCACGAGGTCTGAGGCCGCCGGAGGACGCTGGTCCTCAGCTGGTCCTTCGGATTTCTTGTCCTGGATGGCCTGGGCCGAAGCACCCTGGGCGGGCGCCGCGGGGACGGCTTGAACCGAGGTCCCGGGCTGGGGCGCGGAGGCGGCGGGGCCAGTCTCGGCGGGCGGGGTGGCCCCCTTCATGGCTTTGGCCGCGAACTGGCTGGCCTGGGCTGCGGCTTCGTCGGGGTTGAAGGCCGCCATGTCCTGATCGGTGATCATGGGCTTCCGCACCAGGACCGCGCGGATGGTGAGGATCACGTCCGTCTTGGCCTTACTGTTGCGTGTGTTGCCCACCAGGCGCCCAATGAAGGGGATGTCCGCCAGGCCCCAGATGCCCTGGAGGCTCTTCTGCTCTTCGTCCTTCAGCAGGCCGCCGAAGATGGCCGTCTCGCCGTCCCGCAGGCGGGCGGAGGTGATGATCTCCCGCTTCCCGAGGTCTGGACGGCCCGGCGTGGACCCGGACTTCAGGGTGGTGACGAGGCTGGCGATCTTGAGGGTGATCTCGCCGTTGTGGTGGACGCGGGGCTCCACCTTGATCTTCACGCCCACGTCCTCGTAGGAGAAGGAGGTCTGGCCCACGCCGCCGAGCAGGGATGAGGCATTGGCGGTACCGGTCGTACCGGTGGTCGGCAGGGAGAGTTGGCTCTGCGTGGTGGAGATCTTCTCGCCGATGTTCACCTCGCCGGTTTCGCCGGAGAGCACGCGGACATTGGGGCTGGCCACCAGGCGGGCATCGCCGTTCCCCTTGAGGAAGTCCAGCGCCAGGTTGGGGAAGAGGACGCGGATGTCGGCGGTGTGGATCTTGGTGAACCCGGAGTTGGTGTTCATGCCCGAAGTGTTATTCACGGTCGTGGCGCCCATTCGGTAGGTGCCGGAGCTGTCCGAAGCGTTGATGACCGGCAGCAGGCCCACCTGCTCCAGGCTGTTCTCCGTGACCTCCATCAGCTCCATGTAGACCATGACTTCAGCCTTGGCCTTGTCGAGGGTGCGGATCACCTGGTCGACGATGGCCAGCTCCAGGGGCTTGGCCTTCACGATGATGGCGTTGATGCGCTTGTCCGTGAACACCCGCAGCTGCGGGTTGAGGGCGCTGAGGGTGGACCGCAGCTCCGTGGGGTCGGCGTTGGACAGGTAGTAGGTCTTGAGGAGCTGGTTCTCGTAGAGGTCGCGGTTCTGGGGGGTGGCCTTGAAGACCATGATGGTGTTCTTGTCGATCACCTTGTAGAACAGGTCGTTCTGGAGCATCAAGGTGTCGAGGATGCGATGGAAGGGCAGGCCCCGCAGGTCGATGGAGATGCTCTGATCCTGGAACGAGGTGTGGGTGATGATGTTCACGCCGGAGGCCTTGCTGAGGAGCGCGAAGATCTCCCGCAGGCTGGTGCGGCGGCTGAAGTTCATGTCGAAGCCTTCGAGGGACCTCGGATCCAGCTGCACGCCGCTTACCGTGTCGGCCTTGGCCTTCATCACCTCGAGGTCATCGACGGCATCGGCTTCCGCCTTCTCCCTGGCGGCCTTCTGCTCCAGGCGGATCAGCCAGTCCTGGGCGATCTGGTTGTCGGGGTCCAGCACCAGGGCCTTGCGGACCTCTGTCAGCACCACGTCGAGGCGGCCCCGCTGTTCCGCCTGGCGGGCGAGGGAGAGGTGCCCTTCTGCGGCGCGCTGGGAGGCCCGGCGGATGCCGATGCGGGCCTTGGTGTCCGACGGATTGCTGCGCAGGACCTCCCGGTAGGCGGCCACGGCTTCGTCGTAGCGGCCCTCGTCGAAGGCCTTGTTGGCCCGGTGGAGGGTGCATCCGAAGGCGAGAAGCAGGATCGCGGCAGCGGCGAGGATTTTCCGGGCGGGAGCGAAGGAGGAGAGCGGCATCGGGGGCATCCTTCGGATCAGAATTGATTGACGGGCGCGCCGCCGGAGGCGTCGCGGGCCTCCAGGACCATCCGCAGGTCTGGGTATTTGGTGTTCTGGAACTCGGCCCGGGTCTCAAGGATGGAGACCAGCTTCCAGCGGTCCCTGAGGAGGGTGCCCTGGATGAGGGTCACGGGCTCCTCGCCCTTCATGAAGGCGCCCACCAGCCCCGAAGGGCTTCCCTTGAAGAAGCCGAGGTAGCGGAGTTCCTGGGGCCTCCCCGCGAACTCGGTGGCCTTCTCCTGGGCCAGCCGCTGGCGCTCCAGCTCCTCCGCCGTGGGCGGTGGGGGGGGCGGAGGCGGCTTGACGGGCCTGGCCGGGGGCGGCGGTGCCTCGAAGAGGAAGAGGTCCCGCTGGACCTTGCTGCCCGGCGGCAGTTCCCCGGCCCGGTCCAGGGCCGCCAAGTCCGGCAGCCTGCGCAAGCCCTGGAGCTGGCGGGAGTCCAGGCCGGCCGTGGTTCCGGCGGCGGCGGCGCGCTTGGCCCGGGGGGTGTCCGGAGAGAGGATCGTGTACAGGGCGTAGGCCAGAACCAGGACGAAGGCCACGAGGGCCGCCTGGGTCCGGCGGTTGCCGCGGAGTTCCTGGCTCATGGACCGGAAGTCGAAGGCGCGGGCGGGGGCGCTCATGCCTCCTCCTCGCGGTCCGGGGCACCGGCTTTGCGGAAGGCGCGGAGCACGATGTCGAGTCGCGCGCCTTCAGGGCTTTCCTCCAGGCGGCCATCCCGCACGGCGAAGGGCAGGCCGGAGCTCTCCAGCTCCAGCATGAAGGCCTTGTGGCTGGCGTAGATGCCGAGGGCCACGAACTGCACGTCCACGGCCTCCAGATCCGAACCGCGGGCGCCTTCCCGGCTGGGCAGGCCGTATTTCACGTTCTGGAGGCGGAGGCCATGCTTCTTGGCCAGCTCGTGCAGGGTCTTGCTGAGGTTCCATTGGAGTTCGCCGGCAGATCCGCGGGGCAGGCGGGCTTCCAGGTTCTCGAGGGTCTCCTGGCCCCGGCGGAGGCGGTCGGCCAGCTGCTGGAGTTCCTGGAGCTGCTGCACCTGCTGGTTCCGGTTGAGCTCGGCCTCACGCTTGGCCTTCCGTTTCTGGGCCAGCTGCTGGGAGGCGTCCGGGAGCAGGAAGAGCGCCACGCCGAGGCCCAGGGCCAAGCCCAGGGCGCCCAGGGCCAGGCGGAGACGGCTCGCGCGGAGAGGGCTGCTCATTGGGGGGGCCTCCTGGAGCCCCGGAGGTTCGGGCGACGGCGCGGGCCTTCTTCATCGTCGGTGGGGACTGGACGGGCCTGGAGCTTGTCCTGGCCGCCCTGGGAGAGAGGGGTGGCCGGGGCGGCCGGTGGGGGGGCGAGGGGCTGTGCCACAGGCAGGGGCCTGGGTGGCACAGGAGCGGGCCGGCTGGGCGCTGGCGCCACCGGGGCGGGGGCGGGGCCCGTCTTCACGGCTTTCGCTTCAAAGGGGGGCGGCACGGCCGCGGCGGGCAGGTTCAATTCGAAGTCCCAACCCCCGCCCTGCCGCTCGGATTCCCGCTCCAGGACCACCTGCGCGAAGACCGGGGCCGTGCGGAGGGCTTCCACGAAGGCGGCTTCCGCTTCCCGGGTCTGGGCTTCGCCCTTCAG
>DPRT01000050.1:0-8216 GCA_003538615.1 Holophagaceae bacterium | reverse complement strand
CGGTTGGCCTGGTGGTAGGCACGCCAGGTGAGGGCCAGGGAGCCGGTAAAGAAGGCGAGGCCGAAGGCCAGGGCGGCCCATCCGAAGATCCGGTGGTGCTGCCGCCACGGACTGGGGCGGGGGGCCAGGTTGAGGTGGAGCGCGGGAACGGCCATCAGGGCGTCTCCACCAGGGCGAAGCGGTCATCCAGGATCCGCGTCGGGAGGCCGGTCTCCGGCCAGGCGGAAGCGCCCCAGACGGTCAGGCTCTGCGGGGTCCGGGATTCCCGCTGGAGGAAGGCGGCGCTGGGGGCGATGCGCTCTTCGTTCCAGCCCTGGGGATCCAGGGGCTCGGCCCACTGGCGCAGGAGGCAGAGGGTCCGTCCCCAGGCCACCAGGGTGCCGGCGTAGCGCCCCTGACCCACGGGGCTGAGGGAGAGGAGCATGCCGGGCAGGTTCAGCGTGGGGGCCAGGAGGTTGTAGAGGTGCAGCCAGCGCGGCGTCAACCCGTGGAGGGTCCGGTCCAGGCGGAGGCCCAGCTGGAGCAGGGATTCCCGAAACTCCTCCCGGATGCCGGAGGCCAGCCAGGTGCCCGGCTCGGTCTCCAGGGCCTGGACGAAGTGTGGTTCCGCCAGAGCCAGGGTCTGGTTGAAGCGCCAGCGGAAGAAGGCCTCCTGGGCTTCGGCGCCCTTGGGCAGCTCCGTGAGGTCCCTCAACAGAACGGAAGGCGTCCAGAGGTCATCGACCACCCAGCGGGTAGGGCCCTGGGGCAGAGAGGTCAGGGCCTGGGCCAGCTGGTCCTCCGTGGGGGGGGCTACCAGGGGGCGCTGGTGGGTGGCGGTGTGGATCCGGTGGGCCTCCAACCAGAGCAGGGACGCCGTGGGGGCCTGGAGGAAAGGCAGCCTCATGCCGGTCCCCTGGTCCCGGCCATCCGGCCCAGGCATGAAGCTCCCGGCCGGACATCCATCGCCGGGTCGCGCGGAGGGGGGCTGGGGGCATGCACAGACGACTCCTGACAGGACAGGGGAAGGAATCGAGTCTAGCGGGCCTCCATCGGATTCCCAAGGGGACGGAGGTCACGCTTGGTGTGGAATGATGGAGGCAGATGTTCCCCACCACTTTCCCCGGAGCGCTGATCGCGTGCGCCTGATCTCCCTCGAACTCCATGGCTTCAAGTCCTTCGCCGATGCCCAGAAGCTCAGCTTCCCCGGCGGCATGACCGCAGTCGTGGGGCCCAACGGGTGCGGCAAATCGAACATCTCCGACAGCCTCGCCTGGGTGCTGGGTGAGCAGCGGGCCTCCATGCTGCGCGGCTCCGAGATGGCCGACGTGATCTTCTCGGGCACGGCCCAGCGCCGGCCCACGGGCATGGCCGAGGTGAAGCTGGTCCTCGACATGCCGGACCCGGCTCTGCCGGGATCCTCCAGGGAAGTCGTCATCTCCCGCCGCCTCTACCGCGATACCGGCAGCGAGTACCGCATCAACGGCCGGGAGGCCCGGCTCAAGGACGTGCAGGACATGCTGCTGGACACGGGCATGGGGACCCGGGCCTACAGCTTCATCCAGCAGGGGCAGATCGATCTGATCCTCAGCAGCAAGCCCAAGGACCGGCGNNGGCTCGATGACATCCTCTATGAACTGGGCAAGCAGATGGATTCGCTGCGCCGCCAGGCCGCCCGCGCCCGGAAGGCGAAGGAGCTGGACACAGCCATCAAGGCCACCCAGCGCGTGCTGCTCGCTGGGAAGGCCGTGGAACTGGAGGCCGCCAAGCGGCGGATCCTGGACGATCTGGACCAGGCGGAGCGCCGGGTGGCCGAGCTCACGGCGCAGGTGTCCGAAAAGGCCTCCGAAGTGGAGGCCCTGCGCCTGTCCGTGGACGAGCAGCAGCAGGCCCAGGCGAAGCGCGCCAGCGCCATGCTGGGGCTGGATCAGCGCCTCCAGCTGGCGGACCAGGAACGCAGCTTCCAGGAGGACCGGCGGGTCGAGGCCCGGGACCACCGCAGCCGGCTGGAGGAGCACATCCAGGCCCTGGTGGCGCGGCTGGCGGAATCCGGTGACTCCTTCACCTCGCTGGAGGTCCAGCTGAAAGAGGCTGGCGAACGCCTCGCCCTGCAGGAAGCGGAGCTGGCCAAGGTCGAAGAGGTCGTGGCCCTGGCCCAGGGCGGCCTCCGCCGCGCCGAGGCGGAGCTCCAGACCCTGCGGGAACGCAAGGCCGAGGCCCAGAAGGAGGCCGTGGCCCGGCAGAAGCAGCGACTCGCCTTCCAGACCCAGATCGCCCAGCTGGAAGGCCGCCTGGACACCCTCAACCACGAGGAATCCGTCCGCGCCCCCCGGATGGAAAGCCTTGAGACCGAGGCGGGCCAGGTGGATCGCACCCTGGAGGGCCTGCTCTCCCAGCTCGAACAGGCAGAGGAGGCCTCGCTCGATCAGCGCCGTCGCGCCGAGCAGCTGGAGGAGGCCCAGCGCACCCTGACCCAGGATCATCACCGGGCCGAGGCCGAGCTGGACGCTGCGGAGCGCCGCCTGCGGCAGATCTCCGACCTGCTGGCCAAGAGCTTCGGCGAGGCCGAGCTGCAGAAGGGCCTCACCTGGCTGCGGGAGCAGGGCGCCCGTCCGCAGACCCTGGTGGACCTCCTCACGGTGGACGAGGCGCTGCGCCCCGATCTGGAGCGGCTGCTGGGCAGCTGGCTCCAGGTGCTGGCCATCGATGAAGCCCTGGCGGGCCGCGCTGCGGAGGCTCCAGGCCATCTGCTGCTGGCCCTGGAAGCGGACGGGCCCCTCCCGTCCATCCCCGAAGGCTGCGAGCCCCTGCGGGCCCACCTGAAATGGTCGGGCGTGGATCGTCCCCTGGGCGGCCTGCTGAACCGCGCCTTCCGGTGCCCGGACGAGGCGCTGCCGGGCCTGGCCCTCGCCCATCCCGACCTGGCCTTCGTCTCCCCGGCTTTCGTGCGCCTGCCCTTCGGCCCCCTGCAGCTGGGGGTATCCGCGCCCGCGGCCTCGCCCCTGAAGCTGCGGGCGGAGCAGGAGGAGGCCAAGGGCACCCGGGAGGCCCTGCTGGACCGCATCGAGGATCTGGAGACCCGGCGGGCCCGGGGGGGGGACGACACCCGCGCGGCCCGGGAGCGCTCCACGGAGATCGACGAGGACCTGCGGGTGCTGCGGCGACGGGCGGACACCCTGAAGGCCCAGCGGACCTCGCTGCAGGCCCAGCTGTCGGAGATCCGCGTCGCCAGCGAGCGGGCGGATGCCCTGTGGGGGCAGATCGAGGCCGAGATCAAGGGGCTGCAGGGCCAGCTCCGGGACTTGGAGGCCCATCCCGAGGAGGCCAGCGACACCGCGCTGGAGGAGGCCATCCAGCAGGCCGAGGCCCAGGTCCGCGAAGCCCGGCATCACCTGGACGGGCGTCGGGATCAGCGCATGGAGGCCGCCCGCAGCCGCGACGCGGTCTGGGCGGAGCGGGACGGCCACGAGCGGCACCTCCAGCTGGCCCAGCGGGGCCGGTTCGATCTGGAGGCCGAGCGGCAGCGGCTGGTGGGGGAGGCCGCGGAACTGGCCGGACGCATGGAGACCTGCGCCCGGCGTCTGGCGGAACTGGAATCGGAATCCCAGGGGTTGCTGCTGGAGCGGGAGGGCGTGCAGGCCCAGGCCCAGGAGGCCCAGCCCCGGCTGGAGCTGGAGCAGGAGACCCTGCGGGTGCAGGAGCGGGCCGCCCGTGAATTCCAGGGGGCCCTGGAAAATGCCCGGGCGCAGCACCAGGAGGTGCTCATCCACGGCGCCCAGGTGCAGGGCAGCCAGGAGGCCCTGTCCAAGGAAGTGGAGCTGGCCCTGGGCCAGGATGTGCCGGCCTTCCTGGCGGGCATCAGCGATGAAGAGCGCGAGGCCTGGTCCGAGGGCGAACTGGTCCACCAGACCCGCCTGAACGAGCTTCAGGGCCGCCGGATGGAGCTGGGCGGCGTGAACCCCCTGGCCATCCAGGAGCTGGAGGAGGCGGAAACGCGGCTGGCCTTCATGAACGAGCAGCGGGCCGACGTCACCACCGCCATCGGCAACCTGGAATCCACCATCCAGGAGATCAACGCCACCAGCGAGGAGCGATTCCGGGAAGCCTTCGATTTCGTGAACAGCCGGTTCCAGGAGGTCTTCCGCGAAGCCTTCGGGGGCGGCAACGCCCACCTGAGCCTGGAGGATCCCAAGAACCTGCTGGAGTGCGGCATCGAGATCACGGCCCAGCCTCCGGGCAAAAGCGCCAAGGCCCTCACGCTGCTGAGCGGCGGCGAGAAGGCGCTCACCGCCATTTCGCTGCTCTTCGCCATCTTCCACTTCAAGCCCAGCCCCTTCTGCGTGCTGGACGAGGTGGACGCGCCCCTGGACGAGGCCAACGTGAGCCGCTTCGCCGCCATGGTGCAGAAGATGAAGGCCGACACGCAGTTCATCGTCATCACCCACCAGAAGCCCACCATGGTGGCCGCGGACACCCTCTACGGCGTGACCATGGAAGAGGCGGGCTGTTCGCGCCTGGTGAGTGTGCAACTCCGGGAGGCCGAGGCTCTGGTGTAGGTCTCCGGGTGACGGAATGGATGGCGTGAGACCTTTTCGCCCCCCCTTTCCTGCCTGGTAAAGGCATCTGGTCTGTCAATGCGAAAGAAAGCGGAAAATGTGGAAAACCCGGGCTCCGGCCGGATCGGCAGATTCTGAAAACATCTTCTATATAAAGATAGATTTATTTTGACTTAAATAGATTGGAATTTGCGATTGGAACCCCGGGAAGTCCATCTCCCGACAGGGTTTAGGTTCACCGGAAGGGATCAATCCACAGGCTTTTCCACAGGGGTTCCCCCCCGGTGCGCAACCACCTGTCAATGCTTGGGTAGTGGGGGGCGTCAGCCCTCCAGCTCGACGGCGAGAAACTCCGGCCGCAGCCATTCGAGGAGGGTCTCCTCCCCCACGCCCAGACGGGTGAGGTGCTCGGTGGCCATCTTCATGCTCTGGCCCTCGTCGCGGCAGATGATGAGGCGCTGTTTCCATGCCTCGGTGGCGCGGTCCCGCAGCTCGGGCTCGCCGTTCTCCATGCGCTTTTCCAGCACGAAGCCCAGGTTGTTGGCGGCCTTCCGGTGATGGGGTTCGAGGCTCAGGGCCTTTTCATAGGCCTCGGTGGCCTCTTTCCAGCGCCCCGTGACCTCCAGGGCCACGCCGCGGGCGTTCCAGACGTCGGCATCATCGGGAGCCAGGGTCATGGCCTGGTCCACCATGCCCATCTGATCCTCCCGGCGGTTCGAGAAACGGTAGACCTCGGACAGGCCCAGGTAGGCGCTGTATTCGCTGGGATCCAGCTCGAGGGCCTGGAGGAAGGCCTGCTCAGCGGCGGGTCCCTGGCGGGTTTCCAATAGGGCGTAGCCCAGCTGGACCTGGAGGTCCGCGGCGTCGGGCTCGCGCATGAGGGCTTCGCGGTAGCAGCGGAGGGCATCCTCCCAGCGGGATTCTTCGCGGGCCATGTCGCCCAGGGCGGCCCAGGGGTTCGAGGCGTCGGGGTCGGTTTCCGCGGCGAGGGAGAAGTAGGATACGGCGCCATCCCGGTCGCCCATGTCGCGCTTCAGCTCGCCCAGCAGGGCCTGGGCCTCCGCCAGCACGGGGGCGGGCGGCGCCAGCAGCATGAGGGTGTGCAGCTGGCCCTGGGCCAGTTCCAGGTGGCCCTGTTCGCTGAAGATCTCGGAGAGGATGAAGTAGCTGGCGGGGTCGCCCACGTGCAGGCTGCGGGCCCGCTGAATGCAGCGCAGGCCTTCGGCGAGCTCGCCGCGCTTCAGCAGCAGTTCGCCCAGGGCATGCCAGCCCCAGTAGTAGCATTCCTCCGTCTGGAGCGCCGCCACGAGCTGGGTTTCGGCGCCGCCCCAGTCGTTCAGCTGCTCCATGGCGATGGCCAGCAGGCGCAGGGTGCGGGGGTCTTTCGGATTGAGGCTGAGCGCCTTCAGGAACCAGGCCTTGGCTTCGGAGGGGTGGCTGCGGTGGAGCTGGACCAGGCCCGCGAGTTCGAGGGCCTTGGGATCCTGTCCGTTCCGGGCCAGGGCCTGCTGCAGGGCCAGGTCGGCGCCGTCGAGGTCCTGCAGGAGCAGGCGGAGGTAGGCGAGGTTCCGCAGATGCCCGCCATCCCCCGGATGCTCGTCGCGCAGGGATTCGAGCTGCCCCAGCAGTTCGAGGCCCTCCTCCTCCCCGGTGTGGTCATGGAAGCAGAGCAGGCGCTCGAACCAGGCCTCCGCATGGGAGCGGTCCTCGGCCAGCAGCTGGTCCAGGATCTCCTGGGCCTCTTCGTGGCGGGCGCGTCCATTGAGGGCGCGGGCCAGGGTGAGGCGGGCTTCAAAAGATGTTCCGGCGGCGCTCTTGAGCGCCGTCAGGCCGGGGTCCAGCAGCTTGATCCAGGGGCGTGACATGGCGTGCCTCGTGAGGGAGTCCAGGGTATCACCCAAGTGCGGAGGCCAGGCCGTCGCAAAGCAGGCGTGCCATGGCCTCGCGGGTCTCCGTGGTGGCGGAGCCCAGGTGGGGCAGCAGCACGGTCCGGGGCGCCTGCAGCCAGCGCGGATTGAGGCGGGGCTCGCCCTCGTAGACATCCAGGCCCACACCGCCCAGGCGGCCCGATTCGAGAAGGTCGATGGCGGCGTTCTCGTCCATGATGCCGCCGCGGGCGGTGTTGATGATCACGGCCCCCTGGGGCAGCTGCTCCAGCGCGGCGCGATCCAGCATCCCGCGGGTCTGGTCCGTGAGCGGGCAGTGGAGGGACAGCACGGCGCTGCGGGAAAGGAGGCCCGGCAGGGGCAGGCGGGGCGCCTTCCCGGCGCCGAACGCCACCACGCCGCCATGGCCTTCGCGATCCCAGAACATGGGCGTCATGCCCAGGGCCCAGGCGCGCCGGGCGAAGGCCTGGCCGATGGGGCCGCTGCCGAGGATGCCGCAGACCTTCCCTGCGAGGGCGGGCCCCAGCAGCTGGTCCGGCGCCCAGCCCTGCCACTGGCCCGAACGCACCAGCGCTTCGCCTTCCGCCACGCGTCGCGTCACGGCCATGAGCAGGGCCAGGGCGATGTCGGCGGTGGCATCCGTCAGCACGCCGGGCGTGTTCACCACGGCGATGCCGCGGGCCTGGCAGGCCTTCACGGGCAGATGGTTCACGCCCACGGAATAGGTGCCGATGGCCTTGAGCTTCGGCGCAGCGTCGAGGTCCGCCTCGGTGATGGGCTCGGAAAGCATCACCACCAGGGCCTCGGCTCCGGGCAGGGCCGCGTTCCACTCCGGCGAGCGGAAGGACGCCAGGCGCAGCTCCGGAAACCGGGCGCCGAGTTCGGCCAGGGCGGGACCGACGAGGGGGGACGTGGAGAGGATGCGGGTGCTCATCGCTGGAGGGCCTTCAATGCAAGGCGGATGGCCTCCGCCAGGGGCGGCTTCGAGGCGCGGAGGTCCGCCACCACCGGCAGCACCACATCCTCCTTGAAGCCAAGATTCGTCATGGCCGAGCGCAAGCTCTCCTCCCATGGATCGCCGGAGGGCACCCCCGAGAGGCCATCCAGCCCCGACAGGCCGCCCATCTTCTCCGACAGCTCGAAGCACATCTTCTCGGCGGTCTTCTTCCCCACGCCGGGGATGCGGGTGAGGGCCTTCACGTCGCGCCCGCGGATGGCCTGCACCAGGTCCTCCAGGGACAGCGCCCCCAGGGCCGCCAGGGCCAGCTTGGGTCCCACGCCGTCCACCTTCACCAGCATCCGGTACAGCTCCCGTTCCTGCGTGGAGGAGAATCCGAGCAGCGAGATCTCGTTCTCGCGCACCAGCAACTCGGTGTGCAACGTCACCTGCGTTCCAGCTTCCGGCAGCAGGCCGTAGGTGGACAGGCTGATGGCGGTGGCATAGCCGACCCCCCCGCACTCGACGAGCGCCAGGTTCGGCAGCTTCTGGATGAGTTCCCCGCGCAGGCGTCCGATCATGCCTTCAGCATACAAAGGAACCGCGCCCCGGAGGCGATGCTTGGATGATCTCAAGGCCCGTTGTCGCGCGGGCCTTGGGGCGGAGGATCATGACTCCCGGAATTCACTTCCGATGCCGCCTGCCCGATGACGAGACGCTACCTCCAGGCTCGTCTGGAGATTCCGACCATGTGGACGAAGATGCTTCCTGCCTGCTTCCGGACTCTGGCGGGCCTGGTCTTCCTGACCGCTATGCTGCCCACGGTCCACAGCCTCCTGCTGAACGTGAAGCAGGAGG
>DPRT01000092.1:5880-16307 GCA_003538615.1 Holophagaceae bacterium | reverse complement strand
CTCGACGAGCCCACCTGGCGCCTGGCTCCCGCCGCCAGCGGTTTCACGCAGGAATGGCCGCTGCGGGGCCAGCCCGCCCGCCAGCACACCGAGGTCCGGGTGCTCTATGACGCCCGCTTCCTCTACATCGGGGCGCGCATGCACCATGACCGCGCCCTGGATGGCGGCCAGGCCACCGTGGTCCGCCGCCTCCACCGCCGGGACCAGGACAGCCAGAGCGACTGGTTCAGCGTCGCCCTGGATTCCAACCATGACCGGCGCACGGCCCAGGTCTTCGAGGTGAACGCCGCCGGTGTGCAGAAGGACCAGATCATCTACAACGACAGCGCCTACGACCCCAGTTGGGACGGCGTGTGGGAAAGCGCCGTGTCCCTGGGCGTCGACGGCTGGACGGCAGAGCTGAAGATCCCCTTGTCCCTGCTCCGCTTCAAGGGGGGGCCGGACCTCCAGATCTGGGGCATCAACTTCAGCCGGACCGACCAGGGCCACCTGCGGGAATCCAGCCGCTGGATGGTGGTGCCCCGCGGCGAAAGCGGCTTCGTGAGCCGCTTTCCGGACCTGACCGGACTGGAGGGGCTCGACCCCCAGCCGCGCCGCGAGTTCATCCCCTACCTGGGAACCGCCCGGAAGTTCGAGACCACACGCAGCTTCGATGACCGCCGGTGGGAGACCCGCGCCGGGCTGGACGTCCGCTGGAGCCTGAACACCCACGCCCAGGTGGATCTTTCCGTGCGCCCGGACTTCGGCCAGGTCGAGGTGGACCAGGCGGTGCTGAACCTCGGCACCGTCGAGACCTTCTTCCCCGAGAAGCGCCCCTTCTTCCTGGAGGGCATGGACCTCTTCCGCGTGGCGGGCCCCGACCTCTTCTACAGCCGGCGCATTGGACAAGGACTGTCTGATCCTGAGCTAGGCGCAGGCGAAGCCCTCCTGGACCGGCCCAATGCCACCGACATCACGGCGGCCGCGAAATACACCGCCAAATACGCTTCGGGGACCAACGTGGGCCTGCTGGGCGCCAGCGTGGAGCCTGCCCGGGCCTGGGTCCTGGATGCCAGCGGCAGCCGCGTCCGGCGGGAGATCTCACCCCTCTCCAACTTTGGCGTGCTGCGGGCGCAGCAGCTCCTGGACGATCGCGGCAGCTATGTGGGCGGCTTCCTCGCGGAGATGCGCCAGGCCGGGCCCACAGGCCGCGTGGCTGAAATCCAGGCCATCGACGGCGTCTACAAGACCCAGGATCGCAGCGGCCTGCTGGAGGCCACCTTCAGCCGCAGCGAGGTCGGGCCCGCGGATGCCCAGGACCAGGGTTGGCGTGGCCGGCTCCGGGCCCATCAGGCGTGGCGGAACGGCTGGGCCGTGGAGGTCCAGGCCATCAACGCCGGACGCCTGTACAACCCCAACGACATGGGCTACCTGGGACGGGCCGACGAGCAGCGGATGTATCTCGAGGTCTACCGCCAGTGGGACAAGGGCTGGGGGGTGATCCGAAGCGGGGAGGCCGGGGTCGATCACGTCGCCGCCCGGGACCAGGCGGGCCACACCTTCCTGCGCAACTTCAATGGCTGGGCCAAGGTCGACTTCATCAACTTCTTCGCCCTCTGGGGCGGCGGAGGGGTTGACCTTGCCGCCGAGGATGACCGCGAACTGCGCACCTACGGGGACCCCGTGAAGAAGTACCTGGGGCGCCCCAGCATTCCCTACGCCAACCTCGGCTTCGATACCCCCGGCAACCGGCCCTGGTACCTCCGGGTCAACACCAGCCGCTCCTGGCAGGAAGGGGGGCCTTCCACGGACGCCTCCCTCTTCCAGAGCCTCAAACCCGGTTCCAACCTGGAGATCCAGCTCTCCACCTCCATCACCCGGGACGAAGGCGAGCTCAAGTGGCTGGAAACCCCCGCAACCACGCCCATCGTGGGCCTGCGGCGCCTCAGCCAGCTCAACCAGACCCTGCGCGTGGCTTATGCCTTCAATCCCCGCTTCACGGTGCAGCTGTTCAGCCAGTGGTTGGCCGCGAACTGGAACTTCCGGGATTTGATGCACTACGAGGATGGCCACACCCTCAGCCCCGGCCTGCCCGACGATCAGCCCGCCGGGACCAGCCCCCAGACGGCCTTCAGCTACCGGACCTGGAACCTGAACCTCATCACCCGCTGGGAGTTCCGCCCGGGCTCCACGTTCTTCCTGGTCTACACCCACGGTGCCAGCACGGATGCCCTGATCAACCACCGGGCCAGCCTGTCGCCCCGTCCCGACCTGTCGATCCTGCGGCACCTGCCTTCGGACGATGTGGTGCAGGCCAAGGTCAGCTGGCTGTTCCGCTGATCAGCCCTTGCGATCGGCCAGCAGGGCCTTCAGTCCCACGGGATAGATGGGCTCCACCACCTGGCGCACGGCGGCGGCGTACTGCTGGATCTCCCACTGGGCATGGCCGTCCGCCCGCAACCGGATGAAATGGGCCACGGCCTGGAGGCTCACGGTCCAGTAGACTTCGGAATAGAGCGCCACGGGCAGCACGCAGCGGGCCTGCTCCCGGCAGACCCCCAGGGACAACAGCTCCTTGTAGTGGGCCACGGCGCCCCGGCAGCTCTCAAGATAGCTCTCCATGGCGCGGGGGCCGTTCGCCTGGTCGATCTCGCCTTCGCTGCCCTGCTTGTTCACCTTGGCCTGCCGCCGGAAGGTCGCCGGAACGAAGAACTCGTCCTCGGGGAACTCCACATAGCGGCCGCTGATCTCGTTGAACTCCGAGCCGATGCGGTGCTTCATCCACTGGCGGAACACGAAGATGGGCGCCTTCACGTGCAGCGTCAGGGCCGTGTGGCGGAAGGGCGAGGTGTGCTCATGTTCCGCCAGGTAGGCCACCAGCTTGGCGTCGCCCTCGTCGAAGGCCTCCTTCTGCTTGCCGAAGGACACCCGCGCCGCGTTCACCACGGACAGGTCCGACCCCATGTGGTCGATGACGCGGACGAAGCCCTTGTCCAGCACCTTGATCTCGGGATTTGTCATGGCAGACTCCGGGCTTCCAGCTTCCCCCGAGGCCTGGGAGAATGGAAGGGGCCAGCAAACGCAGGGCCGGGAGCGACTCATGCTGTTTTTTATCGACACCGCCAACATCGACGAGATCAAGCGCATCAATGCCCTGGGCGTGCTGGATGGCGTGACCACCAACCCCAGCCTCATCGCCAAGGAGACCGGCAAGCCCTTCGAGGCGATCATCGAGGAGATCTGCGACATCGTGGACGGCCCCATCAGCGCCGAGGTCATCGGCCTGGAGGCTCCCGCCATGATCCAGGAGGGGCTGCGACTGGCCAAGATCCACGAGAACGTGGTGGTGAAGCTGCCCCTCATCGCCGAGGGCCTCAAGGCCTGCAAGGCCCTGACCGCCGAGGGCATCAACACCAACGTCACGCTCTGCTTCAGCGCCACCCAGGCCCTCATGGCCGCCAAGGCAGGCGCCACCTATGTCTCCCCCTTCGTGGGCCGCCTGGACGACATCAACCTGGACGGCATGGAGCTGATCCGCGAGATCTGCGCCATCTTCGAGAACTACGCCTTCGACACCCAGTGCCTGGCCGCCAGCATCCGCAGCCCGCGCCATGTCACGGATTCCGCGCTGGCGGGCGCCCACGTGGCCACCATCCCCACCAAGGTCTTCGACCAGATGCTGAAGCACCCTCTCACGGACAAGGGCGTGGAAGGGTTCCTGGCGGACTGGCGCAAGGCTGGGCGGTGATGCGCCGGGCCTTGTTCGCCTTCATTGCGGCCGGCCTGCTCGCCCAGGCGCCGGTTCCCGCGCCCGCCGCCAAAGAGACTGCGGCCTGCGTCTTCTGCATGATCGTGGCCGGCAAGGCGCCTTCGAAGAAAGTCTACGAAGATCAGCATGTCCTGGCCTTCTGGGACATCCGCCCCCGGGCCAAGGTCCACCTGCTGGTGATCCCCAAGCAGCACGTGGCCAGCCTCAAGGAACTGGATGAGCTGCCGGCGGACGCCCGGGCCGCCCTGCTCAGCGCCTGTGTGAAGGTGGCCAAGGACCAGGGCATCCTCGACGACGGCTTCCGGCTCATCTCGAATTCGGGCAGCAACGCCAACCAGAGCGTCTTCCACCTCCACTTCCACGTGGTGGGCGGCGAGAAGCTCCGCGAGGACGCCATCACCAAGGACCCGGCCAAGCGCTGAGCCGGGCGCCCGCCCGGGGCATTCGTGACCGAATCATCCGGGGGGCCCAGTACCATGGCCACTGGCCCTGAGCGGGCCGGAGGTCCCATGGATGCCATCACGTCTGTCCTTCGCCGTTGCGAAATCTTCTCAGGGCTGTCTGATACCGATCTCGGCCTGATCGCCCGGACCGCGCGCCGCCGGGAGGTGCCCGCCGGCACCTGCCTCTTCACCCAGGGCGAGGCCCGGGTGCGGGCCACGGTCATCGCGGAGGGCCGCGTGGAGATCTCCCGCGACAACGGCGACGGCCCCGAGCCCGTGGTGATCCTGGGCCCCGGCAACGTGGCGGGCGAGCAGTCCTTCCTCACCGTCAGCACCCACACGGCCACCGGCGTGACCCTCACCCCCGCCGTACTCCTGGAGCTCGACCGGGAGGCCGTGCTCCAGAGCCTGGGCCAGGACGGCGCCGCCGCCATCGCCGTGCTCAGCAAGGTGGCCAACGTCCTCCACCAGCGCATCCTCTACTCGGCCACGCCCCGCACGGGCCGCGAACAGGCCTACGCCAGCGGCCGCGTCCGCCGCGAATCCGATCTCATCGGGCCCCTGGACGTCCCCGAGGACGCCCTCTTCGGCGTGCAGACCCTCCGCGCCGTCCACAACTTCCCCATCACCGGCACGCCCACCAGCCACTTCCCCGCCATGATCCGCGCCCTGGCCATGGTCAAGCAGGGCGCCGCCCGCGCCAACGCCCGGCTGGGGCTCCTGGAGCCCGCCATCGCGCAGGCCATCGACACCGCCTGCCAGGAGATCATCGATGGCCACTGGCACGGCCACTTCCCCACGGACATGGTCCAGGGCGGCGCCGGCACCTCCACCAACATGAACGCCAACGAGGTCATCGCCAACCGCGCCCTGGAGCTGCTGGGCCACAAGCGCGGCGAATACGCCCACTGCCACCCCAACGACCACGTGAACCTGGGCCAGAGCACCAACGACGTCTATCCCACAGCCCTGCGCCTCACCACCATCTTCATGCTGAAGAACCTGCTGGAGGCCATGGACCGCCTCAAGGCGGCGCTGCACGCCAAGGGGCGCGAGTTCTCCGATGTCATCAAGATGGGACGCACCCAGCTGCAGGATGCCGTCCCCATGACCCTGGGCCAGGAATTCGAGGCCTATGCCGTCACCACCGGCGAGGACATCCAGCGCCTGCAGGAGACCGCCCGCTTCTTCCTGGAAGTGAACATGGGCGGCACCGCCATCGGCACGGGCATCTGCGCCGATCCGCGCTATCCCCAGGTGGTGGTGGAGGAGCTCCGCAGGGTCACGGGCCTGGAGATCGTCCTGGCCGAGAACCTCGTGGAGGCGACCCCCGACACAGGGGCCTTCGTGATGTTCTCGGGCGTGGTCAAGCGCGCGGCCGTGAAGCTCAGCAAGCTCTGCAATGACCTGCGCCTGCTCAGCAGCGGCCCCCGCTGCGGCTTCGGCGAGATCAACCTGCCCCCCATGCAGCCCGGCAGCAGCATCATGCCCGGCAAGGTGAACCCCGTGATCCCCGAGGTGGTGAACCAGGTGGCCTTCCAGGTCATCGGCAACGACCTCACCATCACCCTCGCCGCCGAGGCCGGCCAGCTCCAGCTGAACGTCATGGAGCCCATCCTGGCCTACAGCCTGGCCACCAGCATGCGCAACCTCACCGCCGCGGTGAACGTGCTCACCAGCAAGTGCATCGTGGGCATCACCGCCAACCGGGAGCGCTGCCTCGACCTCGTGGAGCACAGCATCGGCATCGTCACCGCCGTGATGCCCGCCATCGGCTACAAGCGCGCCACGGAAGTGGCCAAGGAGGCCCTGGAGACCGGCCGGCCGGTGCGGGAGATCATCCTCAGCAAGGGCTACCTCAACCAGGCCGAGCTGGACGACGCCCTCAGCCTCGAGGCCATGACCCAGCCCCGGCCCCTCCACTGACGGCTTGCCGATCCGCGCTAGGATGGAAGACCCAACTCCAGGAGTCTCCATGCCACGCGCCCTCATCCTATTGATGGGTTCCGCCCTGTGCCTCTGTGCCCAGGAACCCCCGGCTGCTGCGCCCGCCGCGGCCACCGTCGCCGCGCCCAGGGCCCCCCTTCTGGATGACGGTCTCCTGGACCCGTCCTGGTTCGGGGAGGGCATCGCCTTCACGAAGGGCGATGACGTGGACTACTTCTGGATCAAGCCCGGGCTGGATCTCACGGGGCACACCCTGCACATGAAGCCCTGGGAGGATCCGGCCATGCTCCGCAAGGGGCGCGACGGCAAAGACAACGCCAAGGCCACCGAGCTGACCGACAGCTTCCCGGGCATGCTCCGGGGCGCCCTCACGGGGGCCTTCAACGGCAGGGCCAAGGTGAGCCGCACCGAGGGGGACCTCATCGTGATCGGGCGCTTCGTGGATGCCAATGCGGGCAGCAAGGCCGCGAAGTGGCTCGTGGGGCTGGGCGCGGGGAGCGAAACCGCCACCTGGGACCTGAAGATCCTGGACGCCAAGTCCGGCGAGCTCCTGCTGGCCGTCCACCACCGCGCCATCAGCGGCACCGCCATGAGCACCATCCAGGACAAGCTGGTGAAATGGGCCGACAAGTTCGCCACCTTCACCGCCACCCGCGCCATCAAGTAGCCCGCCCACGGCCCTTCCACTCCGGTGGCAGTCCGGCCCTCGGCTAAACTGGCGGCTGATCCCCCCCTGATCGGCCGCCAGTCGCATGCCACCCCTGGAGTTCCCATGTCCCTGGAAAAGAAGATCGAGATCCTCAAGGGCAAGCACGCCCAGGCCCTGGCCGGCGGCGGCGAGGCGCGGATCCAGAAGCAGCACGAGGGCGGNNGTGTTCGGCGGATCGCTTTCGGAGGCCTACGCGAAGAAGATCTGCAAGGTGATGGACCTGGCCATGAAGGTGGGCTGCCCGGTCATCGGCCTGAACGACAGCGGCGGTGCCCGCATCCAGGAGGGCGTGGTGAGCCTGGGCGGCTACGCCGACATCTTCCTGCGCAACACGCTGGCCAGCGGCGTCATCCCCCAGATCAGCCTCATCATGGGGCCCTGCGCGGGCGGCGCCGTCTACAGCCCCGCCATCACCGATTTCATCACCATGGTGAAGGGCACGAGCTACATGTTCGTGACCGGCCCCGATGTCATCAAGGCCGTCACCCACGAGGAAGTGACCAAGGAGGAACTGGGCGGCGCCCACACCCACGCCTCGAAAAGCGGCGTGGCCCACTTCGTCTGCGCCAGCGATCTCGCGGCCCTGGCCCACACCCGCGAGCTGCTTTCCTTCCTGCCCAGCAACAACCTGGGCGAGGCCCCGCGCCGGGCGCCGAAGAACCCCATGCCCCTGGAGAACCCGGACCTCGACAAGGTGGTGCCGGACGATCCCAGCAAGCCCTACGACATCCGCGACATCATCCGCGGCGTGGTGGACGACGCCCACTTCTTCGAGGTGCACGAGGCCTTCGCGCCCAACCTGGTGGTGGGCTTCGCCCGCATCGAGGGCCGCAGCATCGGCATCGTGGCCAACCAGCCGGCCTTCTACGCCGGCGTGCTGGACATCTCCTCCAGCGAGAAGGGCGCCCGCTTCGTGCGCTTCTGCGACGCCTTCAACATTCCGCTCATCACCTTCGAGGATGTGCCGGGCTTCCTGCCGGGCGTCACCCAGGAGCACGGCGGCATCATCCGCCACGGCGCCAAGCTGCTCTTCGCCTTCTGCGAGGCCACGGTGCCCAAGATCACCATCATCACCCGCAAGGCCTACGGCGGCGCCTACTGCGTCATGGCCAGCAAGCACATCCGCACGGACTTCAACTTCGCCTACCCCACGGCGGAGATCGCGGTCATGGGCGCCGAGGGGGCCATGAACGTGCTCCACGGCAAGTCCATCGCCATCGCGCCGGACCCGGCGGCCCGCAAGGCCGAGCTGGTGGCCGAGTACAACGAGAAGTTCGCGAATCCCTACATCGCCGCGGAATTCGGCTTCGTGGACGAGGTGATCCTGCCCCGCGAGACGCGCCAGAAGCTCATCAAGGCCCTCGCCTTCCTGGACACCAAGCGGGACACCACCCCCCCCAAGAAGCACGGGAACATCCCCCTCTAGGGCTTCCCGGGCGCCGCCTCGCAGAATAAGTGTCCTATCATGGCGCCACCCCCGAGGCCCCATGCGCGCAGCCCTGCTTATCCTTGCCTGCCTTTCCCTGGACGCCCAGGACGAGCGGCTCTTCACGGAATCCATGGGGCGGCTCGAGCGGCAGGACCCGGCGGCCAGGAAGGACCTCGAGGACGGGAGCCCGATCCGGTCTGCCGCCATGTCCATGGACCCCCTGAAGACCCCGGAAAGAGCCCGGTTCGCCGCCGCCTCCTGGCTTTGGGCCACCAACATGATCCGGGGGTTCCATCACGGGAAGGAGCAGACCTACCTGCAGGCCTCCCGCACTCAGGCTGACCTCCTGAAGGCCTGGTCCCTTCTTGAGACCGTGGGCGGCGAGTTTCTCCGCCCCAGGAACGGCGTGCGGCTCGAGCTCGCCTGGCGGCTGCTGGACCTGGGCAAGATGAGGACCGCCTATGCCGCCGTGTCGACTCAGCCGGCCCTGAGCATCCGTGAACTCAGCCACTGCTTCTTCGTATCCGCCCACCTCGGCGATTGGGCCGCCATGAAGCGGCATGCCGGGTCCCTCGTGGGCCAGGGGGGACAGCTGGGCGGCCTTCACGCGGCGGCTGAGAGCACCTTGACCATGTTCGACTACGAATCCCTGCTCAAGGCCGTCGAGACGGGGCATCCCGATCCGCCCGCGGGTCCCCTGACCGCCCGCAGCTTCCGGATTTCGAAGCAGCGGATCAAGGTGGGCAGTGTGTCCGGCAGCCACAAGGCCTTCCTCAAGACGGCGGAGTCCTGGCCAAAGGGCTGGACAGACAAAGCCGAGTCCACCGTGGCCCTTCTCCAGGTGGGGGCGGCCGCCCACTGGGTGGAGGGCGCCGCCCAGCCTCCGGTCTCGGGGTTTCTGGATGCCACCCGCCTCTACCTCGTCGGATACCGGATCTCCCAGGGAGAGGGCGGCGATTCCGGGCGCCAGGAGCAGGTGTGGGACATGCGGCCGGATCCACTGGACCCCAGCCGCTGGCGTGGAACCAACACGCTCACCGCCAAGGTCGCGGGGGCGGATCCCAAGGCCGGGCCCGCCCTTCGCGTGAGCTTCGAGGTCGAGTGGGACATGAGCCCCGAAGAGGATTACCCCGAGCCCCGGCAGGGGACTCCCCCAGCCGTCCCCGTGAAACCCGGATCCTGAAGAGGTCCCCATGAGAGCCCTCCTCCCCGCCCTGGCCACCCTCACCCTCGCCGCCCAGGCTCCCAAATCCCCGGCCTTCGACGAGGCCTTCTTCGCAGGGGACCGCCGGGCCATCCTCGAAGGCTGCGCGGACAGGGCCCGGGCCATCAAGCCGAAGGACGCGAGGTACCTCGCGGAATGCGGACGGGCCTACCTGGCGGCCCTCGACAAACCCAAGGCCGAGGCCGCCTTCAAGGAAGCCGAGACCCGGGAAGCCAAGGACGGCCAGGTGTTGCGGCTCGTCGCCCAGGCCTGGCTGAAGCACGGCTACAAGACCGAAGCCCTCGATGGCTACGAAAAGATCCTCGTCCGGGATCCCAAGAACAAGGAGGCCCTCACCCTCGCCGCCGTAGACCTGGCGGAAGTGGGCCTGGTGGCCGAAGCCGACCGCTACATGGGCGCCCTGGCGGCCCTGGAGAAGGACGACTGGGAGCGCTTCCTGAGGTTCGGCCGGGCCTTCCTGGTGGCCGGACAGCGCAAGAAGGCCGCCACCTGGTTCGCCCGGGCCGTGGCCCTGAAGCCCGAGGAGGAAAAGGTGTTCCTGGAGATCAGCCGCGCCTTCGCCGAAACCCAGAGCGTGATGTAGGGCTCAACGGGCTGGGATCCCCGCCGTAGCCGGAACCTCCAGGAGCTTCCATGCGCCATGCGTTTCTCGATGACCAGGGCGCGGTGCGCAATGGGTGGAAGGTCCTGGGGTTCTTCGCCCTCATGCTTCCGCTTGGCGCCCTTCTGGGCGGCCTGTTCCAGCTCTTTCCGGCCAGTGTCCGGGGCCTGGTGCCGGGGCCTTGGATCGGGGCCCTTTCCGCGCTCGCCGCCGCCTGGATCTGCCTGCGGGCGGAAGGTGGAGGGCTCGCCTCCCTGGGCCTGCGCCCCGATGGACGCTTCCTGCGCGAGCTGGCCTTCGGCACCCTGGCGGGCTTCGCCCTGAT
>DPRT01000092.1:2597-5867 GCA_003538615.1 Holophagaceae bacterium | reverse complement strand
GCCACCAAGGCCTGGGCAACCCTCAACATCGCGCTGGCCGCCCTGCTGCTGGCCCTCTGCTGGCGGCGCACCGGCAGCCTGGCGCTCCCCATCGGCGTGCACCTGGGCTGGAACTGGACCCAGGGCACCCTCCTCGGCTTCGGCGTGAGCGGCACCGCCGACCGGGGCTGGTGGACGCCGGTCTTCCACGGCCGCCCGGAGTGGCTCACGGGTGGCGCCTTCGGACTGGAGGCCAGCTTCGTCTGCACCCTGGCCTGCGGCGCGGCCATTCTCGCGGTCTGGCGCTGGAAGGGGACGGTTCCTAGCGGCGATGCTTCCACTGCTTCGGCGTCTTGATGCCGGCGCCCATCACCAGCCGCATCTCGCTGGTGGGCACGAAGCCCATGCGCTGGTAGAGGCCCTCGGCCTCAAGGCTCGCGTGCAGCTCCACGATCTCCAGCCCGATCTCCCGGGCGAGGTCCAGGGCGGCGTCCGTGAGGCTGGCGGCCAGGCCCCGGCGGCGGTGGGAGGGTTCCGTGTAGATGTTGAAGAGGTAGCCCCGCACCGACAGCTGCGTCACCGGCGAGGGGAGCGTCTCCTTCATCTGCAGCAGCACGCCGGCCACAGGCCGCCCCTCATCCTCCATCAGGAAGCCGCGGCACTGGCCCGTCACCAGGCCGCTCCGCAGCTGATGGCGGAAAGTCTCTGCCATGCGCCGCAAGCCTTCCTCGGAGCCCATCTCCATGTCCCGGAACATGGCGACCCGATGGGCCACGTGGATGTCCAGGTCAGCAAGTGTGGAGGGGCGGAGGGTCGGACTCATGGCGATAGTTTATGCCTTTGCACCCGTTTGATCCGAGCCTTTCCGTCCCTTCCGCCGGAAGGCCGCCGCCAAAGGCCCCCCACCCTGGGGGCTCTTTGGCCCTGTCCTGAAGCGGTATCCTGGCCCATGCACTACGCGGCCCTCGCCTCCGGTTCCAAGGGGAACTGCCACGCCCTGTCGGCGGAGGGGCAGACGCTGCTCATCGATGCGGGCGTCTCCCTGCGCCAGATCCGCCAGCGCCTGGAGGTCCTGGGGATGGATCCAGAATCCGTGCGGGCCGTGGCCCTCACCCACGAGCATTCGGACCACATCGGAGCCCTGGGTGTGATCCTCCGCCGGACGGAGTGGGCCATCCTCGCCACTGCGGCCACCCGGGAGGCCGCAGGCCGGGCCCAGGGCGGCGAGATCCCCGCCTCCCGCTGGATCGAGGTGGCGGCGGGACGGCCTGCGGACTGGAACGGCTGGCGCATCCTCCCCTTCGCCCTGCCCCATGATGCAGAAGATCCCGTGGCCTTCCGCGTGGAGGCGGGGGGCGTTGCCGCCGCCGTGGTCACCGATCTGGGGCATCCCACGGCGCTGGTGGCGGACCACCTCCAGGATCTGGACCTCCTGGTGCTGGAGGCCAACCACGATGTGGACATGCTGCGGGAGGGCGACTACCCCCCCCAGCTCAAGGCCCGCATCCTGAGCCGCGTCGGCCACCTGAGCAATGCGGCCATGGCCGAGCTGCTGGGCCGGGCCCTGTCGCCCCGTCTGAAGCAGGTCGTGCTGGCGCATCTGAGCGAATCCAACAACGATCCCGGCCTGGCCCGCTTCGCCGCCGAGGAGATCCTCCTGGGAACCCCCGTGGCCCTGCACGTGGCCCACCAGCGGGAATCCCTCGCCCTTTCCCCTGTTGTCGCCTGAGCCCCCGCGGGAGTCCGATGATCCGACACACCCTCCTCTCCCTGCTGCTGGCCCTGCCCCTGGCGGCCCAGGCCGTGCCGTCGCTGCGCGAGGCGGTGGAACGCTTCGACGCGGCCCAGGCCCAGGTCCAGACCCTGCAATGCCCCTTCACGCTGACCCTGCGGCGGGCCCTCCTCAAGACCCCCTCGGTGACGAAGGGGACCCTGTACCTGCAGGGTTCCGAGTTCGCCCACTTCGCCTTCCACGCCCCGGAGGACCTGATCCTCCACCTCACCCCCAAGGCCCTCATCTCCTACAGCCCCGAGGCCAGGGAAGGCGAGCTCATGAAGATCGGCCTCATCAAGAACGCCAACCGCAAGTTCCTGGGCCTCGGCCAGAAGCTCAGCTACCTGTCCGAGTATTTCCAGATCCGCCTGGAGGAGGGCAAGGACCTGCCCGGAACCTGGTTCCTGGCCATGACGCCGCGGACCCTGTCCATGCGGAAGCGCATGCAGGCCCTCAACCTCTGGGTGGACCGGGAGACCTGGCTGCCCCGCCAGGTCCAGTGGGTCGAGCGCAGCGGGGATTCCTGGCTGGTGGAGCTGGGGGGTCTCCGCGTCAACCAGTCCCTGCCCCCCGCCGTCACCGGCTTCAAGCTCCCCGAGGGCATCCCCTTGCGCAGCGACTTCAGCTTCTTCGCCACGCGGAAGAAGTAGGGAGTAGACTTCAGTGGCGTTTTCGAGGGACCAATGATCGTGGTGTGCCCGGCCTGCCAGGCCCGCTTCCAGTACGACGATAGCCGCTTCGGGGAAGCCCGCATGAAGCGCTTCAAGTGCCCGAAGTGCAGCCATGTGTTCGAAGTGGCCAACCCGGCCATGGCGGCCCCGCCACCGGAAGAGATCCTTTCACGGCCCCTCCCCGGCTTCCCGCCTGAACCCGAATCCGAACCCACGCCCCCGGCGCCGCTGGTCCACGCCCTCACCACGGCCCGCCGGGACCGCGATGCCATGCTGGTGGCCGCAGGGATCCAGGAAGCCGGCCTTCCGGCTGGGTACCGTTTCAGCCTCGCCTTCCTCAGCGGCCCCCAGGCCTCCACCGTGCAGGTGCTCAACCGCCCCCAGATCGTCATCGGCCGGGAGGAGGGCGACATCATCACCCAGGATCCCGAGACCTCGCGGCGCCACGCCGTTCTGGAAATCCGCGGCGATGGCTCGGTCTGGCTCATCGATCAGCAATCCACCAATGGCACCCAGGTGAACGGCGAACGCATCACGGGCCCGGTCCAGCTCATCAGCCAGCAGGAGTTCACCTGCGGCAACAGCACCTTCATGCTGCTGGTGCGCAACACCGACGAATTCCCGCTGCACTGAGCCCCACGATCCCCTGCCGAGCCGAGCGACTTCCATGACGCCAGATCCCTACGCGCCCTACCTCCGCCAGGCGGACCAACTCTTCGCCCAAGGCGAGATCGTCAAGGCAGGCCAGATCTGGCAAGCCATCCTCAAGCAGCAGCCCGGCCACCTGGAGGCCCGCGACCGCCTGCTGGCGCTGCGCGACCGCCTGCTCGCCCAGCGCGAGGCCGA
>DPRT01000092.1:0-2513 GCA_003538615.1 Holophagaceae bacterium | reverse complement strand
CTGCCGGCGTGGGCCCGGACCGCATGGTGATCGAGGGCTGCACCCTCTACGACCTGGGTCAGGTGGCCGATGCGCTCCAGAAATGGGAGCAGGTGCTCGCCCTGGATCCGGGGCACACCCTGGCCCTGGGCTACGCCAATGGCGCCCGCCGGGAGCTGGGGCTCCCCCCCCTCCAGGGCTCCGCCCCNNTGCGCGAGGCCGTCCAGCTCTACGACATGGGCCTCACGGAGGAGGCCATCTCCAAGTGGGAGCGGGTCCTGGTCCTGGAGCCGCACCGCGAGGAAGTCCGCGTCTACCTCCGCCAGGCGAAGCAGGAGGTGACCCAGGCCCAGGTGGACGCCGCACCGGTTGCCGCGGCACCGGCAGCCCAGGCTCCAGCCCCATCCTCCGATGCGGAAGCCCTGGCCCTGAAGCTCCGCCAGGCGGAGCATCTGCTCTCCCTGCAGCGCTATGAGGAAGCCGCCTTCACTTTCCAGCAGGCCCTGAGCCTGGCCCCGGGCCATCCCGCCGTGCTCGAAGGCCTCGAGCGCTGCCGCCGGCCCCGGGCGGCGGTGCCCTCCCTCGCGGTCGAGCCCGCCTTCGATCCCCACGGCCGCATCGCCATGGTCGAGGAGGAGCCCACCCTGGTGATGACCCACCCGGGGCCCGTGGAACCCCCTCTTTCTCTGACCAGGACCGCCCCCGCCGCCCGCGAGGGGCTCACCCTGCCAGACCGGCTCCAGGAGGCTTCCACCCACCTTCCCTGGCTGCGGGAGCCCAGGTTCTGGGCCTGGGCCGGGGGCATCTCCCTGGCCCTGGGCGTGGGGCTCTATGCCGTCCACACCTACCGCAAGGACCAGGAGCTGAAGGAATCCGTCAAGGCCGCCCGGGCCGCCGCGGTGGCGCCCGTCCTCCAGCAGGCTCAGGCGCCAGAGCTGGCGCAGTCCCCAGCAGACATCCTGCAGGAGGCCGAAACCGCCCTGGAACTGGACCCGCTCCATGCCTACCTCCGGGTCCAGGCAGTCCTGGCCATGAATCCCGGGGACGCCGCCGCCGCCCAGCTGCTGGAAAAGGCCCGCCTCGGCCTCCCGGGAGGCGCCACGGGCGCCAGCCTGCCGGAATTTCAGAAGCACCTTCAGAACGGCGATTTGGAAACCGCCGCCAAGGTCATGGACGCCCTGCTCCGCGTACAGCCTGACGATGCGGGCCTGCGCATCCGAGCGGCCCGGCTGCACCTGGCCCTCTGCTCGGCCCATGCCTCCCAGGCCAAATGGACCGAGGCCGCCGAGGACCTCCGACGGGGCCGCGCCCTCTTCCCCGCTGACAAGACCTGGCAGACCCGCCTCCGGTTGCTGGAGCGCGTGAAGACCCTCCCCAAGGCCGAACAGGCGGCCTGGCTGCCCCTGCTGGGGTAGGGCCTCAGTCCACCCAGACCTCCGGCGGCACGGGGTGGCTCAGGAAGTGGGTCATGCCCTCGTTCAGACCGTAGGCCCCCGTGGTGCCGAAGGCCAACAGATCCCCTGCCCCCAACTCCGGCAGGCGCGCCTCGCCCAGGCGGTCCAGGCTGGTGCAGAGGGGCCCCGCCAGTGTGTACGGGAACTCGCCCGCCCCCTTGCCCACGGCCTTCACGGGGAAAGGTTGCCCCGTGAGCAGGGGCCGGATCAGGTGGTTGATGCCCCCCTCCAGGATGGCGAAGCGGGTGCCACGGCTCTCCTTGAGGCGCACCACCCGGACGAGGTAGACGCCACAGGGGCCCGCCAGGAAGCGGCCGGGCTCGAGGATCAGTTCGCCCGTGAACCAAGAATGGCCCGCCAGCAGATCCGACAATCCTTGTCCAAAGACCTTCAAGTCCAGGGGCATTTCCTCCGGCGCGTAGGGCACGCCCAGGCCGCCGCCCAGATCGATCTGCTCGAAGACGAGGCCATGGCCTTCATAAAGACGCTTGGCCAGCTCCAGCACGGCGCCGTGGATGGCCCGCAGCTTGGCGGCGTCCCGCTGGTTGCTCGCGGCGAAGACATGCAGCCCGCGGATGCGCACATGACGGAGGCCGGCGGCCTTCTCCAGCAGCGCGGGCACCGCTTCCTCATCCACACCGAAGGCCGAAGGCCCACTGCCGCCGATGATGCGGCTGCCCTCGTCGATGTCGAAGGCCGGATGCACCCGCAGGTTCACGGCGGTCTCGCGGTCCACCAAAGCCTCGATTCGCGCCAGATCCTCCCAGCTTTCCGCCTGCACCCGCACGCCCATGGCCAGGGCCTTCTCCAGCTCCGCCCCCCGCTTGCCGGGGCCCGCGAAGAAGGTGCGCCCCGGCGGCAGGCCCAGGGCGTCCACCTGCGTCAGCTCGCCGATGGACGCGCAGTCAAAGCTGGCGCCCAGCGCGGCGAAGCACTTGAGCAGACCCGGGTGGGGATTGGCCTTCACCGCGTAGGCCAAGCGCACCCTGGGGGGCAGTGCCCCACGCAGGGCCGTGAATTGCTCCGCTGCGACCGCGGCGGAGTAGGCGAAGCAGGGCGTGCCGTGGGCCTCGGCGAGGG
>DPRT01000049.1:3762-8661 GCA_003538615.1 Holophagaceae bacterium | reverse complement strand
AAGGCGTACTCGGTGTCGCAGTAGGCGCAGCGCAGCGGGCAGCCCGTGAGGCGGATGAAGAGGCAGGGCCGACCGATGCGGGCGCCCTCCCCCTGGATGCTGTGGAACACCTCATTGACCTTGAATTTCATTTGATAGAACCCATTAGTGACGTAATGGATGGCGTTATCCACCGCCATGAAAATGAAAGTAGCCACAAAGAACGCAAAGGGCACAAAAGGCAGCCCGGCTTTTTATCCCAATCGACGGTGCCGAGATGCCCGGCACGGGATCTTTGTGTCCCTTGCGCCCTTTGTGGCCAGGTTCTTCCCCTTTTGGCGGTTGGTTTTGGGTCAGCACTCAGATCCATCGCCGCCCGCCATCCAGGGTGAGGACCTCACCGGTCAGGAAGGGGCTGTCGGCGGCGTAGCGCACGGCGCGGCAGAGGTCGGCGGGTTCGCCCAGGCGCTTGAGCAGGGTACGCTCCGCCAGGAAGGCCGCATCGCTGCCATCGGNNATGGACGTGTCCAGCAGGAGCTGGAGGCAGGCCCCCTCCGCCAGCCGGGGCGCCAGGGCCTGGGCGCAGAGGAAGGGGAAGCCCAGGTTCACCCGCCAGGTGGCTTCCAGGGCCTCGGCAGTCCAGGCGCCCAGAGGCATCTCGGGAAAGGTCCCGGCCAGGATCACCGCGCCGGAAATCCCCCAGCCGTCCGCCTCCAACCCGTCCAGATCTGCCATCATTCGGGACGCCAACTCCGGATCCTCCGCACGCCATTCCAGCGTCCGGATCCGCGCTGTCTTCGACAAGCCATCCACCCAGGTTTCACCCTCCCAGGGCCTTGAACTGGTCAGCACCAGGTCGTGATCCCGGGCCAGATCCTCCGCCAGGGCCCGGCCCAGGCGCCGCCGCCCCCCCACCAGCACCCAGCAGGGCCTGCCACTCCGCGCGATCCGCTCCATCGGGGCATTCTTCCACAAAGGTCCCATGAACCCCTACCTCAAACGCATCCGGTGGCGCCTGCTGTGGATCAGCTTCGCCTGCCTGGTGCTGGCCCTGGGCTCTTTCGGATTGAACCAGTGGGTCTACGCCGCCTCGGACGACCAGTGCTCCTGGGTGGTGGAGAACAAGAAAATCGTCATCCGGGAGATCCTGCCCGAGGGCGTGGCCGAGGAAGCCGGCCTTCTGGAGGGCGACGAGCTGGTGAAGATCCAGGGGCGCGCCTTCCAGCCCACCCTGGAGGGCACGCTCAAAGCCCAGCGGTTCATCAACGAGAAGCCGGCCGGCGCCTACCTTGCCTACACCGTGAAGCGGCAGGGCCGCCAGATCCTCATTCCCATCCGCCTGGTGAAGCCTCTGGATCTGGTGCAACTGACCCTGCTGCTGAACGGCATCCTGGCCTGGGCCATCAGCCTGCTGGTGGTGCTCTCGGCCCCGGAAAGGAAGACCTCCCGGCATTTCTTCTACCTGGCGGCCACCGCGCTGCTCATGTCCGGGGCCACGGTATCGGGCAATGCGCCCACCGCCATGCAGATCGGCGTGAGCCTCATGGCCACCGTGGCGGGAGCCCTGCTGGCGCCGCTGTGGATCCACTTCTTCCTGCGCTTCCCCCATGCCTTCCCGCTCCGCCGGAACCGCCGTTTCCTCCTGGCCATCTACGGAACCTTCGCCTCGCTCGCCCTGATCCAGCTCCTGCTTCGGCTCTGGTTCATCTTCTCGGACGGTGTGCTCCGCACCCCGGCCGGCGCCGCTCCGCAGGGAGCCCTCAAGGCCACGCTGAGCGCTTTCGGCGTCCTACCCATCCCGCTCTACGGCGGGATCGCCCTGGCGGGGCTCGGCTTCTTCCTGGCGGGCACCTTCCGCACCCACGAGCGCCTGCGCCGGGCTCTGCTTCCCTCCCTCATCGTGGCCGCTGTCCTCTGCCTCGACCTGCTGGCCTGGTCCCTGCTCCAGGCCAAGTACGGGGACAGCCTCCTCTTCCGGCGGCAGGTCTTCATCTTCATGCTGCCGGCGCCGCTGCTGCCGCTCAGCTTCGCCTACGCCATCTTCCGCCACGGCCTCTTCGACGTGCGGAAGGCGCTGCTCCGCTGGGTGAGCTACATGGCCATCCTGGCCCTCACGGTGGCAGGCTACCTGGGCGGCCTGGCCTGGGCCTTCTCCCACCTGTCGTCCATTCCGCCGGGCTGGGCCGGGGCCCTCATCGGCCTGCTGGCCCTGCCCCTCGGCTGGGCGCTGCGCCGCGTGCTGAGGGGCATCCGGAAGCGCTTCCGGCGCGATTTCTCCAGCACCCGGGACATCGTCCTCAGCGCCGTGCGCGAACCCCGCAAGCGCTTCAGCGAGGAGGCCCTGCTGAAGTCCCTGCGGCGCGCTCTGAGCGAGGCCTTCCAGCCCCAGCTGCTGGAGGTGCTGCCCATCGAGGCGCGCCAGATCATGCTGCCCGCGGCGGAAGCCACGGACCGCGATGACCGGCGCGTGAACTTCCCGCCCCAGCCCCTCCGGCTGCCCCCGGGCCTGCTGCGCCTGGCCCGCGAGAACCGCGAGCTGGTGCTGGGCCTGGGCAGCGAGGAGGCGGACTGGATCCGCGAGCAGGGGGAGGGCCTCCGGGCCCATGTGGATGCCCTGGAGGCCCAGCTGCTCCTGCTGATCATCGCGGGGGACCACGCCCACAGCGCCGTGCTGCTGGGCGGCAAGTACGCCGAGCTGAACTATGGCCGCGAGGACCGGGAGCTGCTGCGGGAAGTCGCCCTGGCTGCTGGACAGGTGCTGGAAACGGCCATGATGCACCAGCGCCTGCTGGCCCAGGAGCGCCTGAGCCAGGAGCTGGACACCGCCCGCCGCATCCAGGAGGGGCTGATCACCTCGCACCTGCCGCCCATCCCGGGCTTCCAGGTGGCCCTGCGCCTGGAACCCGCCCTGGAGACCGGCGGCGACCTCCTCTTCGTCAAGCGGCGCCCCAGCGGCACCTGGCTGGCGGCGGTGGGCGACATCTGCGGCAAGGGGCTGGCCGCGGCCCTGTACATGGCCCAGGCCACGGCACTGCTGGAGCAGGCCGCCCAGCGGGTGGATCAGAGCCTGGAGGAGATGCTCGGCTCCCTGGATCACACCCTCCGCCAGTTGCTGGGCCAGCGGGGCTTCCTCACCCTGGTGCTGCTGGAATGGGATGAGCAGGGGAACTACCGCCTGGCCCGCGCCGGACACCCCGGCGCCCTGATGCTCCAGGGCATGTCCGAAGACAGCTCGACCGAGATGGTGCCCCACGGCCGGGGCCTGGGCCTGCGCCCGGCGGGTCCCGGCGACTGGGAGGTGGTCGAGGGCGTGCTTCCGCCCAAGGGCTGGATGGTGCTCTACAGCGATGGCCTGTCCGAGGCCATGAACCGGGAGGGCGAGCTCTACGGCACCGACCGGCTGTGCAACCAGCTCCGCCGCCTCTGGGGCACCGGCAGCCCCCGGGCCGCCTGCGAAGCGGTCTTCCAGGACGTGGCCGCCTTCGATACCCAGAACCGGGATGACCGGACCCTGTTTATCCTGGGAAGGGAGCACCCATGACCCGCCCCGCCCTCCGATGGACCATCCCCTCCCTGCTGGCGCTCCAGTTGGCGCTGCTCTGGCTCCAGGGCGCCCAGCTCCACCGCCAGAACCAGGCGCTCCAGGGTCTGCGCGAGGACATCCAGGCCCTCACGGAATCCCTGGAAGCCAACAGCCATGGCCCGGCCGGCGCAGAGGAGGAGGACGCCGTCATCCCCGCGTCCTTCCTGCCCCGGCCAGTGCCCCAGAAGAAGGTCGCCGTGCTCGGCGTGCAGGAGGAACAGGAGGCCGCCTCCAAGGAGATGCAGGCCTCCCGGGAGTCCGCGCAGAAGGCCGTGAAGGACGCCCGGGAGGTCCAGTCCAAGCTCTCCCTGGAAGAGAACGCCCGCAAGGCCGAGGAGGCCAAGAAAGTCCAGGCGGCCACCAGCACCTGGCAACGCTGGGTCTATGGCGCGCTCGGCCTCGTGGCCCTCGCCCTGGTGGCCCGCGCGGTGATCCAGCGGCGGGGCTGATGTCCCTCCTTGAATACCTCCGCAGGGATCCGGAGTGCCGGAACCTGGCCGAAGGCGCCATCCATGCCGTGGCACCCGCCCTGGAGGATCCCGATCCGGCGGCGCCCCTTGCCCAGCTGGACGACTGGGCCTTCCTCCTGGCGGGCCGCATGCCCCTGCCCTGGAACACCCATCAGGCCATCGACGCCCTCAACCATCTGCTCTTTGTGGAGCTCGGGTTCGAAGGCGACCGGGAGACCTACGACGATCCCCTGAACGCCCTGCTGCCTCTGGTGCTGGCGCGGCGGAAGGGCCTGCCCATCGCCCTGTCCATCCTGTGGGTGGACCTGGCCCGGCGCCTGGGCTTCGACGCCGTGGGCGTGGGACTGCCGGGGCACTTTCTCGCCGCGCTGCGCACCGACTTCGGCCTGCTCTGCTTCGATCCCTTCCACCAGGGCCGCCCCGTGGGGGAAGAGGCCGGAGCCCAGCTGGTGAAGGCCGCCAGCGCCGGCCGGATCGAATTCCACCGGGACATGCTGCGTCCGGCCGCGGACCGCCAGGTCCTCGTGCGCCTCGTGCGGAACCTCCACCTGCGCTTCGTGCACGCGGAGGACTGGGAGGAGGCCCTGTGGACAGGCACCCATCTCATCCTGCTCGATCCCGGCAGCTCCCGGGCCCACAAGGAACGGGCCTTCGTCCATCTCCAGCGCGGCGAACCCGGTCCGGCCCTCGCGGACCTGCGCGAGGCCCTGCGCCTCAGCCCCGGGCCTGATTCCGAGATCCAGGCCTGGCTGCAGCAGCTGGAATCGCCCGGATAGGGCGCCGTCAGGCGCCGCCGTCCTGGCGTTTCCGCACGGCCACCGTCACGTCGGCGCCCTTGTGGAGGAACACGATCTGCACCCGGATGGG
>DPRT01000049.1:0-3661 GCA_003538615.1 Holophagaceae bacterium | reverse complement strand
CCTCGCTCTGTCTGATCAGCGCGCCGCACCAGGCGCAAAGCACATCCGACACGGGAGCTCCAGGGCTTGAATTCCCCTCATCATAGCAGCGGGGGCCGACCGGCCCCCGCGCTCTGCCATTTGATGCTCAACAATTACTTCTGCTGCGCCTCCACGACGGTGAGCGCCGTGAGGTGGATGATGTCGTTCAGGTCGCTGTGCCGCTGGAGCACGTGCACCGGAGCGGCCATGCCGCAGGTGATGGGGCCGATGACCTCGGCGCCCGCCAGCCGCTGCACCAGCTTGTAGCCGATGTTGCCGCTGGTGAGGTCGGGGAAGATCAGCACGTTCGGACCGCCCGGCAGATCCACCCAGGGGTAGTTCTCCGTGAGGATGTCAGCACCCAGCGCGGTGTCGGCCTGCATCTCGCCATCGCACTTGAGGCCGGGGCGCTGCGCCTTGACGAGCTCCACGGCCTTCTGGACCTTGCGGACCAGGGGGTGCTCCACACTGCCGAAGTCGGAGAAGGACAGCATGGCCACCTGGGGTTCCATGTTGAAGGTGTCCTTGGCCAGGTCCGCCGTGAGCAGGGCGATCTCCGCCAGCTCCTCGCTGTTGGGCTCGATGTTCATGGTGGTGTCGGCGAAGAACAGCACGCGGTTCTTCAGCACCATGGTGTAGACGCCGCACACACGCTTGACGCCCTTGCGGGTGCCGATGACTTCGAGGCAGGGGCGGATGGTCTCGGGGTAGTACATCGTCAGGCCCGCGATGAGGCCGTCGGCCTTGCCCATGCGGCACATCATGGCGCCGAAGTAGATGCGCTCCTGCATCTTGCGGCCCGCTTCATCGCGGGTGACGCCCCGGCGCTTCCGCAGCTCCAGGAAGGCGTCCTCGGCCTCCTGGCGCCAGGCCACACTGGCCGGATCCAGGATCTCGATGCCGTCCAGGTCGATGCCGTGGTCCAGGGCGACGGCCTTCACCTTGGCGGGGTTGCCCACCAGGATCGGCACGCAGATGCCCTCCTCCACCATCTGGGAGACGGCCTGGAGGATCAGCGGGTGGTCGCCCTCGGGGAAGACCACGCGCTTGGGATTGGCCTTGGCGCGGTGGACCACGCTGCGGATCACGTCCTTGCTGCGGCCCTGGAGCCCCTCGAGGCGCTCCTTGTAGGCCTGCATGTCGGTGATGGGCTGCTTGGCCACGCCCGTATCCATGGCGGCCTTGGCCACGGCGGGAGCCACCCACAGCAGCACCCGGGGATCGAAGGGCTTGGGAATGATGTATTCGGGGCCGAAGGTGAACTTCTGGCCCGAGTAGGCCTTCACCACCGCATCCGGCACTTCCTCCTTGGCCAGGGCGGCCAGGGCCTGGGCGGCGGCCAGCTTCATCTCCTCGTTGATCTCCGAGGCGCGCACATCCAGGGCGCCGCGGAAGATGAAGGGGAAGCCCAGGACGTTGTTCACCTGGTTGGGGTAGTCGCTGCGGCCCGTGGCCAGGATGATGTCGTCGCGGGTGGCCTTGGCGGTGGGGTAGTCGATCTCGGGATCGGGGTTGGCCAGGGCGAAGACGATGGGGTTCTTGGCCATGCTCAGGAGCATCTCGGGCGTCAGCGCGCCCTTGCTGGAGCAGCCCACGAACACGTCGGCGTCCTTGATGGTATCGGCCAGGGTCCGCCACTCACTGGGCTTGGCGAACTTGTCCTTGTACTTGTTGTTGCCTTCCGTGCGGCCCGTGTAGACCAGGCCCTTGGTGTCGCAGAGCCAGAGGTTCTCCAGCTTGACGCCGGCGCGGATCATCATGTTCGCGCAGGCGATGGCGGAGGCGCCGGCGCCGCTGAACACCACCTTCATGTCGCTCAGCTTCTTCTTGACGATCTCGGAGGCGTTCATCAGCGCCGCGGTGCTGATGATGGCCGTGCCGTGCTGGTCGTCGTGGAAGACCGGGATGTTCATCTCCTTCTTCAGCCGGGTCTCGATCTCGAAGCACTCGGGAGCCTTGATGTCCTCGAGGTTCACGCCGCCGAAGGTGGGCTCCAGCGCCTTCACCACCTGGCAGAACCGGTCGATGTCCAGTTCGTTCACTTCGATGTCGAACACGTCGATGTCGGCGAAGCGCTTGAAGAGCACCCCCTTGCCTTCCATCACGGGCTTGCCGGCCAGGGCGCCGATGTTGCCCAGGCCCAGCACGGCGGTGCCGTTGGAGATCACGGCCACCAGGTTGCCCTTGGCGGTGTATTTGTAGGCATCTTCAGGATTCTTCTCGATCTCCAGGCAGGGTTCCGCCACGCCAGGAGAATAGGCATTGGCCAGGTCACGGGCGGTGGAGCAAGGCTTGGTGGCGACGACTTCGATCTTTCCCTTTCGTCCCTGCGAGTGGTAATCGAGGGCTTCCTGCTTCCGACTCATGGCCACACTCCTTGGATTGAGTGCCCTGTTTTTGGGCTGAATGCCACCAGCTTACACCTCGCCTTGCGCGATCTTGCCTGTAAGGTCATCAATCCACGCCTTTGTTGCACGGATCACAAGAGATGCTTTCCCGGCGGGCCCGCTGGAGGTAGCATCCAACGACCCCCAACCCGGAGTTTCCATGCGCGTGCTGCCCCTTCTGCTGCCCTGCCTCCTGGCCCTCCCTCCGGCCGCCGCCCAGAAGCCCAAGGCGTCCGCCAAGGCGGCCGAGACTGTCAAGGAGGCCCCCGTGGACTGGGATGGCGAATGGACCCTCCATGCGTCCCAAAGCGACAAGGTCGACGAGCAGATCGACGCCCACGTGAAGGACCTGAACTTCGCCATGAAGCTCTTCTGGAAGAAGAAGCTCCAGGGCGCCTGCCGCAGCTTCAACAAGCTGGACATCCTGGCCGGGGACAGCTTCTCCGTGACCCTGGGCCGGGAGCGCCCCATCGACACCCCCGCCGACGGCACCGAGAGCGACTGGAAGCGCAGCGATGACGTGGTGTTCAAGGCCACCCTCGCCAAGGACGGGCCGACCATGATCCAGACCCTCACCGGCGACGGCTACACCCTCAAGCACGTCTATTCCATGCGCAAGGATGGGAATTCCCTGGCCCTGCAGGTGACCTACACCCATCCCAAGCTCGACAATCCGTTCAGCTACAAGCTGGTGTTCAAGCGGAACGACTGAGCCGTCAGACTGGGGCATGCGCAAGCTGAGCCCGCCGCCCCTCCCCTGCCGCGCGCCCTGGTGGGCGGCCTCCGGCCATCTCCAGACCATCCTGGGCAACTACCTGCCGGGCGAACCGTCCAGCCATCCCTCCGAACCCTTCCGCATTCCGCTGCCGGACGGCGATCTGCTCACGGGGCGCCACTATCCAGGTGAAGCGGATGTGCTGACGCTGGTCTTCCATGGCCTGGGCGGGGACGACCAGGCCCACTACGTCCGCCGCACCGTCACCCTGGCCCGGAAACTGGGCCACCACGTCTGGACCGTGAACCACCGGGGCTGCGGTGAGGGCCGGGGGCTGGCGAAGCGACCCTACCACAGCGGTTCCGGCGACGACCTGGGTGCCGCCTTCGCCGCGGCCCGCGAACGGCACCCGGAGCTGCGCCAGCTGGCCGTTGCCTATTCCCTGTCCGCCAACGCCCTGCTGCTGAACCTGGGGGGGGGCCTGCCGGAGCCCGCCGGCCAGCCGGATGCCGCCATCGCCGTGAACCCGCCCGTGGAC
>DPRT01000149.1:14991-17632 GCA_003538615.1 Holophagaceae bacterium | reverse complement strand
CAGCTCCGGCGGCAGCAGGGCAGGGCTTCCCGCCGCGCCGATGCGCTGAAGGGCCCGTTCCAGGCGCGCCCGGTCCGCTGCGGGCAGGGCGGCCTTTTCCGCTTCCGTGAAGGCCAGGGGCTGCCGGTCCCACTCGGCGCGGATGGCGTCCCGGACCGTGAACTGGGGGGGCTTCCCGAAGGCCGTGGCAGCCGCCAGCGCACAGAACAGCCATTTCTGGAAAGATGGAGGAAAGAGGTTCATGTTGGCTCGCAGAGGAACGGACATTCTACGGGAAGAGCTCAGGCGGCGCCTGGATGCCGGGTACCAGGGCCCCCACGAGGTGTGGATCCGGTGGCCCCGGCAGCTGGGGGACGTGGTCTTCGCGCTGCCCTTCTTCGGATCCCTCCAGGCGGCCTGGAACGCCGAGGCGGCGGCCCTGGGCGTGACCCTGCGCTGGGTGGCGGTGGGCCACGCCATCGGCGCGGCGCTCTTCTCGGAGGCGGCACCGGATTTCATCGCCGAATCCGTCATCGAGAGCGGGGGCGTCGGCAAGCCCGACCCCTGGCACCTGCTGCGGCGCTGGCGGGAGGCCCCGCCGGTCTGCGTCATCAACCTGAGCCAGAGCGTCCGGCTGGCCCTGGGGGCCTGGATGGCCCGGGTGCCCATCCGGGGCGGCATCTCGGACAACCATCTGAGCCTGCTCTACACGCACCCCTTCAAGTACCGCGACCTGCCCATCCACCTCGCCCAGCGGTACGAGCCGCTGCTGGAGCAGCTCACGGGCCAGCGCTACCTCCAGTGGGTCCGGATCGGACGCCACAACCTCGGCGGAGGGCGGGGGCCCGAAATCCTCCGGGCCGCGGGGTGGGCAGGCGAGCCCTACATCACGCTGGCTTTCGGCACCCGCGGCCACGTCAAGCGCTGGTTCCCGGAAACGGGGACCTGGCCGGAGCTGGCGCGCCGCCTGTCCGCGGAAGGCTTCCGCTGCGTCTGGCTGGGCGGCCCCGATGAGGTGGCCCTGGGGAAGGAGATCGCGGCTCTGGCGCCGGGTTCCCTGGATCTGACCGGGCAGACCAGCCTTCCCGAGGCCTGCGCCATCCAGGAAGCGGCGCTGGGCAATGTGGCCATCGATACGGGACTGGCCCACACGGCGGCGGCCACGGGCCGGCCGACCCTCACCTTGATGGGCCATTCACCAGAGCCCCTGATCGCGCCGGTGGGCCCCATGGCGGTGGCCATCCGGGGATCGGCGGTGGATTCCCACCGGGGCGAGAGCGAAGGCTTCGAGACCCACGGTTCCGTTGCCCACCGGGTGCACCCGGAGCGCGTGGTGGGGCTGCTCAAGGCCCTCATGGCCGAGGCCCGCGCGTGATTCCCGAAGGCGCCCACTGGGTGCGGATGCCACGCTTCATCGGGGATGCGGTGATGATCCACCAGGCGCTGGCTCCCGTCAGGAAGCTCGGTAGGCCGCTGGTGGCCTGGGGCCCCGGGAATGTCATGGAGCTGTTCGAGGGCAGTGGCGCCTTCGCGGCCTGTGTGGCCGATCCGGCCCCTCCCGGGGCCTGGGACATGGCGAAGCTGCTGCGGACGTCCCGCGCCGCCGGGGTCATCAACCTGCCGCGGAGTTCGCGGGCCCTGGTGGCGGCCTTCCTCGCCGGCACACCGGTCCGGGTGGGGTGGAGCGAGGGCGGGGGCCGCCTGCTGGCCACGGCCCACCTCGGGTTCAAAAAGCAGACCGGCCATCAGATCGGCCGGTACGGCGCGCTTCTCGCCAAGGCCTTCCCGGGCCTGCCGCCGGAAGACCCCGGCCTGTTCCGGCCCTGCAGGGAAGCCTTCGATCAGGCCCTGTCCTTGAGGCAGGAGCTCGGCGTAGGTACCCCCTATGTGGTGCTGGCCCTCGGGGCCAAGCATTGGAACAAGCGCCTGGGGACGCCCGTGATGGTGGACCTCCTGGACCAGCTGGAGCAGGCGGGGATGGCGACCCTGGTGCTTGGCGGCCCGCAGGAGGAGGACCAGGTTCAGGGCCGGGAGATCCTGGCCCTCCGGCCTCTGGCGAAGGTGGCCTGCGGAAGGTCGTCCCTCAGCGCCAGCGCGGCCCTGGTGGCGGATGCCCTGGCGGTGGTGGGAAACGATTCCTCCCTGTCGCACCTGGCGGCGGCCAGCGGCACCCTGGCCCTGGTGGCCTTCGGCCCGACCCTTCCCGGTGTCACCGCCCCCCGGGGGCCGAGGGTCCAGGTCTTCCAGAAGGCGGGGCTGGACTGCCTCGGCTGCATGCGGTTCGACTGCCGGATCCAGACCCACGCCTGCATGCAGCAGATCGAGACCGAACCGATGCTGGCGGCGATCCGGGCCGCGCGGCAGCATCTCACCCCTGCATCAGCGCCATCANNACGTAGACCGCCACCGGGCCCAGTTCCGGAAAGCTGCCGATGTCCGACAGCACCAGGGGCCGGGCCATGCCGAGGAGCTGGCTGACCACACCGGAGGATTCCCCGTGGTTCGTGGGGCGGAGCTGCACGGCGACGTGGACCGAGGCCATGAGCGCCTCCAACTGGTCGTCCGGAGGCGCATCGTGGACCTCCAGCCAGGGGCGGCGGGAGGCCAGCCGGTGGCGGCGGGCGTACCGCCCCGCGCCGTAGCCCGCGAGGATCAGCCGCAC
>DPRT01000149.1:809-14922 GCA_003538615.1 Holophagaceae bacterium | reverse complement strand
CTGTCCGGGATAGTGCTCGCGGTAGAGGGCCATCACCGCGCGGGCGTCCTCCTCGAACCACCCGTTCCAGAAGCGGATGGTCTGGGCTTCATGGAGGTGCAGCCAGACCGGCTCGCCCGGCGCCTGGGAGGCGATCCGGAGGGCGGGCGCATGGTGGGGGCTGTTGCCGGCCTCCACGATCACGGCCTGGTAGGAGGAAGGAGGATGGATCCGGCCCCAGCTCTGGATGGGAAAGAATCGTTGGCGAGACGCGCTTGCGGCGCGGGCGAGCGCTTCGAGCGGTTCCAGCGGAAGGGGCGCGTAGGCATCCAGCCGCCAGCGTGCATCCGCGAAAAACCGGGCGGCGAAGGAGGCCACTCCGTTGGGGGTGGGTGGAAGGATGGACAGCAGGGCCAGGCGGGGAAGCCCCGGATCCGGAATGGCGGCCTGCGTGGCGGCCCATGCCTCCAGGCGGGGGTCGGGAGGCGCAGGATGGCGGGCCGCCAGCAGGCGTTTCAGGGACCGGACCCAGGGTCTGAGCCGGGCCCGTTCGAAGGTTTTCATCCAGGACCGCAGGGACATGGCCATTCCTCAGAAGCCGGGGAGCCCCGTCTCAGGTGGGGCCGCGAAGGTCGCGGGAGGAGCGGCCTTGCGCTTGGGCCTTGAAATCCCGGTAGGCGGCCCACTCCAGCCAGGCCCGCCGGAAACGGAAACGGAAGAGATACTTCTGGAGCTGGTAGGCGAACCGCCGTTGATTCGAGCGCAGGTGCGCGGGGAAGAATTCCTGGATGAAGAACCAGCGGTTCCGCCGATTGTAATACTCGACCACCGCGCTGCGAAGTCCCGATGAAAGGGATTCCTCGTGCGCCACCACCACGTGGGGGGCGGACCCGAGTTTCTTCCCCGAGCGGCGCAGGCGCAGGGAGAAGGCCACATCCTCGTAGTACAGGAAATAGTGGGGCGGGATCCACCCCACGGCGGCGGCTTCCGGAATCCGCATGAACATCGAGCAGCCGTTGATGAAGGAGAGGGGATCCTCTAGCCCGGAAGGGTCCGTCACGACCTCGGTGTGGAACGTGGGCGGCACGAGGCGGCCCCCGAAGATCGTGCGCCGCCCGGCGGATACCGCCGTGCCCCAGAGACCCACCTCGGGCCGGCTCCGGGCCTCCTCCACCAGATCCCGGCTGGATCCTTCGATGAGCAGGGTGTCGTTGTTCAGCACCCAGGCGAAGGGCACGCGGTGGCGGGCCAGGTAGGCCAATCCCACGTTGTTGCCGCCGGCGTAGCCGAGGTTCTCCGGGATCTCCAGCAGGCCGATCTGGCCTGGATCCGGAAGGGCATCCGCATCTGGTGCCACTTTTCGGCAGGGGATGCCGTGGCTCGCTAAAAGCGTTTCCACGGAGCCCTGGGCGGCCCGGGCGTCATTCTCGATCCACAGGATCCGGGCCTCATCCCCTTCCCGGGCCAGGAGGCTCTGGATGCACGCAAGGGTGGAACTGGGCTGGTGGTAGTTCAGCACGAGGATCCCGACCATGGGCGCGGCACTGGTGGGGTCAGCTCCTGTCATCGGTGCTCCGTGCCGATCTTCGGCGAGGTCCTAGCCATAAACGCGAAACTCTCAGATGATTTTCTTTGATACAACAAGAATAGGCTGGTTTTCCGGAGGGTGTNNGGGATCAAGGAGATCCTGATCGTGACGGGCACGGAGCACATGGGGGATGTGGTGGCCTTGATGGGGTCCGGCAAGGATTTCGGCTGCCGGTTCACGTACAAGGTGCAGGACGAAGCGGGCGGCATCGCGCAGGCGCTGGGGTTGGCGGAGAATTTCGCGGGGGGCTCGCCCATCTGCGTGATCCTGGGGGACAACATCTTCCAGGACGGCCTGAAGCCGGAGGTGGAAACCTTCGAGCGGCAGGGGAAGGGGGCCCGCATCCTGCTGAAGCCCGTGGAGGATCCCCAGCGCTATGGCGTGGCCGAGGTGAAGGATGGCAGGGTGCTGGGCATCGAGGAGAAGCCGAAGGCGCCGAAATCCAACCTGTCGGTGACGGGCATCTACTTCTACGACGCCACGGTGTTCGACATCATCCGCACGGTGAAGCCTTCGGGCCGGGGCGAGATGGAGATCACCGATGTGAACAACGCCTACATCGCCAAGGGCGAGATGAGCTTCGGCACCTTCCAGGGCTGGTGGACGGATGCGGGCACGTTCCCGAGCCTGGCCCACGCGAACGAACTGGCCCTCAACGTCACCATGCCCTTCCCCGATATCACGAGGAAGATCTGAGAAGACCCACCACGGAGACACTGAGGGCACTGAGAAAGGACACTGAGAAAGGCCGAAAACTCTGTTGCATTGATGGCTCTCAGGCCCCCTCCTTGTGTTACCCGGGTTCATCAGTGTTTCCCTCTTCCTTCTTGCATTCTCAGTGCTTTTCTCCGTGTTTTCCTCCCGTGCCCTCCGTGCCTCCGTGGTGAATCATTAAGGACGTTCCATGACATTCCAGAAAGGCCCCATCGAGGGCGTGGTGATCACGGCCTTCCGCAAGTTCGTGGACGAGCGCGGCTGGCTGGCGGAGGTCTTCCGGCACGACGAGCTGCCCGCGTGGTTCCGTCCTGAGATGTCGTACGTGAGCGTGACGAACCCGGGCGTGCTGCGGGGACCCCACGAGCATGTGGACCAGGCGGACCTCTTCTGCTGGGTGGGCCCCGGGGACTTCAAGCTCACGCTCTGGGACAACCGCCCGGACAGCCCCACCTACGGGAACCGCATGGAAGTGGCCATGGGCGTGAACAACCCCGGATCGGCCCTCATCCCCAAGGGCGTGGTCCACTGCTACCGCTGCATCAGCGCCGAGCCGGGCTTCGTCATCAACTGCCCGGACCGCCTGTTCATGGGGAAGGCCAAGGCCGAGCCCATCGACGAGATCCGCCACGAGGACGACCCCGAGAATCCCTTCGTGAAGGACGAGCAGGCCCGGCGGGTGCACGCCTGATGCGGGCCCTCGTCACCGGCGCCTCGGGGCAGCTGGCCCATGCGATCCGCCAGATCTGGGGGGAGCATGACCTGATCCTGCCGGAGGAATCGGTGCTGGACCTGGGCAGGCAGGCGGCCATCCAGTCAGTGGTGGCGGATGTCCGCCCCGACGTGGTGGTCAACTGCGGCGCCTTCACCCAGGTGGACCGCTGCGAGGCCGAGGCGGAGCTGGCGAGCCTGATCAATGCCACCGCCGTGGGCTGGCTGGCGGAGGCCTGCGAGGCCCGGAAGGCCCTGTTGATCCAGATCAGCACGGATTACGTCTTCGACGGCACGGGGACGCGGCCCTACCGGGAGGAGGACCCCACGAATCCGGTGTCGGTCTACGGCCGCACCAAGCTCGAGGGCGAGCGCCAGGCGGCGCGGTGTTCCCGGCACCTCATCGCCCGCACCAGCTGGCTCTACGACGCCTGGGGGAAGAACTTCCTGAACACCATGCTGAATGCCGCCGCCCAGGGCCGGGCCCTGCGCGTGGTGGACGACCAGCGGGGCGCCCCCACCACCTGCCGGGCCCTGGCCCGCCAACTCAAGGTGGCCGCCGAGGAGGGCTGGCAGGGCCTCGTCCACACCACCTGCGCGGGCGAGACCACCTGGCACGGGTTTGCACGGGCGATCTTCGAGGCAAAGGGCCTGAGCGTGGATCTGAACCCCTGCGGCACCGCCGACTATCCCACGCCCGCCCAGCGCCCTGCCTACTCCGTGCTCAGCGGAGACCGCCGTCGCAGCCTCGGCCCCGACCTCATGCCCGAGTGGCAGGATGCGCTCCGGGAAGTGATTCAACAGCCTGCGTTGTAAGGGCCGACGTAATACTTGACTCCCTTGCTGGTGCTTCTCTTTGTGCCCTTTGCGTTCTTTGTGGTGTGACCTTTCTTTTCTGTGGTGAACCTTCATGTCTGAAACCATCCTCCTCACCGGCGGCGCCGGCTTCATCGGCAGCAACCTGGTCCACCGCTGGCACCGCAACCACCCGGGCGACCGGATCCTGGTGCTGGACAAGCTCACCTACGCGGCCGATCCCAAGCAGATCCAAGGGCTCGAAGCCGTGGAGCTGGTGGTGGGTGACGTGCAGAACCTGGAGCTGGCGCGCCACCTCATCGAGAGGAACCGGGTCACCAAGGTCTTCCACCTGGCGGCGGAAAGCCACGTGGACCGCAGCATCACGGGCCCCGCCGAATTCATCCAGACCAACCTGGTGGGAACGTTCTCGATGCTGGAGGCCGCCCGCCAGGCCTGGGCCGGGCAGAAGGACTGCCGGTTCCTGCACATCAGCACCGACGAGGTGTACGGCTCCCTGGGCGAAACCGGCAAGTTCCACGAGGCCATGGCCTACGCGCCGAACAGCCCCTACAGCGCCAGCAAGGCCGGCAGCGACCACCTGGTACGGGCCTATCACCACACCTATGGCCTGGACGTTGTCACCACCAACTGCTCCAACAACTACGGCCCGCGGCAGCATCCCGAGAAACTCATCCCGCTGGCGATCAACCGCATGGCCAAGGGCGAGCCCATCCCCATCTACGGCGACGGCCTGAACGTCCGCGACTGGCTCTACGTGGAGGATCATTGCGCCGCCCTGGAGGCCGTGATGCTGAAGGGCGCCGCTGGCGAGACCTACTGCGTGGGCGGCGACAACGAGCAGACCAACCTGGCCCTGATCGACCTCCTCTGCGATCTGGTGGACCAGCACCTGGGCCGCCCCCAGGGCACCAGCCGCAAGCTCAAGACCTTCGTCCAGGACCGCGCCGGACACGACCGGCGCTACGCCATCGATGCTTCCAAGATCAAGGCGGAACTTGGCTGGCGGCCGACGGAATCCTTCGTCAGCGGGATCGAAGCGACCGTGCGCTGGTACCTTCCCGCCTGAGGGGCCGGTGTCCAAGGTCCCCTTGGCGGGCGCAGATGGTCACCGGGTGCCTGCGCGGGAAAGGTGGCGGGAGCCTCGTCCCAGGCGGTTCATCTTGAAGTCCTGATAAGCCATCAGGGCGATCCGGATCCGGTCGAACCGGCCCCGGAACAAGGACCGCTGGAGGGAATACAGCAGGCGCCAGAGCTGCTTCCGCATCTGCTCCGGGAAGTAGCGCTGGATGAAGACCCAGCGGTTCCGCTGGTTGTAGTAATCCATGAGCGGGCTTCCCCGCCCGGTGGACAGTGACTCCAGGTGGTTGATCTTCACCTCGGGGACGCCCGAAATGCCGTACCCGCGCTTCCGGACCTCCAAGGTCAGGGCTGGATCTTCGTAGTAGAGGAAGAAATCCTCGGGGATGAACCCCACCTCCGCGAACAGGGAGAGCCGTGCGAAGCAGCTGCACCCGCTGATGAACGCCAGGGGATCCTTCTCGATGGTTCCGGGGTCGCCGGCGAATTCGATGTTGAAATCGCGCATCCGGATCTGGCCGCCCATGTAGTGGGTCAGGCGGGAACGGGCATGGCCGTGCTCTGCGACGATGCTGCTGCCCCAGAGCCCGATCTCAGGGCGAGCCTCCGCGGACCGGACGAGGAGGCTGCTGTTCCCCTCCAGAAGGTGGGTGTCGTTGTTGAGCACCCAGGCGAAGGGGACGGCAAGCCGGTGGAGGAACCGGAGCCCCACGTTGTTCCCGCCGGCAAATCCCAGGTTTTCCTCGTTCAGGATGATTCCGACCACCCCTTCGGGTGGCAGGAACGACCTGCCTGGATCCAGCAGCATGAAGGGAATGGGCGAGGCCTCGATCAGCTCCCGGACCTCGGCCCAGGTGTGCGCCGCGTCATTTTCGATCCAGATGATCCGGCTGGCGCCGGATTCCCGGTCCAGGAGGGACTGGACGCAGTCCAGGGTCTCCCCGGGATGCCGGTAGTTGAGGACCAGGATTCCGACCTGCGCCTGCAGGGATCCGGGGGGGGCGGCCGCCAGGAGCATTCCGTTCTCTACCGGACCGGCTTCAGGAGGGGGATGGCATAGCCGAGGCTGAGGATCCAGCTGGACCTTCGATTGCCGGGAATGAAGAGGTCGGCCCGGTGGCGTTCAAAGGCCAGGCTCCCCCCGAGGCGCCCCGCAGGCAGGGTCCACTGGGCGTCCACCTGGGCATGGATGAAGTGGTCATCCTCGCCGGGAACATAGGCCGGGGTGGTCTCCGGCGAGTCCCGGTAGTACCGGATGGCATCCAGGAACTGGAAGCGGATCTGGCCGCCGCCGCGCACCTTGAAGCCCGCGCTGAGCCCCTGGTGATAGACTTCGCCCCCCAGCGGCTGGCCGAGGCTGTCGCCGTATCGGGAATGGCCCGACAGGTTCCGCCAGTGGCCGTAGACCCGGTAGGTCGAGGCGGGATAGGGCTGGTTGTGGAGGTCCGAAAGCTCGATGCCGAGGTCCCAGTCCTCGAAGACCCACTGCGCCCCGACCGTATCGTTGATGTGGACGAGTGCAGGCGTGCCTTGCGCATAGGCCCAGCCCCACACGCTGTCCGGATCGGATCCGCTCAGCTCGGCGTTCCTGATTTTCCTGCCGAGGAACCGGAGGTCATGGCTCCAGGCGGAAAAGGGGCGCCGCAGAAAGTCCTTCCACTGCCAGTTCACGCTCGTGGCGCCCCGGGAGAGGTACAGGGCCAGGCCCTTCGCCCCGAACCAGCGGGCGGCGGTTTCGGGAAGCCGGACGCGGACCTCCACGTTGGCCAAGGCGTTGGAAAGGGCGTGGAAGTCCTTGTTCGCAACGAACCGCTTGGTGGGGTCCGGATTCTCCGCATCCCCGGAGGCTTCCGCGACCAGGAGGTTCTCCGCGCCCAGGTAGGCCAGCGGGTAGTTCCAGAGAGAAAGCCCCTTCATGATGTCCCGCCCGCTGGCGTCGACGCCGCCCCACTCGGAAATCAGCCCGAAAGTCATGTCGACGTGGGCTCCGAAGGCCGCCCGGAGGCGCAGTCCGCTGAGGTTGGGGCGCCTCAGGTTCCCCCCGGATTCCAGGGTCTGCTGGGTGGTGCGCGGCGTCGAGACCCAGGCCGGGATCTGCCGGTTCCATTCCAGGCGCCCGAGGAAGGTGTCGAATCCCCAGGCGCCCAGGGGCACGCCGAAGAGGTTCAAGTCCGCAGAAGGGCTTTCCAGGAGCAGCCGGGGCACGGGGTCGTGGGAGTCTCCGAGCAGGTAACCCCCGAACAAGCCGTATCCCCACTGAAGGGGCTTCTTCTCCAGCCCCCAGCGCCACCCCCCCTCGGTGCGGTTCACCACGCTGAATCCGGACAAGCGGCCCCGGGTCAGGTGGTCATCGAAGTCCCGGAGGACGGTTCCTTCGGCCGAAACCTCCCATCCGTCCCGGACCCAGCTTCCGCTGACCATCAAGCCCTGGCCCAGGGTGGCGGTGCCCTGTCCCGCGCCGCGGATCAAGGGCATCCAGGGCGAGGCCGAGTCCCGCGAGAGGGACAGCAACCCGGCGGAGAGGGCGAAGCCTTCCATGGGCCTGGAGGAAGCGGACCGGCTCACCGCCGCTTGGAGCCATTGGGTGTGCAGGGCTTCCGAAGCGTCCGAGACCAGGGGCGCCTGGGCCCGGGCCCCCGGGCCCAGCAGGAAAACGAAGAGCATGGGGACGAGGCGACGCAGCAAACTGGGCATTCTGCAGGGTTCCGGATGATGGGTTTGGGAGGCGCAGGCGAGGCAACAGCGGGTGGGCCATCCAGACCCGGCATTCCCTTCCGAGTGTAACCTGGGGCGAAGGTGGTTCCATGCTCTTCGATTCGCCCTCATCCTTCGGCCGGGCCTTCCGCATCGTCACGTTCGGCGAGAGCCACGGACCCGCGGTGGGCGTGGTGATGGACGGGGTGAAGCCGGGGCTTCCCTTCGATCTGGAGGTCATCCAGAAGGAGCTCGACCGGCGGCGCCCGGGGCAGTCGGACCTGGTGACGCCCAGGAACGAGGCGGACCGTGTGCAGGTGCTCAGCGGAGTCTTCGAGGGCCGCACCACGGGGCATCCCATCGCCCTGGTGGTGTTCAACGAGAACCAGCGCAGTGGCGACTATCAGGCCATCTCCGATCTGTTCCGGCCGGGCCACGCGGATCTCACCTACGACCGGAAGTACGGCATCCGCGACCCCCGGGGCGGCGGGCGCAGCAGCGGCCGGGAGACGCTGGCCCGGGTGGCCGCAGGCGCCTGGGCGAAGCAGCAGCTGGCCGCACTGGGGGTGACGGTGCGGGGCTTCAACCGGGAGATCGCCGGCATTGCGGGGGCCGGGTTGGACTGGGCCTTCGTGGAATCGAATCCCCTGCGGGTGGCGGATCCAGCGGCCTTCCCGGCCCAGCGCGCCGCGGTGGAGGCCGCGCGCTCCGAGGGCGACAGTGTGGGCGGGGTCTGCGAAGTGTGGATCGAGGGCCTGCCCGTGGGCCTGGGCGACCCGGCCTTCGGCAAGCTGGACGGACTGCTGGCCCTGGCCTGCATGTCCATCGGCGCGGTGAAGGGTGTGGAACTGGGCGCGGGCTTCGACAGTGCGCGGCGCCGCGGCAGCGACAACAATGATCCCCTGGGCCCGGAGGGGCCCTTGAAGAACGATGCCGGCGGCACCCTGGGGGGCATCAGCACCGGCGCCCCCGTGGTGGTGCGCCTGGCGGTGAAGCCCACCAGCTCGATTTCGAAGGCCCAGTCCACCATCGACCGGGACGGCCGCGCGGCGGAGATTTCCACCAGGGGACGCCACGATCCCTGCATCGCCCCCCGCATCGTGCCGGTGGCCGAGGCCATGTGCGCCCTGGTGGTCTACGACGCGTGGCTGACTCAGCAGGCCCTTCAGGAGGGCTCGCTGGCGTCCCTGCCGGAATGGAACTGGGAAGGCATCGAGGCGCTGTTCGCGAGATCATTGTGATGACCGCCACGTTCGCGGCCGCATGACGAAGCGATGACCTTGGCCCTCCCAGCCCAACTGACAATCGGATCCGATATGGAACCCGTCCTCCTCAGCTTCCACGCCCCCGTCCACGACCTGGACCTGGTGGCCCAGCACGTGGTGCGGGACGGCGTTCCGGCCCGCCTCCGCGAGTGGCAGCGAGCCTCCGGCGCCCGGGAACTGGTCTACCTGGCCACCTGCCAGCGGGTGCTCTGGATGGTCTGGGGCGGCGATCCCGGCGCCCTGGACCCGGGCCCCGGGGTGCGGCGCTACGAAGGGGAGGAGGCCTGGGTGCACCTGCTGGCGATGTCGGCGGGGCTCGAATCCGCCAACCTGGGCGATCGCGAGATTCCCGGCCAGATGAAGGATGCCCTGGAGCAGGCCCGCCAGGTGGGCGTGGCCGGCGAGGAGGCCCACGCCGTCTTCGAGGATGTGATCCGCGAGGGGCAGCGCCTGCGCTCCCGTCTGGGGCTGGCCGACGGCAATGTGAGCGTCGCCACCGTGGCCCTCAAGCACCTGCGCGAGGGGCTGGTGGAAGGCGCCTCCATCGCCCTGGTGGGGGTGGGGCCCATGACCCAGTACCTGGCCCAGCGCCTGCCCGAACACGGCTTCAAGGTGGTGATCGCCAACCGCACCCGGAGCAAAGCCCATGACCTGGCGGATCCCCTGGGTCTGGAGACCGTGGACTTGGCCCAGCTCCAGCACGATCCCGCCGGATTCGACGCCATCGTCACCGCCACGGCGGCCCCGGAACCCATCTTCACTCTGGATGCCTGGCAGTCCCTGAAGCGGCCCATCCTGCGCATCCTCGACCTGGCCCTTCCGCCGGACTCCGAGCCTGGCCTGGAGCAGCTGCCCTGGGTCCATCGCATCGATCTGAACGCCTTCCTGGCCCAGACCGCCACAGCCCGGGCCCAGCGGGCCGAAGCGGCCTCCAAGGCCGAGGCCTTCCTGGTGGGCGCGGCGGGCCGCCTCCAGCACCGGGCCCATGCCCGCGGGCACAAGCGGCACCTGGCTTCGGCCCAGGAGCGGCTGGATTCGGCCTGGGGTGCCCTCGAAGCAGAGGTGAAGGCCCTGGAGGACTCCATGCAGGGCCTGGACGAGGCCCAGCGCGAAGCCCTCAAGGAAATCCTGACCCGGGGCCGGACCCTGGCCTTCCGGGCCCTGATCCAGACCCAGCCGAAGCCCAACGCAAATGGAGAGGCGATCCAACCATGAGACACGTCACCGTCGCCACCCGCGGATCCGCCCTGGCCGTGGGCCAGGCCGAGCCTCTGGTGAGGTTTCTCGAATCGAAGGGCTACGAGGTGTCCTGGCGCAAGTTCTCCACCTCCGGCGACCAGTGGCTCCAGGGGCCCCTGGACAAGCAGGTGGGCGGCGGCTTCTTCACCAAGGAGCTGGAGGACGCCATGGCCGCAGGCGCGGCGGACCTCCTCATCCACAGCCTCAAGGACGTGTCCCTGGAGCGGCCCGCGGGCATCGTGCCGGCCTGCATCCCCCTTCGCGAGGATCCCGCCGATTGGCTGGTGATGCGCCCCGACGCGCCCGAGGAACTCACCATCGGCACCAGCGCCGTGCGGCGCGAGCGCGTGCTGAGCCAGCTCTTCCCCAAGGCCCGTTTCACCTGGATCCGCGGCAACGTCCAGACCCGCCTCCAGCGTGTGCGCGACGGCATCCTGCGGGACGAACCCCTCCATGCCACCCTGCTGGCCGCCGCGGGCCTGAAGCGCCTGGGCCTGGATCTCTCCGGCCTCACCGTGCGGCCATTGACCCCTGGGGAACTCCCCTCGGCGCCGGGGCAGGGGGCCCTGCTGGCCGAGGCGCGGGCGGACCGGCCCGACCTGATCGAGGCTCTGGCCGGGATGCACGACGCCATGACCGCCCGCTGTGTGACCCTGGAGCGCCAGGTGCTCGCGGGCATCGGCGGTGGCTGCCAGCAGCCTCTGGGTGCCCTGGCCACCCCGCAGGCGGACGGCACCCTGCTGTTGCAGGCGGCCTACGCCCCTGACGGCGACCTCCGCCGGGCCGAGGCCCGGGGCACCGACGATGCCCTCCTCCTGAAGGCCGTCCTCCAGGGGATCGGGCTCTCGTGACCCCCACGGCCTCGACTCCCCGCCTGGCCCTGGCCCGGCCCGCCCAGCACCCGCTGGCGGACACGGTGCGCAAGGCCGGATGGGAGCCCGTGCCCTATTCCTTCACCAGCCTGAAGGTGTCCTCGGCGCCCCCCCCCATTCCCTTCGCGGAGGCCCAGGCCCTGCTGGTGCTGAGCCCCTCGGGGGCGCGGGTGGCTGCGCCGCGCCTCCCGGCGGGCATGGTCTGTCTGGTGCAGGGCGCCGGTACGGCGGATGCCCTGGGCCGGGAAGACCTGGCGGTCCACCTGCCGGACGAAGCCCGGGCCGAGGCCCTCTGGGAGCTGCTGCAATCCCGGTTCCCCGGGGGCGGCGACTTCATCCTGGCCCGCGGCGAGCGCAGCCGGGAGTATCTCGAAGTCGCCACCCGGGGCAGCGAGTGGCGGATCCATCCCTGGATCACCCATCGCGAGGCGGCGAAGGTTCCCTTTCCGCCGCTGCCCGAGGTGGAAGGCGTGCTGGCCCTGAGTCCGCTGCAGGCCGAGATTCTCGCGCCCCTGGCCGGGGGCGTACAGCGCTTCGCCTGGGGCGAGGCCACGGCGGAGGCCTTCGCCAAGGCTGGCGCCCCGGCCCATGCCCAGTGTGAACCGAAGCCCAGCCTGCTCTGGGCCATGCTTTCGCACCACCTGAACAAGGAGGAGTCCCCATGCTGAACCGCTCCCGCCGCCTCCGCACCACCGCGGCCATGCGCAACCTGGTGGCCGAGACGGACCTCCGCCCCCGGCACCTCATCCAGCCCCACTTCGTGCAGCCCCATGCGGGCAGCAGCGACATCGCCAGCCTGCCAGGCATCGTCCGCGCCGGGGTGGAGGAGACGGTGCGGCAGGTGGAGCAGGATCTGAAGAAGGGCCTCGCCAGCGTGCTGCTCTTCGGCGTGCCTGATGCCGAATCCAAGAGCCCCGATGGCCGCTACGCCTGCGATCACGAAGGCGTCATCCCCAAGGCCGTGAAGGCCCTGAAGAAGGCCTTCGGCTCCGACCTCGTCGTCATGACCGACGTCTGCCTCTGCGGCTGCACCAGCCACGGCCACTGCGGGGTGGTGGATGAACATGGCGTGGTGCGGAACGACGAGACCCTGCCCATCCTGGCGGAGATGGCCCTGCGCCATGCCGAGGCGGGCGCCGATGTGGCCTCCCCCAGCGACATGATGGACGGCCGCGTGGCCGCCATCCGGGCCCTGCTGGACCAGAACGGCTTCACCCAGACCAGCATCCTCAGCTACGCCATCAAGCACGCGGGCGCCTACTACGGGCCCTTCCGCGATGCCGCCGACAGCAGCCCCAAGTTCGGCGACCGCAAGACCTACCAGATGGACCCCCGCAATGCCCGCGAGGGCCTGAACGACGCCCTGCTCGACGTGGACGAGGGCGCAGACATGCTCATGGTCAAGCCCGCCCTGCCGAACCTGGACCTCATCTGGCGCCTCCGCGAGGCCCAGCTGGCGCCCATCTGCGCCTACCACGTGTCCAGCGAGTTCAGCAGCGTGAAGGCCGCCGACCGACTGGGGTGGCTGGACGGCGACCAGCTGATGCACCAGCACCTCCTCGCCATCCGGCGCGCCGGGGCCGACATGATCGTCACCTACGCCGGCCGCGAGGCTGTCGAAAAGGGGTGGATTTCGTAACTCACAGAAAAAGACTCCAACCGCAGAGGACGCGGAGACCGCAGAGAAATGCGGAAATTGCACCTCACCTCTGCGCCCTCTGCGTTCTCTGCGGTTCAATTATTTTGAGGTTCTCATGAGCAACGACACCCTGTTTGCCGAAGCCCTGACGCACTTTCCCGGCGGCGTCTCCAGCCCCGTGCGGGCCTTCCGGGCCGTGGGCGGCACGCCCAAGTTCTTCAAGAAGGCNNCTCACCTTCGGCGCCCCCAGCCGCCGCGAGCTGGCCCTGGCCCGCCGCATCAAGGAGATGGTGCCCTTCATCGAGAAGATGCGCTTCGTGTCCTCGGGCACGGAAGCCGTCATGTCCGCCCTGCGCGCCGCCCGCGGCTTCACGGGCCGGGAGCGCATCCTGAAGTTCGAGGGCTGCTACCACGGCCACAGCGATGGCCTGCTGGTGAAGGCCGGTTCCGGCCTCGTCACCTTCGGCGCCCCCACCAGCGCGGGCGTACCCAAGGCCATCGCCGAGCTGACNNCCCGCCAACAACGGCCTGCTGCTGCAGCGGCCGGAATTCCTCAAGCGGCTGCGCGAACTCTGCACCAAGCACGGTGTGGTCCTCATCTTCGACGAGGTCATCAGCGGCTTCCGCGTGGCTCCGGGCGGCGCGGCCGAGCGCCTGGGCATCACGCCGGACATGGGCACCTACGGCAAGATCATCGGCGGCGGCATGCCTGTGGGCCTCTACGGCGGCCGCAAGGACATCATGGGCGTGGTCGCGCCGGATGGCCCGGTGTACCAGGCGGGCACGCTGTCGGGCAATCCCGTCGCCATGGCGGCGGGTCTCGCCACCATGGAGAAGCTGACCCCGGCCTTCTACGCGCAGCTGGAAACCAACGCCGCGAAGTGGGCCGCGGCCTTCGAGACCATCCCCGGTCTCCACTGCCCCCGCTACGGCAGCCTGCTCTGGCCGCTGTTCCAGGACGGCGTGCGCCGCAGNNGAAGTGGCCTTCCTCGGCGCCGCCCACGGCGAGCCCGAGCTGGCCCACTTCCAGCAGGCCGTGGCCGCCGTGGCCAAGGACTTCGCCTGATCTTTCCGTAGTTCGTTTACCTTTGCGTTCTCTGCGCTCTCTGCGGCGAACGGCTTTCTTCGGTGATGTGATGCCTCAGTCCCTGCTTCGTGTTCTCAACGGTGAAGCCCTTGACAAGCCCCCAGTCTGGTTCATGCGCCAGGCCGGACGCTTCCTGCCCGAGTACCGCGAGGTGCGGGCCAAGGTGACCTTCGAGCAGCTGCTCAACGACTCGGACCTGGCCGCGGAAGTGACGCTCCAGCCCATCCGCCGTTTCCCGCAGATCGATGGTGCCATCATCTTCAGCGACATCCTGGTGATCCTGGATGCCCTGGGCTGCGAGGTGACGATCCCCGAGGGCGGCCCCCGCATCGGCAAGACGCTGGACCAGATCGACATCAACCGCCCCCTGGACGAGAAGGTCTTCGAGCCCGTCTGCAACGCCATCCGCAAGGTGAAGGCGAACCTGCC
>DPRT01000149.1:0-763 GCA_003538615.1 Holophagaceae bacterium | reverse complement strand
GCGCCCACCCTGTTCTTCGCCCGTACGGGCTACCTGCCGGATTCGCTGAACAACCTGCCCTGCAAAGGATTGGCTGTGCCCTGGCAGGTGCCGATCTCCGAGGCCCGGCGCCGGTTCCCCAACATGGTGCTCCAGGGCAACCTGGATCCCGTGGCGCTGCTGGCCGGCAAGGAAACCGCCACGCGGAAGGCCCGCGCCATCGTGGACGCCATGAAGGGCCACCCCCACATCTTCAACCTCGGCCACGGCCTCACGCCCGAGACCGATCCCGCCGTGGTGGCTGCGGTGCTCGATGAGGTGAAGGCATGAACCAGCTCGCCGATCTCATCCGCCGCTACGACCGGCCCGGCCCGCGCTACACGGGCTATCCCATGCCGCCGGTCTGGTCCGACGACTTCCCGGAGCCCGAGGTCCTCGCCGCCCTCGACCGCGCCAACGCCCGCCCGGACGAGGCCCTGTCGCTCTACCTGCACATCCCCTTCTGCCCCCGCCGCTGCGCCTACTGCGGCTGCAACGTGGTGGTGAGCCCCCAGTACGATCCCGTGGAGGCCTACCTGGCGGCCGTCACGAAGGAGCTGGATCTCGTCTGCTCGCACCTGAAGGATCGCCGCAAGGCCCTGCAGCTGCACTGGGGCGGCGGCACGCCCACCTACCTGAACGCCGCGGACCTCAAGCGCACCTTCCAGCTCTTCAAGGACCGCTTCGAGTTCCTGCCGGGCGCGGAGATCGCCATCGAGGTGGATCCCACGTTCCTGGAGCCGGA
>DPRT01000009.1:1542-9053 GCA_003538615.1 Holophagaceae bacterium | reverse complement strand
TCGGCATCGCCCGTCATGATGGCGTCCCGGAGGTTGACCCGCTGCCTCTGGAAGAACTGCATGATGTCGCCCATCTCGCCCAGGGGGATGGTCATGTTCTGGTAGAGCCGGGTGTCGGCCGCTTCCAGGGTGCGGATCTCCCGGATGCCGATGGCGCCCACGAGGGCGGCGATGGCCGCCACGAGGAGGTAGGAGCCGATGAGCTTGGGACCAACCTTGATGTTGTCCAGGAACTTCATGGAAGACCTCCGGGGAAGAGCCAAGGTGTGGGGAGAAGTGGCGGAACGGAATGCGACTCGAATCGCATGAATAATCCGAGATGCGTTGATGTATTCATCGGATTTCAATTGGTTCAGATGAATAAGTGACAGTGAATGTGATGATGGTCACCACGCCAGGATGCGGCGGTGCCGGAGGCGGGCATTCGCGCGCCGAAGGAAACTAAGGCGGGTGGATTCCGGACATGGCTGGAGCACCTGACGTTCTGGCCTGCCTATCGGACTCGCATTGCGATGCCTGAGGAATTGATTACCTGTTAGTGATTTTTGTCACAGCTGGATTTCAGTCCTCAGGCGGGGTGCCGGGTGTTCGATACATTTGCAGGTATCTACACCAATCGAACGGCCATCGATGGCTCCACTTCGATGGTTGACAGCCGCACCCCGCCCCCCGATCGACCCCTCCGCTGGAGCCTCCGATGACGGACCCCACGCTTGTCCAAAGGGCGGCCCGGAAGGCGGTGGCCGGTCTTTGCCTGGCGATCTGCGCGGTGGCGCTCCTGGCGATTCTCGCGGGAATGGTGGATGCATGGAACCTCGCGGCCTTCGGCAGGAACCGGGTCCCCATGTCCGGCCTGGGTGCTGCCATGATCCTGCTCCTGGGGGGGAGCATCCTGCTGGTGGAATCGCAGGTGCTTCCGGACTGGGGCCGCCGCCTGGGGATGGGCGTGGCCCTGGGCGTGCTCTTCCTGAGTCTGGGGGTGGCCGCAGGACACGCCCTGGGCCGTATTTCCGCCCAGGGCTCCTGGCCGGTCCTGGGCAGGCCCACCTCGCTGCTCACCTGCCTGGCCACGGCCGTGGCTGCCGGGTCCGCGATCACGCGGTGGGCCTCCTCCCAGCCCGGCTGGCGGGCGCGGCAGGCCGCGGCGCTCCAGGCCCAGATCCCCCTGGTGATCGGAACGGTGGTCCTGGTGAGCTATGCGGCCGGCGCCCCCCTGCTGTACGAGTCCGGGACCACGCCCATGTCCCTGCCGTCGGCGCTGTGCTCGGTGGGCCTCGGCATGGCGCTGATGATCGCGGCGGGATGCGATACCTGGCCTCTGGCCGTATTCGGATTCATGCCCGGGGAAGCGGGCCACCCCAGGTCCTACTGGTTCACCACGGGGCCACTGGCTTTGTTCCTGCTGGTGGGCGTGCTGGTCCTCACCTCGGGCTCCTTCTTCCTGAGAAGCCAGCTCAGGACCACGCGGGGGCGGGTCCACGCCGAGCTTTCAACCATCGCGGAGTTCAAGGCTCACCAGATCGGAGCCTGGCTCGCTGAGCGGCGGGGGGCGGCCGACCGCATGTTCCGCACCACCCTGATCCAGGCCGCCCTGCGCCAGTTCCTGGCGGGTTCGCCCCAGGCGCCGCCGGAGGCGCAGCTGCGGGCCTGGATGGAGAACTTCCAGAGGGGCACCTACCGACGGGTGGTGCTGTTCGATCGGCAGGGTCGGGTGCGGATGGCGGTGCCTTCCGGGAGGTCCTTCAGCGCCGAGGATCTGGACGCTACGGAACTGCAGGCGGCCCTGCGGGCCAAGGAGGTGCTGGTCCGGGACCTCCACCAGCACCCCGGCAAGCCCGACATCCACCTGAGCCTGTGGATCCCTGTCGGCGCCAGCCCAGAGCCGGGTGCCGTCGCCGAGGGAACCCTGCTGCTGCTCATGGATCCTCAGGAATTCCTCTATCCCCTGGTGCGGACCTGGCCGACGCCCAGCCCCAGCGCCGAAACGCTCCTCGTGCGCCGGGAGGGTGACGACATCCTCTTCCTGAACGAGATGCGGCACCGCGTCCAGCCTGCCATGAGCCATCGCGTGCCCTTGTGGGGCAGCCAGGACATGCCCGCCGCCCAGGCGGCCCGGGGCGTGGAGGGGCTGGTGGCCGGCCTCGACTACCGCGGGGAGCCCGTGCTGGCGGCCCTGCACCAGGTGCCGGGAATGGCCTGGGGCATGGTGGCCAAAGTGGACGAGGCCGAGGTGTACGGACCCCTGAGGAAGCGGGTCTGGATCGGCGGCATAGGCCTGATCGGCGTCGTGGTCATCGTGGCGGCGGGCCTCGGCATGATGGTCCGCCAGCACGATGCGGAGATGATCCGGAAGCAGCTGAACCTTTCCCAGCGCTTCGAATGGCTCATGCGCGAGGCCAACGACATCATCCTCCTGCTGGACGAGCATGGCGTGATCCGGGAGGCGAATGCCCGGGCCGTGGAGCACTATGGCTACGGCCCCGGGGAGCTCCAGGGGCTGAGGGTGATGGACCTGAGGGCGCCGGAAACCCTGCTGGAGGCCCAGACGCAGTTCGCCGAGCTCAAGGCGAGGGGCTCGGTCCGGTTCGAGACCATCCACCGGCGGAGAGACGGAACGGTGTTTCCGGCAGAGGTCAGCGCCAGGCTGGTCCGGCTTGACGATGGGCCCATGGTGGTGACGTTCATCCGGGACATCACCGGGCACCGGACCCAGCAGCGGGAGCTCCAGCGGATGACCCAGCTCTACGCTGCCTTGAGCCAGGTGAATCAGGCCATCGTGTGGACGGGAAGCCGGCAGGAGCTCGTCACGCGAATCTGCGAAGTCCTGGTCGAGTACGGGCGGTTCAGGATGGCCTGGATCGGTTGGAACGACCCCGCCACCTCCCGGATCTCGGTGGCCAGCCAGTGCGGGGATGCCTTGGGCTACCTCGATCGCCTCGAATTCCGCAGCGATGATACGCCCCTGGGCCACGGGCCCGCGGGCACGGCGATCCGGGAAGGAGCCCCAAGCATCTGCAATGACTTCCAGGACATGCCCGGGGCGGAGCCTTGGCGGGAAGCGGCCCGGCGGTCAGGATTCGCCTCCGCTGCGGCCTTCCCCATCCGGGAGGGGGGGGAGATCCGGGGCGTCCTGGCGGTCTACGCCGGAGAGAAGGACTTCTTCGGCCCCCTGGAGGCCGAGCTGCTGGTCGAGGCTGCGGTCGACGTATCGTACGCGCTGGACCACCTGGCCGGGGAAGCGCACCGGCGCCAGGCGGAAGCCGCCCTCCAGGCCAGCGAGCGGTTCCTCAAGGCGGCCGAGGAGGCGGGCGGCGTGGGGACCTACACCTGGAACCTCACCGAGGGGCATTGGCGGGGGAGCCCCTATCTGGACCGCCTCTTCGGCATCGGGCCGGAGCATCCCAGGGACCTCGGCGGCTGGCTCGAGATCGTCGATCCGGACTCCCGGGCGGACCTGCAGGCCTATGTGGCCGGGGTGGTCCAGCAGCGGGGGCGGTTCGACCGGAGCTATCCCATCGTGCGCCCCTCCGACGGGGCCCGCCGGTGGGTCCACGGGCAGGGCGAGATCCGGCTGGACGAGCATGGGCGGGCAGCCGCGCTCGTGGGGGTCATCCAGGACATCACCGACCAGCGTCGCGCCGAAGAGGAACGCCGCGCCCTTGAAGCCCAGCTCCACCAGTCCCAGAAGCTGGAAAGCCTGGGCAGCCTGGCGGGCGGTGTGGCCCATGACATGAACAATGTCCTCGGCGCCATCCTGGGCATCGCCTCGGCCCATCGCGAGAAGCTGGACCCGGCGCATCCCATGGCCCGGCCCCTCGACACCGTGGTCAGCGCCTGCCTCCGGGGACGGGGCGTGGTCAAGGGCCTCCTCTGCTTTGCGCGCAAGGAACTGGAGGATGTGAGGCCCGTGGACCTCAATGGGCTGGCCCAGGACATGGTTCATCTCCTGGGCCACACCACCCTCAAGCGGGTGACCTTCGAGGTGGACCTGGAGGAAGGCCTCGCGCCCGTTCCGGGTGATTCCGGGGCCCTGAGCCATGCCCTCATGAACCTCTGCGTGAACGCCATGGACGCCATGCCCTCGGGAGGGACCCTCACGCTGCGGACCCGGAGGCTGGAGGATGGGCGCTCCGAACTGTCCGTGGGCGATACGGGCGAGGGCATGGCCCCAGAGGTCCTGGCCAAGGCCGCGGAACCCTTCTTCACCACCAAGCCCTCAGGCAAGGGCACGGGGCTGGGACTTGCCATGGTGTTCGGCACCATGAAGGCCCACGGAGGCACCCTGGACCTCCACAGCCAGCTCGGAGCCGGGACGCAGGCCATCCTGCGTTTCCCCGCGCCAGCCGACGGGGCGTCTCTGGTCCAGGAGGAGGCCCTGTCCCAAGTTGGGGCTGCTCCGGGGGCGATGCGGATCCTCCTCGTGGATGACGACGAACTCATCCGGGAATCCCTGTCCGCCCTTCTGGAATCGGAGGGGCACCGGGTCTGGGTCGCCAGCAGCGGGCTCGAGGCCATCCAGTGCATCCAGGGCGGGCAGGACATGGACCTGGTGATCCTGGACATGAACATGCCCGGCCTCAGCGGGGCCGAGACCCTGCCGCGGATCCTGGCCCTGCGGCCTGGCCAGGCCGTGCTTTTCGCCAGCGGGCACAGCGAGGGCGATCTGGAGGGCCTGCTGGCGGGTTATCCCACCGTCCAGAGCCTGTCCAAACCCTTCACCATGAGCGAGCTGCGCCGGAAGCTGTCCGGCATGGTCTCGGGCGTCTGAGGCCGGGCGCCTACAGGGCGTCCAGCCCTTCCTTGCCCATCACCACGTTCCAGACGAGGGGCTCGTAGTTGGCGAGGCCGGCCTTGAAGAAGGGGTCGTTGTCGCGGATGGTGTCGAGATCCGCCAGGGGATCGGCGTCCTGCACGCGCAGCAGGAACATGCCGCCGTTGCGGGGATCCATGGGGCCCGAGGCCAGCAGGACACCCTGCTCCTTCAGCGTGCGGAGGTAGGCGCGGTGGGCCTGGGTGACGGCCTCGATCTCGGGAAGCGGGCGGCGGTAGCGGACGAGCATGAGGGCGTACATCGGCACTCCAGGATTTGCCCCAGATGAACACGACGCAAGATCCCCGACAAGCCCTGCTTGGCGGGGGATGGATCCGGATGGAAAGCGGGTCGTGGGTCAGTCCCGCACGATCCGCGTCCCCACGGTGGCGGGATCCTCGGTGGCCAGGGCCTCGGCGGTGGTGATGAGCACTTCGTGCCCGCCGCCTTCCAGATAGGCCAGGGCGCTTTCGATCTTGGGGCCCATGCTGCCGGGCGGGAACTGGCCCTCGGCCAGGTGCCGCCGGGCCTCGCTGGCGGGGATGCGATCCATCCAGCGCTGGGTGGGCTTGCCGAAATCCACGGCCACCTTGGCCACGCCCGTGAGGATGATGAANNTCCACGCCCACCAGGAAGCCGCTGGCATCGCGGATCACGGGAATGCCGCCACCGCCGCCGGCGATGACGGAACTGCCGGACTGCAGCAGGGTCTTGATGGCGTCCAGCTGGACGATCTCGATGGGCCTGGGCGAAGGCACCACCTTGCGCCAGCCCCGGCCCGAATCCTCCTTCATCTTCCAGCGCTTGGCCTTCATGAGTTCCAGGGCGCGGAATTCAGGATAGAAAGGCCCCACGGGCTTCGTCGGATCCTGGAAGCCCTTGTCCTCCTTGTCCACCACCACTTCGGTGAGGACGGACGTCACGGGGGCTTCGATGCCCATGAAGCGCAGGCGGTTGATGAGCATGCGCTCCAGCATGTAGCCCATGGAACCCTGGGTCATGGCGCCGCAGATATCCAGGCTGTAGGGCGGGATCTGGCCCGACCCGGCCTCCTGCTGGATGAGCAGGTTGCCCACCTGGGGCCCGTTGCCGTGCACCACGCAGAGGGCGTAGCCCTCCGCCACCACCCGTGCCAGCATCTCCGCGGTCTCCCGGGCGTTCTCCAGCTGCTCTTCCTGCAGTCCCCGCTCCTTCTCTTTAAGAAGGGCGTTTCCACCGATGGCCAGGAGTGCGATCTTTCGGGTCATGCAGATCCCCGGGAAACCGGGATTCTAGCAAGGTGCCGGGCAGACGGCCATCACAGTGGACGAACCATCAAGCCGTGGACCAGCANNGAGGCATCCACGTAGAACCGGGCCACCTCCAGGGGGTTGACGAAGTGGAAAGAAGGAAGGGTACCCGTGTCGGGGCCGCCGGCCCGGAGCAGGGCGTAGCCCAGGAGGAGGCCGTTCCGCTCGAGCACCAGGGTCCCGCAGGCCGGGTCCGCCAGCTCCGCGGCCTGCTGCCGGGCCCCGAAGGTCTCGGCCAGGTGCATGGCCAGGTTCGATTCGGGGATCAGTCCCGCATAGGTTTCGCGCCACAGGCGCCTGCCCAGGACCGCCAGGTCCTGGGCATCGTCGGGAAGGGCAGGCCGGATGCGCATCCTTCCAGCTTAACGAAAGGGCTAAAACCCGCTAGAATGCTCGTTTTGGCGAGCCCCCATGCACATCCAGGAACTGATCCTCCGCTTGCAGCGGTTCTGGGCCGACCGGGGCTGCCTCATCGGCCAGCCCTACGATCTGGAAAAGGGCGCGGGCACCATGAATCCGCTCACCTTCTTCGGGGCCCTGGGGAGCAAACCCTGGAACGTGGCCTACGTGGAGCCCTCCCGCCGCCCGGCGGACGGCCGCTACGGCGAGAACCCCTTCCGTGTCTACAAGCACCTGCAGTTCCAGGTGATCCTCAAGCCCAGTCCCGCCAAGGTGCAGGAACTCTACATCGAAAGCCTGGAGGCCCTGGGCATCGACCTCTCCAAGCACGACCTGCGCTTCGAGGAGGACAACTGGGAATCCCCGTCCCTGGGCGCCTGGGGCGTGGGCTGGCAGGTGGTGCTGGACGGCATGGAGATCAGCCAGTTCACCTACTTCCAGCAGGTGGGCGGCCTGGACTGCCGGCCCGTGAGCGCCGAGCTGACCTACGGCATCGAGCGCATCTGCATGTTCCTGGGCGGCTACGACAACATCTTCGACCTGGTGCACGGCGAGGTGAAGACGGATGACGGCGTGTTCCCCGTCACCTACGGCCAGATGCGCCAGCGCGAGGAGTTCGAGCTGAGCGCCTACAGCTTCGAGCACGCGGACCTGGACCTGCACCGCACCCTCTTCGAAGCCTTCGAGAAGGAGGGCTGGCGCCTGCTCAAGGACCACGGCCACTTCCTCAGCGCCTACGAACAGGCCCTCAAGATGAGCCACACCTTCAACGTGCTGGATGCCCGCGGCGCCGTGAGCACCACCGAACGGCCGGGCATCATCAAGCGCGTGCGGGATCTGGCCTGCGGGTGCGCGAGGGCGTACCTGGATTTTGAAAATGCGAAAACGCCAACCGCGGAGAACGCGGAGAGCGCGGAGAAAAGCATCGGGGCTGGGAAGGGGGGTGCGAAGTGAGCGGCACGAAGCCCTTCCTCCTGGAGCTGCATTGCGAGGAGATTCCGGCGCGGTTTCTG
>DPRT01000009.1:1186-1431 GCA_003538615.1 Holophagaceae bacterium | reverse complement strand
GTGGACCTGCTGGCGGAGGCCCTGCCGGGGCTCATCGCCGGGTTGCACGTGCCCAAGGCCATGCGCTGGGGCAAGTCGGAGTTCGAGTTCGTGCGGCCCATCCGCAACATCCTGTGCCTCTTCGGGGATCAGGTGGTGCCCATCACGGTGGACGGCGTGACAGCCATGAACACCACCTGGGGCCATCGCCTCTTCCATCGTCAGCATCCTGAGCCGGTGAGGATCCCCACGCCGGAGGCCTACGA
>DPRT01000009.1:0-1013 GCA_003538615.1 Holophagaceae bacterium | reverse complement strand
TCGGACCGCCTGGAGAAGCTGAAGGCCCTCACCTTCCAGCGCGAGCTGGGCAGCTACCACGACAAGACCGGCCGGGTGGTGGCCCTCACCAAGGCCCTGGCCACGAAACTCTCGACGGATGACGAGCACATCGACCGGGCCCTGGAAGCGGCCCGCATGGCCAAGTGCGACCTGCGCACGCTCATGGTGGGCGAGTTCCCGGAGCTGCAGGGCATCATGGGCGGCGAATACCTCAAACGCGAGGGCGCCCACGACGAGGTCTGGCAGGCGGTGAAGGAGCACTACCGGCCCGTCGGCGCCGACGATGCCATCCCCTCCACGCCCATGGGCTGCCTGCTGTCGCTCTGCGACAAGCTGGACACGGTGGCGGGCTGCTTCGCCGTGGGGCTCATCCCCAGCGGCTCCAAGGATCCCCTCGCCCTGCGCCGCGCGGGCCAGGGCATCGTCCGCATCCTGTGGGAGCAGGGCTGGGCCTTCACGCCCATGGATCTCGCCGCCGCCGCCCTCCGCGCCGTGGGCGCCAAAGCCACGAAACCCGAGGCCGAGACCACCGGGGCCCTGCTGGCCTTCTTCAAGGATCGTGTGGCCTACCAGCTGGAGTTGGCCGGATATGCCGGATCCGTGCGGCGCTCGGCCCTGGCCACGGGCTGGGAGGACCTGGCGGACCTGAAGGCCCGCTGCGAGGCTCTCTCCGCCTTCGCCGAAGACGCCCGCTTCGCCTCGCTGGCCCAGAGCGCCAAGCGCATCGGGAACATCCTGAAGGACGAAACCGCCTGCGGCGATTTCGATAGCGCCCTGCTGGTGCAGGGCGAGGAAAAGGTGCTGGCGGAGCAGCTGGCCAAAGTCGAAGCTGCGGCTGACCAGCAGGCCCTGCTGGCGGCCCTGGCGGATCTGGCTGGCCCCCTGGAGGCCTTCTTCAACGCCGTCATGGTGAAGTGCGACGACCCGGCCCTCCGAGCCGCCCGCCTCAGCCTCCTCCACCGCCTCCGCCAGGCCTTCCTGCGCGTGGCGGA
>DPRT01000085.1:6335-12101 GCA_003538615.1 Holophagaceae bacterium | reverse complement strand
CCCCGGCCCCAGGGGTCGTCGGCGTTCACCAGGAAGCGCTCGCACTGGGCCACGAGGCGGTGCTTGGCCTCGAAGTAGGCCTCCAGCGTGCCGTGGAAGTCCAGGTGGTCCTGGGTGAGGTTGGTGAAGACGCCCACGCGGAAGCGGGCCCCGTGGATCCGGCCCAGGCAGAGGGCATGGCTGCTCACCTCCACCGCCGAGGCCGCATCGCCCGCCGCCGCGCTGCGCGCCAGCCAGCGGTAGAAGGCCGGGCTTTCGGGCGTGGTGCGGACGGCCTCCTCTTCCCGTTCGCCCGCGGCGTTCATGACCGTGCCGACGAGGCCACACCCGATCCCCGCGCCCCTCAAGAGCTGGCGGATGAGTGTGGTGGTGGTGGTCTTGCCGTTGGTGCCCGTGACGCCGATGAGCGCCAGGCGGCGGTCCGGTTCACCGTGCAGGCGCCGGGCCAGCTCGGCCATCTGCAGGCGGGGATCCCCCGAGAAGGTGCAGTCCGCAACGGCTTCCGGCGTAGGCACGCCGGAAGTAGAAAAGATGGCGCTGGCGCCTCGCGCCAATGCCTGCGGCACGAATGTAGCGCCGTCAACCTGCTCGCCCTGCAGGGCCAGGAAAGCCCAGCCGGGGCCCACCTCGCGGCTGTCGCTGGTGAGGTCCGCGACCTCGGCATCCGGGCCGGAGCGCCGGAGGGCGATCCCGTTGATGAGCGTGTCCAGCTTCATGGCATCCCCGCCTTGATCTTCACCACGGCACCCGGCTCCAGCGGCGTGCCGGGCTCGGGGCTCTGGCCCACCACATGGGTGGCCATGGGACCCGGCGCGGCCTCCACCTTGGGGCTCCCGCCCACCAGCACCACCCGGTGGATGGCGGCCTTGAGGCTGAGCCCCTTGAGGTCGGGCACCCGGCCCCGTTCCACATGCAGCGCCGCCTCGTCGGTCTCGCTCACGGGCCAGTCGCGCAGGGACAGCTTCAGGTCCGATTCGCGGTCCGGGTCCGGGGTGGTCTGCCGGAACCGCAGGATGCCATCACCGATACGCTTGAACAGGGGGGCCGCCACGTCGCCGCCGGTGGTGTCGCCCACGGGATCATCCAGCATCACCAGCACGCCGTACTGGGGCCTGTCGGCGGGGAAGAACCCCAGGAAGGACGCGAAATGGCGCTTGGCGTCGTACTTCCCGTCGATGAGCTTGCGGCTGGTGCCTGTCTTGCCGAAGGCCTCCACGCCATTGTCGAGCAGGGCCTTTTTTCCCGTGCCCTGGGTGATGACGCCCTTGAGCGTCTCCTTCATCATGTTGGCCGTCTCCTCACTGAGGACCTGGCTCTTCACGGTGGGCTTGAATTCCTTCAGCAGCAGGCCCTTGTCGTTGTAGATGCGCTGCACGAGGATGGGCTGCATGAGCCTGCCGCCATTGGCCAGGGCGCAGCCGGCCATGAGGATCTGGAGCGGCGTCGTATTCAGGCCGTAGCCGTAGGACAGGGTGTACTGGGTGGGCACGGTCCAGCGGTCCGGGGCGATGAGGCGGCCGGCGCTCTCCCCCGGGAAATTCAGGCCCGTGGGATCGCCGAAGCCGAACTTCCGCAGGTACTGGTAGTGCATGGCGGGATCCAGTCGGATGCCCATCTTGGCGGCGCCGATGTTCGAGCTCTGCCACATGATCTCTTCGAAGGACAGCAGCCCGTGCCGGTGGGTGTCCGTGATGGGGGGGATCCTGGGGCTGTAGAGCCAGCGGCCGCCCATGCAGTCGATGCGCTCGCCCAGGCGGACCTTGCGTTCCTCCAGGGCCATGGCCGCGGTGAAGATCTTCATGGTGGACCCGGGCTCGTAGACATCCTCCACGGGATGCACCTTGCGGGCGGCCTTCTGGCGCTCCAGCTCCCGGCGCAGTTCCTCCCGCTCAGCCAGGGAGAGATCGCCCTCCGCCCGGTTCCGGAACTTCTTCGGCAGGATCTGGTTCGGATCGAAAGTCGGTGTGCCCGCGATGGCCAGGATCTCGCCGGTCCGGGGATCCGCGACCACCGCATAGGCCGTGCGGGGCCGCGACAGGCGCACGCCCTCCTCCAGGGCATTCTCCACGATGTGCTGGATGGAGGCGTCCAGGCTGAGCTGGAGCGAGGCGCCGTTGACGGGCATCTGGCTGTAGTTCTCCTGGAGGATGAGCAGCTTGCCGTGGGCGTCCTTGGGCGCGATCAGTTCGCCCTTCACGCCCGCCAGCTGCTTGTCGTATGTCTGCTCGATGCCCAACTGCCCCAGTCCGTCAATGTTGGTGAAGCCGATGACCTGTGCGGCCAGCCTGCCCCGGGGGTAGAAGCGGCGGCTTTCAGGCTGGAACTCGATGCCGTCCAGGTTCAGGGCCCGGACGGCCTGGGCCTTGGCAGGGGCCATGTGCCGTTCGAGATACACGAAGGTCTTTTTGCGGAGCAGCTTCTCCAGCACCTGGGCCCGGCTCTGTTCGAGAAAGGGCGCGAGCTTGGCGGCCACCTCCGCGGCGGCCTTGCGGTCAGGCTGGCCCCACTGCCGTTCCTCGCCCTTCCCCGGCCGGTAGTCCGGGTAGAACACGCGGGGGTCCGCGAAGAGGCTCTCCACCTTGATGGAGATGGCCAGGGGCTCTCCGCGGCGGTCCCGCAGCTCGCCGCGGATGGGAGGGATGGGCACGGTGGTGGTGTGCTGCTGGTCGGCCCTCGCCCGGTACTTGCGGTGCTCCACACCCTGCAGCCAGAGCAGCCGCAAAAGGATGAGCAGGCCCCAGAAGCCCATGCTGCCCATGATCAGAGGCATGCGGCGGCTCAGCAGATCCTGGGGATCCTGCCGGCCCAGCAGGCGCCGGGAGATGCGAGGGTCAGTGGCGAAGCGGAGGGACACGGGAAGGCCGGGGGCTGGATGAAACGGTGGTGTGGGCTTGCGCAGCCCGCAGCCTATAGCCTACAGCCCATCCGACGGCACGGGGCGCAGCTTGGCGATCCGCTGGTCCTCCGGTGTGAAGGCCCGCCGGATCAGGTGGCCCTGCTTGCGGGGCTGGAGGCCCGCCTTCTGGGCGTAGCCCTGCACCTCCTCGTCCCGCTGGAAGCGGCTGCGCTCCAGCAGGAGCTTGCGCTGGAACTCCTCCTCCTTGCGGATGCGCTCCTTGAGGTCGCCCATGGCATAGCTCAGGCGCGTGCTCTGGATCTTCAGATAGGCCAGCGTGCCCAGGGGCATGGCCAGGGCCAGCACCAGGAGCAGCATGCGCAGGATGCCCTCGCTCTCGACCATGCGGACGGGAGCGGCGGGGCTCGGCAGGGTTCCGGTGGCCATGGATACCTCGATCAGGGGAGACGCTCGGCCACGCGCAGGCGGGCGGAGCGGGAGGGGGGATTGGCGGAGGCCTCAGCCTCGCTGGGGGCGAGACCGCCGGGATGGATGAGCTTCACGACCTTGGGGAGGACCATGGGCGCCGTGCGCCCGGGGCCGTCGTAGATGCCCGCGAGGCGGCGCAGCGTCTGCTTGGCGATGCGGTCCTCCAGGCTATGGAAACTGATGACGCCCAGGCGCCCGCCAGGGCGGAGATGCGAGACGGCGGTCTCCAGGGCCGCGGCCAGACGGTCCAGCTCGCCATTCACGGCGATGCGGATGCCCTGGAAGGTGCGGGTGGCGGGATCGCTGTGCCCCTTCCGCTTGGCCGGTTCCCGGGGGATCACGGTGTAGACGGCTTCGGCCAGGTCCTTGGTGGTGGCCAGCCGGCCTTCGCCGTGCGCGCGGAGGATGGCGCGGGCGATGGGCCGGCTGGCGCGCTCTTCGCCGTACTGGTAGATCGCGTCGGCCAGGCTTTCGTCGGTCTGCTCCGCGATCCATTCCANNTCCGCGAGGATGGCGTCGAAGCCGCCGGGCGCATGGGATCCGGTCCAATCCAGGAACTGGGGATCGCTCCAGATGTCCTCGTAGTTCCCCGCCAGGATCTCCAGGCGGCTGTCGTCGCCCAGGCGGCGGCGGGCCAGGTACCGGGCCTCCGGATCGCGGTCCACCCCCAGGTAGCGGGCGGCCTTGTCGCAGCGGCCCAGCAGGGCCTCGGCATGGCCGCCCAGGCCCAGGGTGAGGTCGAGGACGCGGGCGCCCGGCGGCAGCACCAGATTGTCCAGGACCTCCTGGAGCAGCACGGGGACATGGACGGGGATCGTCGCCATCAGATCCCCAGATCCGCGAGCTGGGCCAGGTCGTCGGCGCCCAGGGGCTCGGCGGCCAGGCGGCGCTGGAAGCCGGCCTTGTTCCACAGGGCCAGGTGGTCCATCTGTCCCAGCACGGCCACCTCGCCCGTGAGCTGGGCGGCCTCGCGCAGGATGGGCGGGATGACGAAGCGGCCCTGGGCGTCAGGCTCCACCTCGCTGCCGAAGTAGGCGGTGGTCTCCAGGAACTTGCGCTTGGCCGGGTTGGTGGACGGCAGGGCCGCCAGGCGGGCCTCGATGGCCTCCCACACCGGCAGCGGATAGAGGCGGGCCGACCGGCCATCCAGGGAGGTCAGGTAGTGCCTCAGGGTGGGAACGCTTTCGCGCAGACCCTCATCCCCTTCGCCCTGGGCGAAGGTTTCGAGCTCGGCCTTGAAGGAGGAGGGGAGCTTCAGACGGCCCTTCTCATCCACCGTGGCCGGTGAGTTTCCGCGAAGTCGGAGCACCGGTAACGCCTTTCAACCAGTCACCCAGGAGAGACCGAAGGAAAGGAAGCAAGACCACTGAGATCCACTTCAATCCACTTTTCTCCACTGAGAACCACTTCAAAGTCTAGAAAGACTCCGGAATGCAACAAGCGGAAATAAAAACGAAAAAGACACGCAAAGGCGTGTCTTTTTCGCTAAATAGGGAAAGAAGGTAAAAGTATCAGCTTAGAGGCAGAGCTTCCCCCCCAGGGGCTTCCCCCCCAGCAGGTGGAAGTGCAGATGGAAGACGGTCTGGCCGGAATCGGGCCCGCAATTGGCCAGCAGGCGCCAGCCGCTGGTGGCGACGCCCTGTTCTTGGGCCAGCCTGGCCGCAACCTGGGGCACCCGCCCGGCGGCGGCGGCGATTTCGGGAGTCATGTCCGCCAGTCCCGCGCAGTGGGCCTTCGGGATGATCAGCAGGTGGACCGGCGCCTGGGGAAAGATGTCCTTGAAGGCGAGCAGGCTGTCATCTTCGTACACTAGGGCGGCGGGGATCTCCTTCCGCGCGATCTTGCAGAACAGGCATTCGCTCGTAGCGGCGCTCATCAGGACCCCCCCATGTTCCACATCATCTTGCACCAGCCCGAGATTCCGCAGAACACCGGAAGCATCGGCCGCCTCTGCGTCAACAACGGCGCGAAGCTGCACCTGATCCACCCCCTGGGCTTCGAGACCACCGACTACTACCTGCGCAGGGCCGGGCTGGACTACTGGGAGAAGCTGGACCCCACGCACTACGCCGACTGGAGCGACTTCCTGGCGCGGAACCCCGCCCAGCGGCTCTGGTTCTTCAGCACCAAGGGGGCCCGGCGCCACACTCAGGTGCCCTGGGCCTACGGCGACGGCCTGGTGTTCGGCCAGGAGACCGCAGGGCTGCCCGCCGACCTGCTGGCCGCCTACCCGGACCAGCTGGTGCGCATTCCCATGCTGGGCGACCACCACCGCAGCCTGAACCAGGCCCAGGCGGCAGCCATTGGCCTTTACGAAGCCCTGCGGCAGACTGAGGGCTGGTAGGAGCTCCCATGAACCAGGCACCCATCCGCGTCGTCATCGCCAAGCCCGGCCTCGACGGGCATGACCGCGGCGCCAAGGTCGTGGCCCGCGCCCTGCG
>DPRT01000085.1:0-6324 GCA_003538615.1 Holophagaceae bacterium | reverse complement strand
CCTCAAGGCCGCGGGCATCCGGGAGATCTTCCAGCCCGGTACCAACACCGACGACATCGTGGCCTTCATCCAGCGCGAGGTCCGTGCCTGATGGCGAAGACCTCGCCCCTGTTCGAATGCACGGCCTGCGGCGCCCGGCATCCCAAGGCCCTGGGCAAGTGCACGGCCTGCGGTGCCTGGGACACCGTGCAGGAGGTGCGCGGCACCCTCAAGCGCGACCTCCAGCGGGCGGGCTCCGCCTACGCCCAAAGCCACTACACCGGCCCTGTCGCCCTGCCCGACGTGGAGGTCACGGACGCCCAGCGCAGCCCCACGGGCCTTGCGGAGCTGGACCGCGTGCTGGGCGGCGGCGTGGTGCCGGGCATGGTGGCCCTGCTGGGCGGTGAGCCGGGCATCGGCAAGTCCACCCTGCTGCTGCAATGGGCCGCCACCACCGAGGGCACGGTGCTCTATGCCAGCGGCGAGGAGAGCGAGCGCCAGATCAAGCTGCGGGCCCAGCGCCTGGGGGCGGAGAACCCCGGTATCCACCTGCTGGCGGAAACCGATGTGCGCCGCATCCTCGAGGAAGCCGAGCGCATGAAGCCGGATCTGCTCCTGGTGGACAGCATCCAGACCCTCTTCGATCCCGATTTCGAAAGCAGCGCGGGCAGCGTGAGCCAGGTGCGCGGCTGCGCCGCCCTGCTCACCCGCTGGGCCAAGACCACGGGCACGCCCCTGGTGCTGGTGGGCCACGTCACCAAGGACGGCAGCCTCGCGGGCCCCAAGGTGCTGGAGCACCTGGTGGACACCGTGCTGGCCTTCGAAGGCGACCGCCACCACCACCACCGCCTGCTGCGGGCCCTCAAGAACCGCTTCGGCGCGGCCTTCGAGCTCGGCGTCTTCGCCATGACCGAAAAGGGCCTGGTGCCCGCCGAAGGCAATCCCTTCTTCCTGGATGCCGAACCCCGGCCCGGCTGCGCCGCCACGGTGGTGCTGAGCGGCACGCGGCCCATGGTGGTGGAGATCCAGGCCCTGGTGGCCGCCGCAGGCCTGGGCATCCCCCGCCGCACGGCCCTGGGCATCGATGGCCAGCGGCTGGCCATGCTCTGCGCCGTGGCCGAGCGCCGGGGCGGCGTGCAGCTCCATGACCGGGACGTGTACCTGAACGTGGCCGGGGGCCTGGAGATCGAGGATCCCGCCGCGGACCTCGCCGTCATCGCCGCCCTGTGCAGCAGCGCCGGGGGCCGCCTGCTGGCGGAGAAGTGCCTCTTCATGGGCGAGGTGGGTCTCACCGGCGAAGTGCGTCCCGTGGCCCAGCTGCCCCTGCGCCTCCAGGAAGGCGCCCGCCTGGGCTTCAGCTGCGCCGCCGTGCCCCGGCTGGGCCTGGAGGGGAAGAGCCCCCTGGACCTCTTCCCGGAGATCAGCGTGGAGCGGCTGCGCAGCAAGGCCTGGCTGAAGGGCGTGGTGGAGGAGTAGCTCCATCCGGGCGCCCTCGTGACCGGCGGCGCGCAGGTCGCTTATGCTCAGGGCATGTCCTGGAAGCCAAGCCCCCGGACAGGGATGGATCTCCACGCCCTGCCCCTCGATTCCCGCCAGGGCTACCTGCTGTCGCGCCTCGACGGAAGCCTGGACNNGCTGGTGGCCCTGGGCGCCGTGGTGCCCGAGGCTCCGCCCGCAGCGCCGCCGGAGGCCGCCAGCCCCGCCCCAGAGGAGGAAGAGGCGGAGGAAAGCCTCCCCCAGGCCGCCGCCCGGGCCGCCACCCACCGGGCCCTTTTTGAACAGCAGCTGCACGGGCAGCCCGTGGATGCGCGGGTGGCCCTGGCGCAGCTGGCCACAGAGCCCGAACTGAGCGCCTTCTGCTTCGATCCCACGGCGGAAGTCATCCGCGCCGTGCTGGACAATCCCCGGGTGGGGGCCGTCCACGCCCGCCTCATCGCGGCCCACCACCGCACCTCCGCGGGCCTGGAGGCCCTGGGCGGGCGCACGGCCTTCACCCACGATGGCGGCGTGCGCCGGGCCCTCCTGCAGAACCCCCTGCTTCCCGTGGGGCTCTACCGCCGCCTCTGGTCCCCCAGGCGCCTCCTGGAGCAGTACCTGGTGGCCACCTCCCGGGATTCACCGGAACAGATCCGCGCCATGGCCCGGGATCTCCTGCGGGCCAGCTTCAACCAGCGCACGGGCGAAGAGCGGGCAGAGCTCATCCTCACCACCGAGGGCCGCTGCCTGGCCAGCCTGGTGGGCCTCACCATCGACGGCCACACCACCGCCCTGCTCTGCCGCCGCACCTACGTCTCGACCCTGCTCATCCAGAACATCGCCCGGTGGAGCGCCGCCCCGCCCCAGCTCATCGCCCACCTGCGCCGCCAGGACGTGGTGAAGCGGAACCCCGTGCTGCGCCAGCTGCTGGAGCGGCATCCGAACGCGAGCTGAGAGTCAGGCGTAGACCCGCTGCAGCCCCGGATCCTGCGTCAGCTCCTCGATGAGATCGCGGACGCTGACCAGTTCGCGGAGCTTGGCGCCGTTGCTGCCCGTGAAGAACAGGCCGTTCTCCTCGTCGCCCTTCATGGCGTCCGCCAGGCGGTCCGCGATGCAGTAGCCCACGGCCATGGCGCCCTTGCCGTGGCCGCAGGGCGACAGGCAGTTGCTCACGCAGCGCACCTGGGGGGCGGTGCCCGCCTCGATGCGGCGCTGGAGGCTCGTGCGCACGCCGCGGGCCGGCAGGCCCACGGGGGACTTCATCAGCTCGATGTCCTCGGCCTTGGCGCGGAGGATGACCTCCTTGAACATCGGCGAGGCGTCACATTCGAAGGTGCCGATGAAGCGGGTGCCCATCTGCACGCCCGAGGCCCCCAGGGCCAGGAAGCGCTGGATGTCCGCGTGGTCCCAGACGCCGCCGGCCACGAGGATGGGGAAGTCGCCCCACTTGTCCCGCTCCTCGATGACCTCGGGCAGGATGTTCTCCAGCGTGTGGGCCGGGTCGGCACAGCCTTCGTGGCTGAAGCCCTGGTGGCCGCCACTTTCCGGGCCTTCCAGCACCACGGCATCGGGCAACCGATTGTACTTCCGCTGCCACTGCTTGCAGATGACGCTCAGGGCCCGGCCCGAGGACACGATGGGCACCAGCGCCACATCCGCATCGCCCACATAGCCCGGCAGGGCCAGGGGCAGGCCCGCGCCCGACACGATCATCTGGGCGCCACCGGCGATGGAGGCGCGCACGGCGGCTTCATAGCCCTCGATGGCGCAGAGGATGTTCACGCCCACGGCGCCATGGCCTTCGGCCCGCTCGCGGGCGGCGCGGACGATCCATTCCAGGGCCTTGGGCGGATTCAGCGATTCGGTACCGTCCGGGCGGCCCAGGCGCATCTTGGGGTTGGCGGAGCCGTGATACCCCGTGCCGATGGCCGACACCAGGCCCACGCAGCCGGACCGGGCCACGGCGCCGGCGAGGCCTTCCCATGAAACGCCCACACCCATGCCGCCCTGCTGGATGGGATAGGCCAGGTCCAGGTTGCGGATGCGGAGGCGCGGCAGGGTGCAGGCGCCGCGGCGGACGAAGGCCTGGGCCATGGAATCCAGCCCCGCCATCAGGCGGGTCCGGAAGGCGGCCAGGGGGGAAGCGTCCAGCAGCCCTGGCGTGCGGGGCTGGAGGCCGATGGCGCCATCGGCCAGGGCCTGCCGGGCCTCGGCTTCCGTATCGGCGACCGCCATGACAGGCAGGCCCAGGCTGCGCAGGGCCGCCACATCACAGGCCCTGGCCAGCAGGGCGGCAGCGCCCCCGGCCTTGGCCCGGGCGCCCTCTTCGGGGTTCTGCACCGCCACCAGGCGGGGCATGTTGGCGTGGCGCAGCATGGCCAGGGAAGGCGGCAGCTCGGCGGTGTGCAGCAGGAAGGCCACCCCGGCCTCGCGGGCCGTGGCCATGACGCTGTCCGCGCTGTCGCGCAGGCCCCGCAAATCCAGGCCGATCTTGGAGCCCTCGCGCATGGAGGCCCGCAGCTCCTGCAGCCGCTCCCGCAGCTTGGCGGCATCCGGGAAGGCGTCGGTGCGGGGCAGCGCCCAGCCCCCAGCTCGCAGGAACGCGGCCTGGAAATCCAGGGAACCCGGGGCCTGCCAACCCTGGAGGGTGGGGGAGGTTGCCGTGTTGAAGAAGGATTCGGCCATCAAGGCCTCCTGGACGGATCCGCGCGAGGGGCCCGGACCGTAGGCCATTGTCACCCCGAATGGCTGTGACCGGGGGCAAGGATCCTACTCCGGGTCAAATGCTGGCGTGACCCCCGTTGCGGCGGCCACAATCGGTCCAGGAGTCCTCCATGCGTTCCATGACCGCCTTCGCCGAGGTCGTCCGGCCCCTGGCCGCCGGACAGCTCCGGCTATCTCTCCGCAGCGTCAACAGCAAGACCCTCGACCTCAGCCTGCGCCTGCCCCCCGCCCTGTTTCCCCTGGAAGCCGGACTCCGGGCCCAGGTGCGCGAAGCCGCGCAGCGGGGCAAGCTCGACCTCACGGTGGAGGTGCAGGACGAACCCTCCCTGGAGCCGCGCATGAACCGCGCCCTGCTGCGGGCCGTGGCCAAGGGCTGGCAGGAGGACGCCGAATGGCTGAACCTCCCGCCCCTCACCGCCGAGGCCTTCTTCCGCCTGCCCGGCGCCTTCCAGGCCCCGGCCTCGGACCTGGGCGAGCGCATGGAGGCGCCCGTGCGCGAGGCTCTGGCGGCCCTGCTCGACGCGTGGAATGCGGGCCGCAGCCGCGAGGCGGAGCGGCTGCGGCCCTTCTTCCAGGAGGGGCTGGACCGCCTGCGCGCCCTGCACGGGCGCCTTCAGGCCGAGGCGGACCTCCAGGCCGCGGAGCTCCCCGGCCTCTACCGCCAGCGCATCGACCAGCTTCTGGAGGACGCCCGCCTGGCGGGCCAGCTCCCCGCCGAGCGCCTGCTGGCGGAGGCCGGTGTCCTGGCCGAGCGCCAGGATGTGCGGGAGGANNGTGTGGTGCCAGGAAGTCCTCCGCGAACTCAACACCACCGGCAGCAAGTGCAAGCGCATCGCCATGACCCGGGCGGTCATGGAGGCCAAGGGCGCCCTGGACCAGATCCGGGAGCAGTCGGCCAACCTGGAGTAGGTCAGAGGCCCAGCGGATCGTAGGGCAGGTCCATGGCCCCCTTCCACACGCCGAAGAGGCGGGTGCGGGTCCAATCGGCGGCATCGGGCCTCAGGCGCCGCATGCGGCGGGAGAGGAACCACACGGAGCCGTCCTTCATGCGCAGCTCGTCATAGGGGGCGATGCGGACCCTGGCCATGTCCTCGGGGTCGACCTTCCCGGGGAACACGGCCCAGGCCCACCGGCCTTCTGCGAGGGACTGGGTCCAGGCGCGGCTGTCCATCAGGGCCGGGTCTGTGAGGATGCGCAACTCGGCCACGCCCGCGCGTCCCGGGGTGAACCCATCGAAGCGAGTGAGGACAGACCCCTGGCGCCGGAAGGGTCCGCTGCCGGGTACCCGCCAGCGGGCGAGTTGGGCAGGCAGGTCCGTCTGGCGGGCCTGGAAGCGGAGGTCGAGGGTGGCCGCATCGACCACGCGGGCGGTTCCCCCCAGCGGTCCGAGTTCCGGGGCGAGGGCCTGCGCCATCCGCGCCGCGTCGAGCATCGCGCCGTCCTGCATCCGCCAGCCNNGCCTCCAGCACCGCGGCGTCCTCGCCGTACTCGGGCCGGGCGGGCACAAACAGGGCTTCGCCGGAGGCCATGGGCACCGGCACCAGGGTGTCCTGGTGCCACCAGAAGGCGCCTGCCGCCAGGGCCAGCAGCGCCAGGACCAGGGCGGCGAGGCGGGCCTTCATGTCAGGCGGCCCGCAGCAGGTGGGCCAGGGGTTCCATGCGGCGCAGGGCCTCTTCGATATCCGCCATCTCCAGGTCGCGGTGGGGGATGAAGCGCACCGCCGGGCCCACCACGGAGACCCGCACCCCGGCCTTTTCCAGAGCCGAGGCCGCGGCGCCGGAATCCGGCACGGGAATCAGCAGGATGTTCGTCTCGGGCGCGGGGGCGGTGACGCCGAAGCCGCGCAGGCCCTCCGCCAGGCGCCGGGCCTTGGCGTGGTCTTCCGGGAGGCGCGGCAGGTAGTCCAGCGCCACCAGGCCCGCCGCGGCCACCACGCCGCCCTGGCGCACGCCGCCCCCCAGCATCTTGCGGAGGCGCCGGGCCTCGACGATGGCGGGCGCCGTCCCGCACACCAGCGAACCCATGGGGGCCCCGAGGCCCTTGCTGAGGCAGACCTGCACCGTATCCACGCCTTCAGCCAGGGCCGAGGGCGGAAGGCCCTGCGCGGCGGCGGCGTGCCAGAGCCGGGCGCCGTCCAGGTGCAC
>DPRT01000133.1:8069-8258 GCA_003538615.1 Holophagaceae bacterium | reverse complement strand
ATCCAGTTCTTCGACTACATCTGGCCCGCCATGCAGCAGCTGCGCGACGAGCTGGCCAACATCCGCTGGCGCTCCAACGGCGCCTTCAAGAGCCCCATGGTGGTGCGCGTGCCCATCGCCGGCTACCTCATGGGCGGCGCCACCTATCACAGCCAGTGCGGCGAAAGCACCTTCACGCACATCCCCGGA
>DPRT01000133.1:0-8010 GCA_003538615.1 Holophagaceae bacterium | reverse complement strand
CCGCCATCTCCGCATCGGTGAAGAAGACCCACCGGGTGATCGTGGCCCACGAGGATACGCTGAGCTGGGGCTACGGCAGCGAGATCGCCGCCCGCATCGCCGACGAGCTGTTCTTCCACCTGGACGCCCCCGTGCGCCGGGTGGCGGCCAAGGACACCTGGGTGGCCTACTACCCGGCGCTGGAGGACGAGATCCTGCCCCAGCCCAAGGACTTCCTCGAGGCCTACCGGAAGCTCGCCGCCGTCTGATTGTTCAGGATTTCCGGGCATGGGGCGATAGGATGGACACCCCCCCCGGAGGCGTCATGCGTATCCTGCCGATCGCTCTCTCCCTTTGCACCACCGCGGCCTTCGCCCAACTGGGCGCCCCGGGCCAGACCCCTTCGGGGGCCCAGCGCACCTGGACCCTGGGTGCGCAGAGCTTCGGCCCCTCGCTCTCGGGCCATTTCCAGGGTGTCCAGGACGGGCAGCCCATCGCGGTGGACCTGGAAGGGGACCTGGGCCTGGGCAAGGACAAGCTCACGCCCGGCCTGTTCCTCGACTATCAGGGGCCGCGGTTCGCCTTCCAGATCTCCAGCGGGGCGACCGAGTACCGGGGCGACCGCGTCATGACCCGCACGGTCACGGTGGATGGCACGTCGTACACGGCCGGCACCCGCGTCCGGTCCAAGGTGAAGCTGGCCAGCGTGGATGGCATCTGGACCATCAAGTTCGTCCGCCAGCCCGACGCCTGGCTGGGGCTGGACCTCGGGGTGCAGGCCTGGACCCTGGACATGGACGCCAGCAGCGTACCCCCGGTGGGGGCGCCGGTGGCTGCGGCCACCCGCATCACCGCTCCCATCCCCCAGATCGGCCTGTCCGGGGGGTCCCGCGGTTACAACGGAGCGGTGGAGGCCAAGGCCTACGTCCATTACCTGGGCTACAAGAACGCCAAATACACCCTTTTCGGGGCCGATCTTCGGGTCTTTCCCGTGAGCTGGTTCGGGCTCCGGGCCTTCTATGAAGGCGGTTCCTTCGACGTCCCCAAGGGCTCCATCCAGGACGATCTCGAGGTGAAGCTCGACCGGAAGGGTGTCGGCTTCGGCGCGGTGGTCCGTTTTTAAATCCCGCGATGACCCGCAGAAAAAAGAGGTGGACTCTGGCAATCCTGTCATGCTGTTTGGCGTGACCCGCCAGGGGCGGAATTCACACCAAGCAATGACGGCCTTGTCTGGGGAAAGTCATCGCTACATCATCACCAGACATCATGCAGGAAACAGTCATGGCTCAAGGCACTGTCAAGTGGTTCAACGCTGAGAAGGGCTTCGGCTTCATCACCCCCGACGAGGGCGGCGCTGATCTCTTCGTCCACCACACCGCCATTCAGGGCGGAGGCTTCCGCACCCTGGACGAGAACCAGCGCGTCAGCTTCGAGGTCGCCCAGGGCCAGAAGGGCCCTCAGGCCACCAACGTCCAGAAGGTCTAGTCCNNCCCAGGAAGATGACCCAGAGGCCGTAGAGGGCCAGGACGCCGAGGCCCGCATAGAAGAGGGCCGGGCGGAGGGCCGCCAGGCCGGTCCAGCGGAAGCTCAGCAGGCCGACGATGGCGCCCAGGAGGCCCATGCCGATGAGCACGATGCCCCAGCGGGCCGAAACAACGGGTGCCTGGCCCACTTCCTCGGGCAGGGTGCCGAGGGGAGTCTTGATTTCGCCAGCCACGTGGGTGCCCTGGAAGGTCAGCACCGCGAACAGAAGGAAATAGAAGACAAGGAAGAGCATGGGCACTCCGGTCAAGAAGGCATCCAGGATCGCACAAAGTCGTGCGGACTGGCGAAAATGCCAAGGGTTCCTGAAGGGGGATTGACAGAATCAAACGTTTGATTAATCTGATGAACCTGGATTAATCATTCGATTGATTCAAGCCTTCCAAGGTGCCCCATGACCCCGCCAGCCCTGCCTCAGGACACCCGGACCCGGCTCCTCGAATCGGCCATCCTCCACTTCGCGGCCAAGGGGTTCGACGGGGCGGGCATCCGGGAGATCGCCAAGGGGGCCAACGCCAACTCGGCCCTGGTGGCCTACCACTTCTGCGGGAAGGAGGGGCTCTACCTGGAGGCCCTCAAGTACATCTTCACCCGGAAGGCCTGCCATGTGGCCCGCCTGGCCTCGCTGCCGCGGGTCGAGGGCCCGGGGGCCCGGGAGGCCGCCCTCCAGGGGCTGAAGGAGCACATCCGCGCCTTCATGGAAGACCTGATGGCCGCCGACCGGAGCGATCCCCTGGAGGAGGCGGCCATGGCCCTCATGGCCCGGGAGATGCAGGCCCCGCGGCCGGCCTCCTCCGCCCTGCTCATGGAGCAGATCCGGCCCCACGTGGAGCACCTGATGCACTGCCTCCAGGTGCTCCGACCGGACCTGTCCACGGACGAACTCCTGAACATGGGCCTGAGCATCCAGGGGCAGATGCTCTATTTCCGCAACTCCCTGGGGATCGTCCGGCTCATCCGCGGGAATCCCAACTACCCGGAAGACCTCTCGGTGCTCATCCAGCACTTCACCGACTTCAGCCTCCGGGGACTCGGCCTCCCCGAAGCCTTCCCGCAGCCGAGGAACTGACATGCTCCTGATCTCCCCACCCGCCCTCCAGGCTCCGGCACCCGCCGAAGCGCCGCGCGCCCCCCTTGCGCTGGACCTCTCCGGGGCCCTGTCCCGCGCCCGTTCCGAGAACGCCATGCTGCGCGCGGCCAAGGCCCGCGTGGAGGAGCGCCGGGGGCTCATCACCACCACCCGGGCCGATGCGCTGCCCCAGCTGACGCTGGTGGGCGACTTCACCCGCGTGCGGGATGTCTCCATCCTCAACAGCGGCTTCGCGGACAGCGCCGCGGCCTTCGGCCTGTCGCCGGATTCCCTGGTGGGCGCCCGCAGCATCTACACCGGCCAGGCCAACCTGGTGCAGCCCCTCTTCTACTGGGGCAAGCTGGGCACGGCCGTGGACATCGCCAAGATGGGCGAGCAGGAGGCCGCTCTGGCGTTCACCACCTCCGAGTTGGACGTCCTCCATGGCGTGGCCGGGGCCTACCTGGCGGTGCTGGCGGCCCAGGCGGAACTGGAGGTCGTGGAGGCGCGCCGGAAGACCGCCGAGCAGTTCGTATCGGACGTGAAGGCCCGGCTGGAATCCCAGTCCGCCACGGAGCTGGACCGCCTGCGGGCGGAAAGCGAACTGCTGGCGGTGATCCCCGAGGCGCTCCAGGCGGAGGGCCAGGTGAAGCGGGCCATGGAGGTGCTGAACGGCCAGCTGGGCCTGGATCCGAAGACGCCGATCCTCCTGGCGCCCCTGGGCCTGCCGGAGGCCGGAGGCCGGCCTGCGGGCGTCCAGCGCAGCGAACTGGCCCAGCTCCAGCAGCAGGAGGCCATGTACCGGGCCAACGCGAAGATCATCACCTCGGACCTGCGCCCGAAGTTCGACCTCAGCGCCAGCTATGGCTATCAGGCGGGCAAGACGGACAACCTCTTCAAGGAGCCCTACGACACCTGGAAGGTGAGCGTCACCATGAAGTTCCCCATCTTCGACGGGCTGCGCAGCTCGGGCAAGCGGGCCCAGAACACGGCCCAGCTGGAGCAGGTGAAGCAGCTGCGGGTGGACCGTGAGCGGTCCATCGCCATCGAGCAGAGCAGCGCGGACCGCGACCTCGAAAAGGCCATCGCCCTGGACGAGGCCGCCCGCCGGGCCCACGATGCCACGGCGGAGGCGCTGCGCATGAGCCGCGAATCCTTCGACCAGGGGCTCATCACCTCCCTGGATCTCCTCCAGGCGGAGCGCGCGGAGCGCCAGGCCGAAAGCCAGCGCCGCCGCGCCGAACTGGGCCTGTGGGCTGCGCGCTTCGCCCAGCGCCGCGCCCTGGGCCTGCCCCCGCTTTGATATCGACGACCCTCTTGGAGCTGATCATGAACCGGAAAACCCTTCTCCTCTACATCGCCCTGCCCGTCGTCGTGATCGCCGGGGCCGCCAGCTACCACCGCGTCAAGCGCAACACGGAACTCGATCACCAGGCCGCCGTGAAGGCCGAAAGCACCGTGGCCGTCACCCTGGTCCCCGTCCAGGAGCGCACCTTCCGTCCCGCCGTGGCCTTCACCGGCACCCTGCTGGCCGTGAACCGCGCCGAGCTGAAGGCCGAGGTGACCGGCCGCGTGACCCGCGTGGCGGTGCAGGAGGGCGACACCGTCGCCGCCGGCGCCCTGCTGGGGGCCCAGGACGAGGACGACTACCTGCTGGGTGTCCAGGCCGCCGAGGCCCAGCTGGCCCAGACCAGGGCCCAGGCGCTTCAGGCCCAGCGCGACAACGACCGCGCCGTGACGCTGCTGGAAAAGCGGAGCATCACCCGGCAGGCCGCCCAGCAGGCCGAGACGGTCTACCACGCCACGAAGGCCGCGGCCCAGGCCGCTGAAAGCAACCTGGGCCTGGCCCGCCTGCGGCTGCGCAAGGCCCGCCTCGTGGCGCCCTTCGCGGGGCAGGTGGCCCGCCGCGCCGTGCAGCCCGGCGAAATGCTGAATCCCGGCCAGACGGCCTTCGAGGTGGTGGACAACCGCAAGCTGGAGATCCGCGCGGACCTTCCCACCGAAGCCATGGCCCAGGTGAAGGCCGGTCAGCGGGCCACCTTCCGGGCCATCGGCCTGGACCGTCCCGTGGAGGGCCGCGTCACCCAGGTGAGCCCCAGCCTCTCCCAGGACGGCCGCACCCTGCGCGTGCGCGTGGAGGTCCCCAATCCCGACGGCCTGCTCAAGGGCGGCCTCTTCGTGGAAGGCGTCATCCTCGGTGAGGGCGAAACCAAGGGCCCGGCCCTTCCGGCCACCCTGCTGAAGGCCCAGGATCGCGATGCGGACATCTTCATCTCCGAAGCGGGCGTGGCCCGCCGCCGCAAGGTGGCCCTGGGGCCGGAACAGGACGGTTTCCGTCCGGTCAGCGGCCTGGGTGTCGGCGTCCAGGTCATCGACAGCGGCAAGGATCTGGTGGCTGAGGGCAGCCGCCTGCGCGTGATCAGTGGCGCCGCCCCAACCAGCGCGAATGGCGGCTTTGCCGCAGGGGGGAAGTGAACCATGTTCCTGTCTGACCTCTCCATCCGCCGGCCCGTCTTCACGGTCTGCATCATGCTGGCCCTCGTGGTGCTCGGCCTCTTCTCCGTGAAGACCCTGGGCATCGACCAGTACCCCAACACCGACATCCCCACCGTCACCGTTTCGGTCATCTACCCCGGGGCCAGCCCCGAATCCGTCAAGCAGGACGTGGTGCGGAAGATCGAAGAGGCCGTCAATCCCATCGAGAAGATCAAGGAGATCAGCTCCACCAGCCAGGAGGGCCTCGGCACCCTGGTGATCCAGTTCCACCTGGGCCGCAACGTGGACAATGCGCTCAACGACGTGCGCACCAAGATCGGCCAGATCCGGCGGAACCTCCCCGGCAACATCGAAGAGCCCGTCATCTCCAAGTTCGATCCCGCCCAGCTTCCGGTGCTTTCCCTGGTGGTGAAGCCGGACGCGGGACACGCCGGCATGAACGACCGCGAGCTGACCCGCATCGCCGAGGACTTCCTCAAGCGGCGCATCGAGAACATCCAGGGCGTGGGCAAGGTGGATCCGGTGGGCGGTAGCACCCGCGAGATCCTCATCCAGATCGACGCCCAGAAGCTGGAAGCCCAGGGCCTCTCGCTCCAGGCCGTGAAGAACGCCCTGGCCGGCGACACCCTGGCCATCCCCAGCGGCAACCTCCTCCAGGGCAGCCGCGAGGTGTCCGTGAAGGTGGATGCCAAGGCCAAGTCCGTGGCGGATTTCAACCATGTGATCGTGGGGAACAAGGCCGGGCGGCCCATCGAGCTGCAGGAAGTCGCCACGGTGGTGGACGGCATCAAGGAGCGGCGCAGCCTCGCCCGCCTGGGCGGCAAGGACGTGGTCGCCCTGGAGATCCAGCGGCAGACCGGCGGCAACACCGTGGCCATGGTGACGGCGGTGGAGAAGGCCCTGGAGGAGCTGAAGCCCGAGCTGGTCAAGCAGGGCGTGGAAGTGGTCACGGCCAAGGACAACGCGCGGTTCATCATCGACAACGTGGAGGACGTGAACGTCTCCATCTACGTGGGCGGCCTGCTCACGGTGATCATCGTGTTCTTCTTCCTGAAGAGCTGGCGATCCACCCTCATCACCAGCCTAACGCTGCCGGTGTCGGTGATCTCGACCTTCATCATCATGCGGGCCCTGGACTTCACCCTGAACACCATGACCCTCATGGGGCTCAGCCTGGCCATCGGCATCCTCATCGATGACGCCATCGTGGTCCGTGAGAACATCACCCGCCACGCGGAGATGGGCAAGGACCACGTCACCGCCGCCCGCGAGGGCACGGCGGAAATCGGGCCCGCGGTGATCGCCACGACCCTGTCCATCCTCGCGGTGTTCGTGCCTGTGGCCTTCATGGGCGGCATCGTCGGCAAGTTCTTCTTCCCCTTCGGCATCGTCGTGGCCTTCGCCGTGGCGGTCTCCCTCCTCGTGAGCTTCACGCTGGATCCCATGCTCAGCTCCGTCTGGCCGGATCCCGAGCACGAGAAGAGCGCCGATGGCCACGTGCACTACCAGGGCCGGAATCCGATCATGCGGAGCGTGGAGGCCTTCGGCCGCATGCTGGACCGCTGGGAGGCCCTCTACAAGCAGGCCATCGAGTGGGCGCTGAACCACCGCAAGACGGTGATGGGCCTGGGCGCGGGGAGTTTCGTGCTGGCCATGGCGCTGTCGGGCCTGCTCGGCAACAACTTCATGCCCGACTACGACCGGGGCGATCTGCAGGCCACCTTCAAGGCGGAGCCCGGCTCCAGCCTGGCTGCCACCCGGGAGAAGGCCCTGGCCCTGGAAAAGGCCATCGAGGCGGTCCCCGGCGTGGATTTCGCCTACACCACCATCGGCACTGGATTGAACGGCACCGTGGATGCCGGTGGCATCTACATCAAGCTGAAGGATGGCAGGCGCCCGGGCCACCTGGTGATCCGCCGCCAGATCCGCGAGGCCTTCCGGTCCGTGCCCGGCGTGGACGCGGCCGTCGGCGCCGCCAACGACTGGGGCATGGCCTTCCCCATCATGGTGGCCGTGCAGGCGCCGGACCGGGACGCGGTCATCCGGGCCGTCCCCCTCGTGAAGGAGGCCCTGCGCAGCGTCCCTGGCGCCGTGGACGTCACCACCAGCCTGGACAGCGGCAAACCTGAGCTGAGGCTGGTCGTCGACCGCAAGGCCGCCTCCGACCTGGGCGTGAGCCCGGCCCTGGTGGCCCAGATGGTGCGGCCCCTGGTGGACGGCGAGAAGGTGGCCAAGTACGAGGACGAGCGGGGCGAGCAGCGCGATGTGCGCGTCCGNNACGCCAACTTCGAGGGCGCCACCCTGGGCGAAGTCAGCGCAGGGGCCGCCGAGAAGGTGGCCGCCCTGAAGGCCAGCGGACAGCTGCCCGAGGGCGTCCGGGTGGAGTTCCTGGGCCAGACCCGGGACAGCAAGGAAACGGCGGGCTACATGGGNNCTCTCCATGGTGGGCATGGTGCTGATGCTGCTGGTGACAGGCGATTCCATGTCCATGATGACGAGCATCGGCATGATCCTGCTGATGGGCCTGGTGACCAAGAACGCCATCCTGCTGGTGGACCACGCCCTGCACCTGGAGCGCGAGGAGGGCATCTCCCGCCGCCAGGCCATCATCCGCGCGGGCACCGTGCGGCTGCGGCCCATCCTCATGACCAGCTTCGCCATGATCGGCGGCATGCTGCCGCTCTTCCTGGCGCTGGGCGCCGGCGCCGAGATGCGGGCCCCCATGGCCCGGGCCGTGGTGGGCGGCCTCATCACCTCCACCCTGCTCACCCTCATCGTCGTGCCCGTGTTCTTCGAGATCATCGAGGACTTCACCCTGGCCAAGGCCTGGGCCTGGATCCGCCGCCGGGCGGGCAGGCCTGAGGCGGAGCCCGAAGCGGAACGCCCCCTCATCGAGGCCCCCGATGCCTGAATCACTGTTCTAC
>DPRT01000126.1 GCA_003538615.1 Holophagaceae bacterium | reverse complement strand
CCGCCGATGACCACCACCTGCTTCAAGCCGCCCTCCCGGAGGTTGCCAGGATACCCGCTCCTCCAGCGCCCCCCGGGGAGGTGCGGGATGTGAGAAACTGTCCCCATGCGACCCCGCCTGAGCCCAGAGGAACGCCGCGCCCGCCGGCAGCGCGCCATGCGCAAATCCATGTTCGTGCTGCCTTCCAGCATCACCATGGCCTCGATTCTCTGCGGCTTCTCCAGCGTGGTCATGTCCATCAACGCCGCCGGCTCCACCCCGGACCGGTACTTCCTGTGGGCCGCGGGCCTGCTGGTGCTGGCGGGGGTTTTCGATGGCCTGGATGGCCGCGTGGCCCGGGCCACCAACACGGCCACGGAGTTCGGTGTGCAGCTGGACAGCCTGGCGGACGTCATCAGCTTCGGCATGGCCCCGGCCATCCTGGCCTATCGCTACGGCTTCTTCCACCTCGGCATCCACGACTCCCACCTGCGGGCCGCGGGCTGGGCCGCCTGCTTCGTCTTCACCGCCTGCGGCGCCCTGCGCCTGGCCCGCTTCAACGTGCAGGTGGGCTCCACGGATCCCCGGTATTTCATGGGTCTGCCCATTCCCGCCGGGGCCGCCTGCGTGGCCTCGGTGATCATCTGGCACCCGGCCCCTCCGGCCACCGTGGCCCACGCCTATGCCTTCGCAACGGAGCTGTTCATCGTCGGCCTGCTGATGGTGTCCACCCTCCGCTTCCCCAGCTTCAAGAAGCGCGCGGGCAGCCCCCGCGCCGCCATGCTCACCAGCCTCAGCATCGTCCTGGTCTTCGCGATGATGATCGTCTTCCAGCAGCGCTTCTTCATCGGCTTCTTCGCCGCCTACGTCGCGCTGAGCCTCGCCATGAACGTGGCCTGGAAGGCCGGCTGGCGGGGCGTGGAGCCCCCACGGGACGGGGTCGAGGACCCGGAAACCGTCCACTAGGAGGGCGGGACCCCGGTCAGATCAGAGGGCGGTGGCTCCCGCGGGAACCGCGACGCCCGCCACGGCGGCCACCTTGGCATTGGACAACAGCCTGCCGCCGGTGCCGGGCCCGATACCCAGGGCCGCACCCTGCTTCACCCCGGCCTCGGAGGTGGCGGCCGTGGGGATCTTGATGGCGGCCATGCGCTGAATGAGGAAACTGGCGGCGGAGGACCCGTCCCCTGCGACCTTGTCGCCCGCGAGCAGGATCACGGCGTCCGGCTTGCGGCCCGCGAGCGTGGCGATGGCCTTCCCCATGTCCTGGGGGCCCTTCACATCCACCACGATCACCTTCATCCCTCCGGCGGCCCCGGTGAGGGTGCCAAGGGAAGCCTTGCTCCCGTTTGCATCGCAGACCACCGCCAGGGTCCCCACCTGAGGCCAGGCCTTCTTCATCGCGCCGATCAAGGCGTCATAGTCCCCAGCCGTGAGCGCCATGGACGAGAGGACTGGAATGAGGATCAAAGACGAGATGCGGGCCATGGAATAACCTCCGGCAATGCCTCTCCATCGGCAGGATTCCGGAATGGCTGGAGCATGGGTCTGTTTTTATGGTTTTTTCTAACTCAGGATCCCGGCGATGCAGGCGCTGAGGAAGTTGGCGAGGGTGCCCGCCAGCATGGCCCTCAGGCCCAATCGGGCCAGATCCCCCCGGCGCTCGGGCACCAGGGCCCCGATCCCCCCCACCTGGATGGCGATGCTGCTGAAGTTGGCAAAGCCGCAGAGGGCGAAGGTGGACACCAGCCGGGCCTTGGTGGACAGGTTCGTCATGGCGCCCAGATCCAGGAAGGCCACGAATTCATTCACCACCATGCGCTTGCCCAGCAGGGAGCCCACCTGGCCTGCCTCGGTCCAGGGCACGCCCATGAGGAAGGCGAAGGGCTTGAACACCGCGCCCAGCACCATCTCCAGACTGAAGCCCGGATGGATGGCCTTCATCAACCCGTTGAGCAGGTAGATGAGCGCGATGAAGGCGATGAGCATCACGGCCACGTTGAAGGCCAGCTGACCCCCCTCGAAGGCGCCCCGGGCCGCGGCGTCCAGCACGTTGGCATCGTGGTTGGGGATGTCCACCTTGATGTTTCCGGCGGTCTCGGGGGTTTCCGTCTCCGGCTCCAGCATCTTCGCCATCATGACGGCGCCAGGCGCCGTCATGATCACGGCCGTGAGCAGGTGCACGATGTCCACGTGGGCCACCTGGACGTAGGCCACCATGATGCTGCCGGATACGTGGGCCATGCCCGCGGTCATGATCACCATGAGCTCGCTGCGGGTCATGCGGGCCAGGAAGGGCCGGATGGTGAGCGGGGCTTCGGTCTGGCCCATGAGGATGCTGGCGGCCACGCTGACGCTCTCGGCGCCGGAGACCTTCAGGAAGCGGCCCATGGCGCGGGCTGCCGCGCCCACCACCCACTGCATGACACCCATGTAGTAGAGGACCGCGAAAATCGAGGCCACGAAGATGATGGTGGGCAGCACCGAGAAGGCGAAGACCATACCCACCTTGCCGCCGGGGCCGTCCGACAGGGAGCCGAACACGAAGCTGGCGCCCTCGTGGGCGTAGGTCATGAGGTGCTCGACCACGATGCGCATCCGGTCGAAGGAGGAACCCACCAGGTTCCCCCGCAGCATCCCCAGCACGATGACGCCGAAAAGGCCCCAGTTGAGGGCCTTGTTCTCATAGGCGGCAAAGCGCCGGAGCAGCATGGGCACGAACATCAGGAGCAGCACCAGCCAGCCCGTCCCTTTCGGGAAGGGCAGGAAGGACAGCAGCCCTGAGATCAGGGTGCCCTTCAGTACGACCAGCGCGAAGATCCACTGGAGACATAGGCCCCAGGCGATGGTGCGCCAGTGGATGGCACTCCGCTTGTGGGACAGCGCGTACGCAATGGCCATGAAGGCCACGATGCCGGCCAGGCCGATGAAGCGTTCCATCGAGTGCTCCCTACAGTTCGTCGTTCAGGGCCCCGATGGCCTGTTCCATGTAGAATCGGGCGCGCCCCAGGAGGCCCTCCCGCTGCATCACCAGGACCAGCGTGCACTGCTCCTTGGCACCCATCATGAGGATCCAGTGCTGGTCGGTGGCGAAGGCCACCTGCTTGACCTCGCCGCGGTCGAACTCCTCCACCGCCTGCTGGAGGTGCCGCTTCACCACATGCTGATAGGCCCCCAGAAGCTGCAGGCCCTCGTTGGAGACCTGGATCGTGCGGGAGCAGATGGGATCCCCATCGCGATCATTGAACGTCGCGGCCAGGGCCTCGGGGACCCGCTCGATCAACTGATCCAGGATTTGCTGGAACATGGAAAAACTCCGGTGAAGCGTGCTGACAGCATGACCGCACTGGGGGCCCATGGCAAAACCCGGCGGGCTAGATTCCCCGTGCCACCTGGAGCGCCCAGATTCCCGCGAGCAGGATCCAGATCCCCGCGCGGAGGGCCGGGGATGCGGGCAGGGCCGGGTAGGCGTCCCCCCGCCAGGCGCGGCGGACGTCCCAAAGGGCGGCCGCCGGGGTGACAAGCAGCAGGGCGGCCACGGCGGGGTACCAATGGATGGCTTCGCGCCACTGGCCCTGGCCCAGGGCCAGGATGCACCGGGTCATACCGCAGGTGGCGCAGGCGAATCCCGTGATCCGCTTGAAGGCGCAGCCCGGGAGAAGGCCCGAGAACGGGGCCAGGAAGGCCGCCAGCCAGATCCCCAGGGCCAGGGCCGACACGGAAAGCGCGACCCAGGGTACCCGCCTCACGGGGACACCCGCAGCAACAGGAACATCATGGTGGCCAGGCCCAGGGCGCAGCCGCCCAGCAGGACTGCGTGGACCACCGTGGCGGCCACCCCCTTCCAGGGCTCGCAGCCATGCCGCGCCGCCAGGGCGAAGCCCCGGAACAGCCACAGGTAGCCATCCAGCAGCAGCAAGGGCACCGCCAGGAGGACGCCGAGGCCCGGCACGAAACCCAGCAGCCCCGCCAGCGTGCCCACGGCGGCGATGCGCAGGGCCTCGGCCTCGGCCACCAGGCTGGCCCGGAGGCCGCGCTTCTGCTTCAGTCCCCCCAGCAGCCAGAGGCCCGTGTGATCCCAGACGGCGTGGTGAAGCCAGGTGCCCAGCACCCCGATGGGCACGATCAGCAGAAGCCAGGGCCAAATGCGGCCAAAGGCGGGCGGAGGCGGAAGGGCCCGGAACAGCCCTTCCAGCTCCTCGGGGCCGACCCCCATGGCCCACGCCAGCCAAGCTGGCGGCCCATTTCTCCGGAGGCCCCCGTAGATCTCAAGGGCGCCCCAGGCGGCCAGCCCGGCATGCGCCAGGGCCAGGGGCACCCAGGCGGCCAGCATCCGGCCCAAGGCACGCCCCAGGGGGGGCGGCCCCTCCGCAAAAGCCCCCGATGGCCGAACCAGGGCCCGGAAGGAGGCCGCAAAAGGGATCGCCATCACTTCCTCTGGAACAGGGTCTCGAACTCGCGGAGGGCCACGGCGTCGCCATCCCGCTTGAGGGGGCCATGGAAGTCCCCCGGGCGCAGGTCGGCGAACTCCCCGAAGGTGGCCACGTTGCCGTTGATGTAGGCGATGAATTCGTCCTGGCGGCCCTTGATGTAGCCCCGGAAAGGTCGGGCCACCATGCCCAGCAGGGCGGAGTCCAGGGCGGTCCAAGTCTGGAGGTGGGTCTCGAAGCCGTTCTTCCCCTCCCAGTAGCGGTACGAGGTCAGCATCTTCGCGCCGACGGCGAAGGGCGTCTTCAGTCGGCCCTTCTCGGCGAGGCCCTCCACCAGATAGACCCGGTGGCCTGGACGCTGATGGATGAGGCGGAGGGTGCCCTTGAGGCCCCGGGCGTCATCGATGCTCCAGGCGCCATCCGGGTGGATGAAGGCGTAGAAGCCGGGCACGAACTGGCAGTGTCGCCACATGGCCGCGCTCAACCGGGGGTGGTCGAAGAGCTTTTCCATGGTCGCCAGACGCACGCGTTTCGGCTGGGTCTGGGTTTCAAAGACGAAATCCGCCCGGTTCAGGACATCCAGGGCCTCGGCCCGGACCGCCGGAGGGAGCTGGTCCAGGAAGGCTGGAGTCTGAGCCTGGGCGAGGAGGGCTGAGAGGGCGAGGATCAGGGCGCGCATGCTCAAAACGCTAGCACCTCCCGGACAGAAGGGTGGTTCTTCACCCGGAGGCCGAACGGGCCGATGGGTTCTCTGATGGCCGCGCCCCTCCGACACATTCCCCTGACTCCCCTGGACGAGCTCCGCGCCTGTCTGGGCAACCCCTCTGAATCCGACGCGGCTTCCCAGACCCGCCTCCACCACCTGCTCCGCCGCCTGGGCCAGCTGGCCCTTCCGGAACTGGGTGGCCGGCTCGTCAAGCCCACCTCTTCCACCGCCCAGAAGCGGCTCATCCTCGGCCTCACCGCGAAATTCGACTGGCCCGAATGGGTGCCCTGGCTGTTCCAGGCCCTGGTCCAGGAAGCGGACCTCGGCACCTTCGACGAGGGGTGCTCCGCCCTGGGCCGGCTGGAAACCCGGTCGGCCCGGGAAGCCATGCTGAAGCTCGCCACGCAGCGGACCGACCCCGACCGCCAGCTGATCCTCCGCCGGGAGCTCAGCGCTCTGGAGGCCCAGCAGCCCCTCGCCTTCTACCTGGGCCGCCTGCTGGAAGGGGACAGCAACCCCCGCCTGGCCCACCAGGGGGCCCGGGGGCTGGCCGCCACCGCCGAACCCGCAGATTTCCAGATCCTCTGGGAAGCCCTGGAGGGCTCGGACCCCCTGGCTTTCCGCCTCCTCCTCCGGGCCGTGGCCGAGCTGCCCGGCGAGGCCCCGAACTCCGCCCTCATCGGCCGCTTCCAGGAGACCCTCCGCACCCTGGGGGATCTGGAAGCCCTCGAATCCCTCACCCACCGCCTCCAGACCGGCGCCCGCAACGCCGCCAAGGCCGAGCTGGCCCAGGCCCTGCTGGTCCAGATGGAGCCCCGGGCGCCCCAGGCCACACAGACCCTCCGCCAGGCCCTGGAGGCGGGCGAATCAGGACAGCCCCTCCTCCCCCTGGAGCAGCTCAAGGGCGTTTCCCGTGGCCCCTACGAGCACTTCCTGACCGAGGCCCTCACGGTGCTGCTGGAGGGCAAGGTCGCCCGCTTCAACGCCATGGTCACCGAGGCCCAGGACACCGCCGCCAAGCAGCAGGTCTCCCAGGGGACCGCCCTCCATCAGCTCTGCGAGGCCCTGGTGCGGCGGGTCGTCGCAGGCCACCTGTCCGGCACCGCCGTCCTGCCGGTCTTCCGGGAGGCCCTGGACCACTTCACCCACAGCGAAGGCCTGGATTACGCGTTCTGCCGCCTGGTGCCCGCCAGTGACGAGGCCGGTCTCGCCCGCATCCTGGCCATGACCGACCCCAAGCGCCGCGAAGGCTGCCTGGACACCCTGGGGGCCCGCGAAGAAGACGCCCTCCTGCCTTTTTTCCTGAAGGCCATGCAGGATTCCATCGTCGAAGTGGGCCACCGGGCCATGCACCACTTCGGCAAGCTGCCCTCCAGCTTCCCGGCGGTCATGGAACTCTTCCAGTCCGGCCAGCCCGACCAGGTGCGCACGGCCCTCCGGATCTTCACCGAGAACGGTACCAAGGCCGCCGCCGAACCCCTGATGGCCTTCCTCAAAACCGATGTGCGCGATGACCTCCTGCTGGAGGCCGTGGAGGCCCTCGGCGCCATCCGCAGCCCGGCCGCCGCTCCGGTGCTCCTGGACCTGCTCCACGACGGAAAACCCGCCCGCCTCCAGGAGGCTCTGGTGGAGGCCCTGGCCACGCTGGCCGCCCCCGAGGCGGGTCTCGGCCTGTTGGCGAAATCCGCCCATCTGAAGCTCCCCCAGGTGCTGATCGTGGCCCTGGAGGGGACCCTGGCCGCCTTCCCGGGCTTCGAGCGCGCCCTCCCCCAGGAATCCCTCCCCGCCCTCGAACAGCTCATCATCCGCTGCTGCGATGACCGCGAAGGCGAGGGCCAGCGCCTGCGGGCCATCCTCGCCGCCCAGCACCTGTACTGCTTCGATCAGGATCTCTTCGCCCGGCTCAAGGACATGTTCTCGGATTTCCTCTTCGAGCTGCGCACCCGCGGCGACTGGGACCGGGACACCAACGACCGTGTGGCCGCCGTGGTGAAAGAGCTGGGGCGCCGCAGCGCCAGCCTGAGCCACATCGCCGTCAAGGAGGAGAAGATCCGCGCCCTCCTGCAAGCCGTTCCCCCTGAAGGCCCCGGCCGGGCCCCCGCCCTTCTGGCCGTGCGGGAGGCCCTGCAGGATCCGGAATTCATCATGCGGGCCGAACTGGCCCAGGAAACCGCCGTCCTCGTGCAGGCGGAATTCGGCCGCAAGGATCAGGACTGGCGCGAACTGGCCCGGCTCTGCGAGATCGCGGGCCTCACGCGCCAGGTCTCCCTCGTCGAGTCCCTGAAGGAACAGTTCAGCCGCGCCACGGGGCTGGGCCTGCGGAGCGCCGCCAAGGAGGCCCTCCTGGCCCTGGGTCTGGATGAACAGGACATCGGCCGGCGGGCTCCCATCCATTCCATCCTCCTGCTGGAGCCCAGCGCCTTCTTCCGCAAGCGCCTGCTGGCGGCCCTCGGCAGCGCCTGGGATGTGCGCGAAGCCGGCAGTCGCCTCGAAGCGGCCCCCCTGCTGGCGGAACGCCCCGTGGACCTCCTCATCTCCGAGGCCTCCGACGGCACCGGGGACCTGCATCCCTGGCTGAAGCTGCAATGCGAAACCCGCCGCTGCCGCCACGTCCTGTTCTCCACCGCCGTCCGGGATGGGGCCGGGGACGAGCCCTGGATCCTCGGCACCCTCTACAAGCCCTACCCGCCGGAGCAGCTTCTGAAGGCCCTGGAGCCCTGACCCCGGACCAGCGGCTATGCTTTTTTTCTGCCCCGAGGCTTCCATGTCGTTCGCACCTCCCTGGTTCCGCACCCCGGCCGTCCTGTTCTGCCTCGCGCCGGCCCTGGTCCAGGGCGCTGTCCAGGCTCCGGTCCAGGATGGCGAACTGGCGGAGCGCCTGTACCGGAGCGGAGAACGGGCCTACGCGGCCAAGTCCTACAAGGAGGCCCTGGATACCTGGGGCCAGCTGCTCCAGTCCGTCCCCGGGAGCGAATTCGCGCCGCGCGCCCTGCTGGAGCTGGCCCGCCACCAGGTGGAGGTGGAACGCAAGCCCGAGGCGGCCATGCCCTACCTGGACCGGATGAAGGCCGAGTACATCCGGGCCCCCGAAGCCGCCGACGGGCTGCTGCTGCGGGGCATCCTCCTGGCGCGCCAGGCCCGGCGGCCCGCGGACCTCAAGGACGCCATGGCCGAGTTCAACCGTGTGCTCGACCTCTTCCCCGACTCTCCGGCGGTGCCCGGGGCCCGGCTCCGGCTGGGCCGGGCCTGGCGCGATCAGGGCCAATGGGGCCGGGCCCTCCGGCAGTTTGTCGAGGTCTTCCGGGCGCGCCCCGATGCCGCCGAGGCGCCCCGCGCCATGCTGGAAGCCGCTGAAACCATGGACCTCCTGGGCGATCTGCCCGGCTGCCTGCGGATGCTCCAGCAGCTCCGGGACCGGGCCCCCAAGAGTCCGGAGGCCCTGGACGCGGCTTGGCGCATCGCCGTGCGCGTGAAGCACCGCCTGCAGAAACCCCCCTTCAACAATGAAGGCGCCTGGCCTTCGGGCCGCACCAAATGGCTCAAGACGCCCACCCTGTTGGCCCTCGCCTCCGAGGGCGACCTGCTCCTCTATCAGAACGACCTCGACCGCGCCTTCCGCCTCCACCATGGCGACCTGGTTCCCGTGGGACCCGCCGCCACGGGGGTCAAGGCCCTGGTGGTGCCCCCCACCGGCGACCTCTGGCTCCTATCCAAGGCCGGCCTCCTCCGTGGGCAGGATCCGGCGCTCGTGCCGCTGGGCGGCCTCGGCGCCATCACCGGCGCGGCCCTCGATCGCTGGGGCGCCCTCTGGGTGGCGGACGCCAAGACGCCCGCCCTGACCGTCTTCAGCTCCGACGGCGCCTCCCGCACCGTGGCCTCGCCCACGGCCAACGCCCTGGCCTCCCTGCCCTCCGGCGGCGTGATCATCGCAGCGGACGCAGACCGCAAGCTGCTCTTCCTGGATGCCGACGGCCAACCGCGCACGGTGGTTCCCTATGGCAAGGATCTGCCGGCATCTTTCCGCTACGTGATCGCCCTGGCCTCGGACGGGGCGGGGCAGGTGGCGGTCCTGGTGGACGGCGGGGACTTCGGCGAAGGCGTGATGGTCCTCGGTCCCGATGGCGCGGTGCTGCGCCAGGCCACCTTCAAGAGCCTGGGCATCAACGGCCGCATCACCTCCCTCGCCCTGGACCGCTCCGGCGGCCTCGTCCTCTGCGACCGCCGCAACGACCTCCTGATCCGGTTGAACTGACATGCGCCTCTGCCGACTCCTCCCCTTCGCCCTCCTGTTCTGCCTCAGCCTCGGAGCCCAGGACCCCGTCCTCAAGGACACCTTCCTCCAGGGCAAGGCCCTCTGGGCCACCCAGGGGGACCGCGAAGGTGCCGCGGCCCGCTTCGAGAAGGTGGTCCAGACCCTGGCCCCCCAGGCCGCCTCGCTGGAGGCCGCCTGGATCCAGGTGCTTTCGGAAAGCTACAACTGGCTGGCTGTGCTCGACGACCGGCATGCCCAGGGCAAACCCAAAGTCCAGGGCCACCTCCAGGCCCTCATCGACCTGAACCCGGATTTCGAAGTGGATCGCGCCCTGACCTCCCAGCGACTGGTGGCCCTCTTCGACCGGCTGAAGGCGGAGAAGTACGCACCGGTGAAGCTCAGCTACGCGCCGGAAGGCGGCATCCTGACCGTGGATGGCCGGCCCAGCGCCGCGCTCCCCCGGAAGTTCCTCCCCTTCGGCGCCCGGACGCTGCGCTACAGCCGGCCGGGCTTCGCCCCCGCCGAGCTGAGCCTCGAGATCGCCCCCCGGGAGGCGAAGGCGGCCGACTTCACCCTGGCCCGCACCTCCTCTGCCGTCACCCTCCATGTCCAGCCCAGCGGCGCCGAGGTGCTCCTGGATGGGCGGAGCCTGGGCCACACCAGGGGCCAGGCGGGCCCGGAGGCCCTGGACTTGGCAGTGCCTCTGGGCCTCCGCCCCGAGGACCTTTCGGAGGCCTTCGTCATCGCGGATCTCGCCCCGGGCAAGCACCTCCTCGAACTGAGGGCCCCCTGTTTCCGGGCCAAGGTCCTGCAGCTCGACGAATCCCTCGCCACCCCCTGGGCCGATCACACCCTGGAGCCCCTCCGCCTGGAACCCTCCAAGGGCACCCTGTCCGTCACCTCCGCCTGGGCCGGCGGCGAGCTCTTCCTCTCCGGCCAAAGCCAGGGCCCCCTTCCGGTGTCCCAGCTGCCGGTCTGCTCCGGCCCCTATGACCTGCTGGTGCGGTTCCCGGGCGGCGGTTTCTCCCAGCGCATCACCGTGGAGGATGGCAAGGCCCTGGCCGTGGAGGCCCGCCCCAAGCCCCGGCTCGCCTGCCTGGGCCTGGAAGGCGAGACCGACTTCACGGGCCGGGCCCGGTTCCTGTCCCTGCTGGATGCCCTGGGCGCCCAGCTCCAGCAGGTGGCCTACCTGCCGCCCCGGCCGGGGGAGACTCCCAAGCAGGCCCTCGCCCGGGTGAAGGCCTCCCGGGAGGCGGAGCTCATCCTGCTCGCCACCCCTGTGCCGGACAAGGTCATCCACCGGATCGAACTGATGGTGGCCACCCTCGATGGCGAAGAAGATCGGCTGCTGGTCAAACCCCTGGAGCAGGACCCCCTCGGGCCCCTCGCGGCCCGCCTCAACACCGTGCCCCCCACCCAGGAGCCCGGCCTGGGGCTGTCCCTCCTGGACGTCCCGGGCGAACCCGGACCCTGGGTGCTGGCAGCCTCCGAAGCGGCCCAGAAGGCCGGGATCCAGGTGGGGAAGGCCATCACCCAGGCCAACGGCAAGCCCCTGCCCTCCGTCCGCGACCTGCGCCTGGTGATGGCGGGGGCCCAAGGCAGCGTGGCCCTCAGTCAAGGCGGTGTCCCCGTGGTCCTTCCCATCCAGTCCGAGGGCCTGGAGATCCCCCTGAGCGCTGCGGATCTCTGCTACCCCAGCGTGCTGGCCCACCTGCGCCTCCAGTACGCCGGCGCCAAGGGCGACGAGGCGAGCCTCGCCCGGCTGAACCTGGGCCTCGCGCTCATGCACTTCCGCAAGTACGACAAGGCCATCGACCTGCTGCGGGATGCCCGCCTCAGCCGCGTCAGCGGCGTGAGCCAGGGCACCCTGGACTACCACATGGGCCTCTGCTTCCTCCGCCTGGGAAGCACCTATCAGGCCGAAGCTGCGCAGGCATTCCGGCAGGCCATGAAGTATCCTCAGGCAACCCTGCTCGGCCCCGACGGCCCCCTTGTCGCCCCCCTCGCCCGGCAGGCCCTTGAAGACCTGAAGTGATGCGGAGGCACCCATGAGGCACCAGCGCGGTGAAGGCAAGATCGGCTGCATCGTTTCCCTGCTGGTGTTCGGCGCCTTGGCCGCCGCCGGCTACAAGGCCGTGCCCGTCTACTACAGCAACAGTGAACTGGTGGACGCCTGCGATTTCATCGCCAGTGGCGCGGCCCGGAAGCCCATCGAAACCGTGGAGCGGGAAATCAAGGTGAAGGCCCGGGAGTTGGACATCCCCGAGGTCCTGGCGGACAAGAACGCCATCCGGGTCGTCAAGACCGGCGGCGGCGAGTCCGGCACCTGCACCATCACCCTCCGGTACAAGCGCACCATCGATTTCTACGGCACCTACCAGTGGGTCGTGGAAACCAATAAGAGCATCTCCAGACCCATCTACGAGAACATCGGCTAGCTCGGGCACGAGTTGGCTTGCGGCGGGCGGGCAGCCGCGGCACCCTGCCATATGCTCCTGTCACTTCCGCAAGACAGCTTCCTCCCCCCCGGGGAGGCGTTGCATCCGGTGCGCACGCCCGGGTCCAAGTCCGTCACCAACCGGGCCCTGCTGCTGGCGGCCCTGGCGCCGGGGCAAAGCCGCCTCCGGGGCGGACTGGAGGCGGAGGATACCCGCTGGATGCGGCTGGCCCTGGGGAGGCTGGGGCTGGGGGTCACCGAGTCGGGCGGCGCCTGGATCATCGAGGGGGGGGGGCACCCCCAGGCCTCCGCGCCCCTCTGGCTGGGCGCCTCCGGCACCACCCTGCGCTTCCTCCTGCCCTGGCTGGCGCTGAAGGCCCGGGGCCCCGTCCGGCTTGAAGGCGATCCCCGGCTCTTCCAGCGTCCCCTGGGTCCCCTGCTGGCCCCCCTGGAGGCCCTCGGGGCGCGGTGGGAACCCGATGCCACCGGCGCCAGGCTGGAGCCTGTGGCCACCCCGCCCGGGGGCCTCGACCTGGAGGTGGATGCCCACCTCAGCAGCCAGTTCCTCACGGGCCTCGCCCTCGCCGCCGCCAGCCTGCCCCATGGCGGAACCTTGCGCTGGACCGAGGCCGCCAGCCCCAGCTACCTGGCCCTCACCACCCAGTGGCTCCAGCGCTTCGGCTGCGATGCGCGCCTGGAGCCCGGGCGCTGGACCATCCCGGGCGGCGCCCTGGCGTCGCAGACCCTGGAACTGCCCGGCGACTGGAGCGGCGCCGCCGCCTTCCTCGCCGCCGCCGCCATCACGGGCCGCACCCTGCGGCTTGGCCCCCTGGATCCCGGGGATGCCCAGGGCGACCGCGCCCTGGTGGCCATCCTCGAAGCCTCGGGATGCCGCTCCCGCTGGGTCGCGCCCCAGACTCTCGAACTGGCGGGCCCCCTTCGGCAGGGACTGGCAGCGGATCTCACGGACTGTCCCGACCTGGGCCCCGTGCTGGCGGCCGTGGCGGCCCTGGCCCCGGGTCCCTCGGAGCTCCGGGGCCTCCACACCCTGCCCCTGAAGGAATGCGACCGCCTGGAGGCCTCGGCGGAGCTGGTGCGCTGGCTTGGGGGCGAGGCCGTCGTCATCGGGGATCACACCCTGCGCGTGAAGCCGGGCCCCGCTCCAGGTCCCCGCGGGGCCTTCGATCCCCGGAACGACCATCGCATGGCCTTCGCCGCCGCCGTCGGGGGGCTGCGCCATGGTGGCGACCTCCGCGATCCCCACTGCGTGGCCAAGACCTTCCCGGAGTTCTGGGCCGGCTGGCGCGGGATGCTGGGGTGCTGAGGGCCGCCTGGCTCGGCTCCTGGAAGGCCCCCTGGGGCCTGGACCGGGGCCGCCGCTGGGGCGATCCGCACTGGGCCCTGCCGGCCCTCGCCCAGGCCTGGCTGCTGGGCGGCCGGGAAGGGCGCTGGCCCCAGCAGCTGGTTCAGGAGGCCCGGCGGCCCCAGGGGCCCACCGTGGCGGCCCTTCCCGCCGGTTCCGGACCCCGGCCCGAGCCAGCCTGGGTGGCCCGGCTCCGCCACGGGAGCCCCGCGGTTCCAGCCACCCATCGGGGGGCCAAGGAAGACGAGCTGCGGGCCTGGGCCTGGGAAGCCCTGCTGGAGGGGGATGCGGAACCCTGGATGGCGGCAGGGTCCGTGCTGCTGGACCGCCCCCAGCGCCTCCGCTGGGTCGCCCTCCTGGGGGCCGTGGATGACGCGGGCACCCTCCACCTGCCGCCCTTTCTGGAAGTCCTGATTCCGTCGTGGCTGCACCGTCTGCCGCCCGGCTGGTGGGAGTTCCTGCTGCGNNCCCTTCTCCAGGCCCATGCCGAGCCCCTGGTGCTGGAGGTTCTTCCGGAGGGGCTGGCGCCTCACCGCGAGGCGCCTTGGCTGCTGCCCCTGCCCGGGGAGCGCTGGATGCTGGACCCCCGCCTGCGGGCCTGGGCCCGGGGCTTCGGCGCCTCCGCCCCGGGCCTGGCCCCCCTGGCCCCTGCCGGCCTGGCCGGGGGTGAAGCGCCAACTCTCGCCCTGGCGGCCTTCCTGCATATGGAACGATCCGACGAACCGGCCCCGGGCTGGGCCGAATCCCTGGAAGCCGACCTCCAGGAGGTCCTCCAACGGCCCGCGCCGCCCCCTGCTTCGGGCCACCCCGTCTGGGACCGCGTCCGCATGCGATGGGGGGGCGAGGCCGCGCCTCCCGCGCCGGGCTACCCGGCCTGGGGCACCCGGGTGCACCCCTGCGCGGACCCCTTCCACTGGATGGCCGAGGGATTCCGGGCGAATGGGGCCTGTGACCCGGAGGCTTCCCTGCGGGCCTTCACCCTGGCCCATGCCCACTTCCTCCGCCTGGAGGCCCCGGCCTGGGCGGAGCGCGCCGCCTCCAACGCGGCCTACCTGGCGCTTAAATGGGCCGACATCCCCGCCCATGGGCGCTGGACCGCCCTGCGCGGGCCCCTTCCCAAGCCCTGGCAGGATCTGGAGGAGGCCCAGCTGGCAGAGGTGAACCTCGATCCGGATGCGGCCTACACCCGGATCCGGCGCCTGGTGGACGCCCACCCGGATTTCGCCGCAGGCTGGGGCCTCCTGGCCAGCCACGGGGCGGACCGGGAACGGTGGGATCTGGTGCGGGAGGGGCTGCCCCATGTCCACGACCATCCCTACGCCCGCTTCCTGGAGGCGGCTCTGGGTCCGCTGATCGAGGGCCCGCCGGCGGACGCGGATCCCGAAACGCGCCTCAGCTGGGAGTCCCACCGCCTCTTCCGGGGCACCGGTGATCCCCAGGCCTTCTGGGCTGCCTGGCGGGCCTGTCCCACCCAGATCATGCGCCTCGAGTTGGGTCTGCAGGTGCTGGAACGGCGGCCCGACCTCCGCCAGGCCGAAGCCCTGCTGGCCCTCCAGGCCATCGCCGACCGCGCCCATTCGGCCCGGCACCAGGGGCGGCTGGCCGCCCTCTGGCCCCCGCCGGAATCCACGGAGCTCCTGGCGCCCACCGTCCTCCTGGACCGCTGGCTGGCCCAGCGCACCACGCCCACCTGGCTCGTCTGGAACGAGGGCGGTTCGTTCCGGACCCTCGGCGCCGGGGACCCACCGCCGGAAGGCGCCCTCAGCCGCCTGGCCCAGGATGGCGCCCTCGCGCCCTTCCATCACGGCGCCTGGATCTGGCGGGGCCATCCGCTCGTCTGGGAGGGCTGCCCCGTGGGCGCGGTCCTCCAAGCCCAGGCTCCGGACACCCTGCCCGCTCCCCCCCTGGAGCCCCTGCTCCTGGCCCCCTGGCTGGCCCAACGGCAGGAGCTCCCTCCCCTGGAGGCCTGCGAAGACGGGGGTCTGCTGCTGACGGACGGCAGCCAGCCCATGGCCTCCATCCTGCGGGAGCTGGATCGCGTGGCGGTGTCGGACCTGCCCGTGCTCATCCTGGGTGCCACCGGCACCGGCAAGGAACTGGCCGCCCGGGAACTGCACCGGCGCTCGGGGCGTTCCGGGCCCCTGGTGGCCGTGAACTGCTCGGCCTTCGCGGAGGGCCTGCTGGAATCCGAGTTGTTCGGCCACGTGAAGGGGGCCTTCACGGGCGCGGACCGGGATCGCCGGGGCGCCATCGAGGTGGCCCGGGACGGCACCCTGTTCCTGGACGAGGTGGCGGATCTGTCGCCCCGCCTCCAGTCCCTGTTGCTGCGGGTCCTCCAGGAGCACGAGGTNNCGGCCCCTGGAGGAGCTGGCCGAAACCGGGGCCTTCCGCCGGGACCTGCTCTTCCGCCTCCAGGGCGCGGTGCTGCGGCTGCCGCCCCTGTCGGCCCGCCGTCACGAATTTCCCTTCCTCGTCCCCCGGCTGGTGGCGAAGGCGGCCCAATCGGCCAAGCGGCCCGTGCCCGCCCTGGCGCCGGGCCTGCCCCAGGCCCTCGCCCGCCTGGCCTGGCCCGGAAACGTGCGCGAGCTGCTGCATGCGCTGGAGCGGGCCATCCTGCGATGCGAAGGCGGCGTCCTCCGGGCGGCCCACCTGCCGGAGCTGGAAGCGCCCGCCCTCCAGGCACGCACCTGGGATGACGCCACCCGGGCCTTCCAGCGGAAGCTGCTGCTGGACACCCTGGAGGCCTGCGGCTTCCGCATGGCCGAAGCCGCCCAGACCCTGGGCCTCGCCCGCCCCGCCCTCTATGCCACCGCCAAGCGGCTTGGCGTGGATCTTGTAAAAGAGCGGTCCGAGGGTCGGGCTTCCGGAGGTTGATCTCCCGCCGCCCCGCTCCCCCATTCATCCTTCGATCCAACCAACGGTTTTCAGAGGTCATCATGGCCCTTCCCCCCCCTCCAGCCTCCCGGGTTCCTCCCTCCCCGGAAGGCAGCGACCAAACGGTCTACGCCATCGAACGACTGGGGGGACTCGGGGACGTGATCATGGCCCTGAGCGCCGTAGCCGCACTGAGGGCCCTGGATGCTCATGCCATCATCCTGTTCCACACGGAGCCCCGGTACGCCGAACTCGTGACCCATTCACCCCATGTGGACCGGGTCTTCACGAGCGGCACCGAATTCAATGTCGCCATCCAGGAATACACCCGGAAAAACCACTTCGTCAGCCAGCACCGGCTGAACGGCATCGCTTATGGCATCAACAAACTGCACCAGGTGGACGCCTTCCTGGAGGCCCTGGGCCTCCACGCCTTCCCTGAGCACAAGTCCGCGGTGGTGGCCTGGCCCAGCAAGGTCATGGCGCAGTCCCGGACCAAGATCCAGGCGGCCCTCGCCGGTCGTCCAGGCCGCCGCATCATCCTCCACCCGGCCAACGGGGACCGGAACCGCAAATGGTCCGCGGCCCACTGGAATGCCCTGGCCGACCGGATCATCCAGAGCGGCGACACCCCGGTGTTGACCGGCGATGATTCGGCCGTCCCCTTCAAGGGCATCCTCAAGCTGGCCCCGCGGCCCCAGATGGTGGACCTGACCAACCGCCTCTCCCTTCCCGACCTCATGGCCCTGTGCCAGGCCTGCGACGCCTTCGTCAGCCCCGATAGCGGACCCGTGCAGGTGGCGGGACTGACCGACATCGGCATCGTGGGGATCTACTCCACCGTGCCCGCCCGGTGTCGGCTTCCGTTCCGGCACGGCCAATTCGGCTGGCGGGCCCTGGGTCTGGTGGGCGACTGCCCGAAGGCCGGTTGCTACCACCTCTTCCTCAAGGATGGGCCCGAGCAGCAGGGCCTTCAGGATGCGATCCACCAGGATCTGCTGCACCCTGGCTGCCAGGCGACCAATCAGTTCATGGGGGAGTACTGTCCGAACCAGCAGGACCCCTACTGCTGCCTGGAGCAGGTGGGGCCGGACAGGGTCTGGGAGGCCTGCCGGAGGGTGGCGGACCTGGACCTGGCCTCCCTGGCGGCCACCCGCGGGCGGTGGCAGGCAGCCATGGACACCCGGACCTGGGCGGAGGCCATCCCCGCGCTGGAACAGCACCTCGCCTTGTTCCCGACCGCCGACATCACCTTCCGGCTCGCCCTGGCCCAGCACCACGCGGGCCACCACGCCAAGGCCCTGGAACTCCTGATGGAGTCCCTCGCCAAGGGCCCCACGGCCGAGGGGCTGAACCTGCTCGGCCTGCTCACCTTCGCCTGGGGAAACCACCTGGAGGCCGAAAGCCATTTCGCCTCGGCCCACCGCTGGATGGCGCCTTTCGCGCCCGCCGCGGCGAACCTCGCCCTGCTCGAAGCGAGGACCTGCCTGAAGGAGGGCCGGTTTTCCGAAGGGTTCTCGGCCCTCGCCGAATTCGGCCGGATCCGCGGGAACCTGACCGAACCCTGGCTTTCGCACGTCCTCCCGCCCGGCGAAGCCGAACTCATCCGGGGCTATCTCGTCCTCGGCGTCTCTTCCGGGGACACCGCCCTCAAGGCCTTCATCAGCGCCTACATGGAGAAGCCCACCAGCCACGAAGCGGCCTTCGGCCTCGGCGAAGCCCTGCGGCAGAAGGGGAACCAGGAAGAGGCCGGCAAGTGGTACCGCACCGCCCTCAAACTGGCTCCCGACTTCCAGCCCGCCCAGGAGCGCCTTGCGGCGCTGGAGGGCTAGGCACCGTCACTTCAGCAGGTCGTCCAGGTATTCGACGACGGTGTGGGCGCTGCCCGAGATCGTCGCCTGGCCCTGGGCCACCTCCCGGAGCGCCCCCTCGATCCCGCCAAGCCACCGCCCCAGTTCCTCGGGACCCTGCCCGGAGCTCCGGAGGCCCAGTCCTTCTTTGCGAAACAGGGTGCAGAAGCGGAAAGTCCAGTCGGGCAGGGTCCGATCGATGGGCGGCATGCCCACATAGCTGCCGGGATCCAACTCCCAGGACTGGCGGTCCCCCTTCCAGTCNNGCCGCGGCGTCCGAGAAATGGATCAGCACGTTGTTGCAGATCACGGCGTCGTACAGGCCTTCGTGCCGGAACAGGTCGTCGACCTTGAAGTAGGGTGGATTCCGCAGCGCGGCGGGATCGACCTGGATCAGGTCCCCGTTCCGGAGGAAGTACCCGGTCACCTCTTCCGCGAGGAGGCTGGTGCCGTCGAAGTCCGTGAAATCGGCGAAGGTGTAGACGCCTGCTGAGGCCGCTGCGATGTTTTCCGCGTCGATGTCGATGGCCGTGATGCTCAGCTCCAGCCCCGCCAGCTCCGCTTCGATGGCCAGAGAGTAGGCTTCACAGCCGCGGCTGGTCCCGNNCTCCGATCTGCCGGGCGATGGCGGCGAGCCTTCCGGAGGCCTTGTCCTGTTCTCCCGAGAGCATCGCCACGGCACCTCTCAGATCCGTGAAGATGACCCCCAGCTTCGCATTGAGGTCTTCGAGCGAGGGACCGCCCCCATTCTCCGGCTCCGCCAGCGGATTTTCCGGGACCTCCAGGGGCCAGCTGGGTTGCAGGATCTTCTCGATGACGAGTTCAATCTGGTAGGCCCCCCCCGCATGCTGGGTGGGTGGAATGGCGTAGTTGTAGGACTCGTCGTCATCCATCAGCCGCCGGACCCGGTAGCTGTTCGGGGCCAGGGCGGTTTCGACCTCGGCCATCAGCCGCGCAGGCGTGTAGAACCGCTTGTGGTCGCCGTTCCAACGGGAGGGCCGGGCGGTGCGCTTCTCGTAGAGAAACTGATGGGGCACCGCGAGGACCAGGTGGCCCCCCACCTTGAGAACCCGGAACCACTCGCGAATCGCGTCCAAAGGCTCGTCGATGTGCTCCAGCGTGTGAGAGGCGTACACGGTGTCCACGGTGCCGTCCTCGAAGGGCAGCCGCTTGCCGTCATAGCCCGGGTAATTCAGGTCGATGCCGATGGCATCCTCAAGGACCGGGACCACCTCCAGATCCTCATAGCCGCGGTAGCCGATGTCGAGCACCACACCGCCGAAGTAGCGGTCGAAGAATCCCTCCCGGACCCGGCGCGCGTGGGCCTTGCGGCTTTCGGGGCCAAGGTTCTCCTCTTTCCACGAAGTCATAGCAGGGTCTCCAGGCTGTGATGGATTGCACGGCCAACATCCGCCACGGGCGGGGCTGCCGCTTCCAATTGGTCCGACAGATCGCAGAAGGCCTCCGCGTGGCTTCCGATGAGATTGGCACCATGGAGCTTGGCCGACAGGGCCCGGGAATCCAGGGCCAGCAGATCCCCGCGGAGGCCCATCCCCATCGCCACCAGGGCGGCATGGACCCGCGCGGTGAAAAAGGTCGAGGCCTGTGCCGCTTCCACCTCCCGGCACATGCTCTTCAAGGACCGCGATGCCAGGGTCGAGCGGTCCTTGCGGACCCACGCCATGTCGGATGCCCCCTCCTTCGCCAGGCGCTCCACCATGGCCAGGTAGAAGGCCTCATCTTCTTTCGCCATGTAGGAATACATGAAATTCTTTTCAAGCGGCTCCGAGAGAATCACCGTTCCATGATTGATCGAAATTCTTCCATACCAATCACCGACAGCGATGGATGGGCATGGGGCCAGGATCGCATCCACCCCCACGAGCGAAAGAATCCACCAGGCAAGAATGTCTCTAACAATGATCAAATCGAAAGATTTCCAGAACAATTGGAGTTCTTTGCTTTCTGATTTAACAATTGTTTCAATCATCGATTTAGTGTGATTGGCCAGAAAACAGCTCCCGACCCCGATGGCCACCTTCTTCACGTTGGGCGTCATCTGAAGGAAGGCGTAGGCGCCCGCATACTTGACGCTCTTTGTGCAGCCTTCCCAGAACCAGGGCGCACCGGCGAAGACCACCAGATCCGGCCCCGACAGGTCCAATCGGCTTGGAATGTCCCGCGTGCTGCGCAGCATGGCGCTTTGTTCGCAGACAACGGGAATGGATTCATTGATGTAATGTCTGGCACCGCAATAACTGAAGCCATCGCCGGGGTTCTTGAACCCCTCATAGACATACAGGATGGAATTGGACATCAGGATCACCCAGAAGGGCCAAAAGGGGGCACCGGGGAAGCTCCCCGCATGATCAATCGCGCACGGTCATCAAGCAATTCCCAGACCGGGTTCCTGGTCGGCGGACCCGGAGCCGGGCCGCCTGGCCACCCTGCCTCGGGAGTGGGTCATTCATGCCCTCCTCCCAAAGCTCCGTTCCAGCTCGTCCAGGGTGAGCTTCTTGAGGATGGGNNGGCAGGGCGTGGTGCTTCTTGATGGCGGCGCGGCAGGCCAGCTCCGCGTTGAGATCCCGGCGGAAGGCATCCAGGTCCACGCGGCCCTCGCGCTCCAGGCGCTCCAGCAGATCCTCCAGCAGGGCCTGGGGGTCCCGCTCCGCCAGGAAGTCCGGCAGGCCGCGCACCACCAGGGCATCGCCCCCGAAGGGCTCCGCCTCCACGCCGGCAGCGGCCAGCTCCGACAGGAAGGGCGTGAGCCGCGCCAGGGCCTCGGGCCCCACCTGCACCACCTGGGGCGGCATCAGCGGCTGGATGGCGGGGGCGTGGCGGCGCAGGAAGAGCCGCTCGAAGAGCACGCGCTCGTGGGCCACGTGCTGATCCACGATCCAGAGTTCCGGCCCCCGGTCGCCCTCGATCTCCGCCACCAGGTAGGTCCGCTGGAAGGCCCCCAGGTAGCGGATGGCGCCACCGGGGCCCAGGTTCTCCGCCACCCCGGAGGAGGGCGGCTCGTAGGCGTAGACCGTCTCCACGGGCCGCGTGGCGAAGGTTTCGCTGAG
>DPRT01000213.1 GCA_003538615.1 Holophagaceae bacterium | reverse complement strand
GCAATGCGGGACATGAAGTCTCCTCGAGGATTCATCGTCCTTGGAGACCCCCGGCTCAACTTTTCGACCGGGGTTTTTCGCCCGGATGGCGGCACGCCGGGTTTTGACCAGGAGTGCCCAACAAAACCCTGGCGAGGCCCGGGGATTGTGCAGGCACTCTAATTCGCCCAGCGGGACACCTGCTCCCAGATATCCTCATCTCCCGCGGGCCCGTTCAGCAGGATGGCGAAGACCCGCACCTGGCCGTCGAGGGTCTGGAGATAGCCGCACAGACTGGTGACCCGGTCCAGGTGGCCCGTCTTCACCCGCACGCGGCGGGTGAGGTTCGCATCCTTGACCTTCAGCTTCCAGGGCTCACCCCCGATGATCTTCAGCGACGAGACGAACTCGGGCCCCACCTCGAAGTCGTGGTAGGCCCCGCGGAGGATGATGGCCAAGGTCCGGGCGGACAGGCGGTTGTCCTTGCTGAGGCCGGAGCCGTCGGTGATCTGCAGGGCCTCGGGCCCCAGGTTGAAGGCCGTGCGGTAGAAGGCCTGGATGCGCTGGATGCCCCGGGGCCAGGAGCCGGCGCCGAAGCGGCGCACCAGCATCTCGATCATGAAGTTGTTCGACCACTTGTTGATGTCCTGCACCATGGCACGCAGGGGCGGCGAGGTCCAGGTGGCCAGTTTGCGGGACCCGCCCAGGCTGGCGGACGGAAGGCCCTGGTCCCGGCCCTCGATGGCGATGCCGGTCTCCTGGAAGATCCGCTGGATCGTGTCCCGGGCCTGGCGCTCGGGATCACGCGACACGCGGCCGTTCTCGCCCCGGTTGAAGTCCACGGACAGGGCCCGGACATCCGGCAGGGAATCGGCGGAGGTGTTCCCCCAGCCCTGGGGCTCGCGCTGAGCGTCGAAGGCGCTCTGGTCGAGGCGGATGCTTCCCGTGACGCGCTGGAGCCCCTGATTCTTCAGCGTCTGGGCCAACATCCAGATGCGCTCGCTCGTGAACAGCGGATCCCCGTCGCCCTTGAAGGTGAGGTCCCCCTGCACCACACCGTCCTTCAGATCGCCCCAGACTTCGGTATCGATGGTGGCATCCGGCTTGAGCGTCTTCAGCAGCGCATAGGTGCTGACCGCCTTGGTGGTGCTGGCCGGTATCAGGGCCTCGCTTTCCTGGTGGCGTTCCAAGGCCTTGCCCGTGCCCACGTCCCAGATCCCCGCGGACACGGTCACGCCGCGGGCCTCCAGCCCCCGGACCCAGTTCCGGAAATCCTGGGCATCCAGCGGAAGGGACGGCGCCAGCAGCAACACGGCTAGAAGGGCAAGGCGCATGGAACCTCAGGATTTCGGGACAGCGGGGGGCGGGGTCACACCGGTCCCCTTGAGCCCGCGGCGGATGCGCTCCTCGTCGGGAACCGCGGCCCCTCCCAGGAGGTTCGGATCCGCCGTGAACTGCCAGTCCCGCACCAGCGTCTTGTTCTGGTAGATCCGGATGCTGTCCTTCTCGGAGCGGCTGCGGACCCCCACGATGGGCAGCCCCTGGGTGTTTCCGGAGGCGCCGGGCTGCACCTGGGTGATGTACTCCCACTCGCCGCTGGCGGTCATGGGGTCCAGGTACTTCTGCCGCAGGATGCGGGGCCGGAGCTTCATCACCTCTTCCAGCTCCGTGGGAAACCGCCCGGTGCGCGCCGCGTAGATCTTCAGCGCGTTGGCGATGGCCTCGCCCCGGAAGATCAGCTCGGCCTCATTCTCCCGCTGGACCTCGGCGCTCACCCGCGGGGCCGCCTTCATCAGCATCACACCCATCACCACGGCCAAGGCCAAGGCGAGGGCCATGGTGAAGCCGCGCTGGGAAGAGGGACTGGGGGACAGGGAGGACATGGAGGCTCCGAGCTCAAATTATCAGGCCCGGTCATCCTTCCGTGTCATGAGTTCGCAGAAGGCGTCCACCACCGAGGGGTCGAACTGGGACCCCGATTCGTTCCGGATCTCCGCCAGCGCCTGGCGGAACCCGTGGGGCTGCCGGTAGCTCTTGCCGCTGGTCATCACCTCGTAGGCCTCGATGAGGCCGATGATGCGGCTCCCCATGGGGATGGCGGTCTCGCGGAGGCGGTCGGGGTAGCCCAGGCCGTCCCAGCGCTCATGGTGGTGCCGGATCATCCGCACCACGTCGAAGGGGAAGCGCAGGTCCTTGAGGAAGACGCCGGCCAGCTCCGGGTGGCTCCGGACCTTCTTGACCTCCTCGGGGCTCAGTTCCGGCTTGGCGAGCATCTGGGGGTCCAGCAGCAGCAGCCCCACATCATGGAGGATGGCGGCGATGCTGACCGCCTCGACCTCTTCGCTGGGCAGCTCCAGACGGAGCGCCAGGTCCCGGGCCAGGCGGGCGGTGGCCAGGCTGTGGGGCCGCAGGCTCGGCACCCGGCTTTCACCGGATTGGAGGATCCGGTGGCTCACGGACAGGAACGCGTGGTGATAGCGCTCGTGGAGCCGGGCCTCCTGGAGGTGGAGTGCCAGGATCCGGCTCAGCTGCTGGATGGCCTCGATCTCGGAAAGGGAGAAAGAGTGGTCCTCCAGCCGGAACACCATCAGCAGGTCGTGGCCGTGGGGGGTCTCATTGAGGAGCAGGGGCAGGTAGGTGGCGAAGGCGCCAGCCAATTCCGGCACCTCGGGCATTTCCGTCCGGGAGATGAGGCGCAGGTCGGGTTCCTGCACCGCCGGCAGGTGGAAGGTGGCATGGGCCAGGATCTGCTGCTGCAGGTCCTGGGAGAGCGGCAGGGTGCTGAAGGCCAGGATGGGGCGGATCTCCTCGGAATCCTCGATCCAGAGGGCCACGGCGCTGGCCGGCAGGATCTGGCTGATGAGCCCCGCGATTTCCCAGAAGAAGGCCCGCTGCTCCGGAGGCACCATGCCGCGCTGGCGGTCGGGGTTCAGCGGCGGCGGCGCCACCCACCCGCTGAGGGTGCGGTCCGCTTCCCAAGGCAGCGCCGCGTAGGCGTCCTGGCCCCCTGGGAATCCGTAGAGCCGTTCCTGCTGGGAGGGGCCGGCGGAAGGAATCCCCTGCCCCGGAGCGCGCATGGCCGGCACCGCGGGGGACACGGGCGGCAGGAGGCGCCCGGGGACCGGAGCCACATCCTCGATGATGTCCGCGGCGGTTGGCAATCCTTCGGGCACCACGCCGGGAACGGCGGGATGGGGCAGGACGGTCCGCGTGCCGCCGTAGAAGCGGAACTCCTTCAGGGCCGCCGCCAGGTCTCCGCAGATGGCCACGGTGGGCGGCTCGTCCCGCTCTGCTTCGAAGGTCCCGCCCTTGATGCGGTCCCGCTGGATGAGCAGCCCCACCCATTCCCCCTGGAGATAGACCGGGGTGATGAGGTAGCGGGGCCATTCGCCCCCTTGGCCGAAGGCCGCCAGCTCCGGCGACTCCGACGCGTCGTTCACCACGAAGGACCGGCGCTCCCTCTGGGCCCGCACCAGGAGCGGGTGCCCTTCGGGAATGGACACGGGCGGCCGCGTCCCCCGGGGCCAGCCGTAGAAACTCACCACATCGAAGGCAGGCTGGTCCGGCAGACGCAGGTAGAGGACGCCTTTCGTGCTGCCCACTTCCTCCAGGCAGCGATAGAGCACCTGGGAACAGCGGTTGGCGAGCGCCTCACCGAGGATGGGGGGAGAAACCGGCATGGGAAGGCTTCCAGGTCGAGGGGGTCCAGCAGGCCATCATGGCAGGGCCCCGGTCTGCGAATCTATCGGCCCAATTGATAAATTAACGATTTTTGACAATCGCGCCAGGATTCCTGTTGCCAGGAGCCTCTCCTGCGGCGGGCGGCGTCTGGAGCGAAGCCACCGTGAGATCCCGGTCCGCCCAGCGGGTGAGCCCCGCCAGCTGGCGGCCGTGGCCGCACTCCGCCAGGGGTGCGGCCAGGGTCTTCAACCGCCCCACCACCGCCGGCCAGTCCACGGGCAGGGCCACGGAGGCGATGCCCTCGTCCCAGGCCGCCCCGCCCGTCGCGAGCAGGCGCCCATCGAAGTGGGAGATGAGCGGAAAAGCGGGCTCTGCGGGCTTCACGGCCAGCAGCCGCCGGGTGATGGCCGGCAGCAGGGCCGCCATGTGGGGGCCGTGCAGAGGGTGCTTCACCGGCAGCAGCCCCGCCTTCAGGGCCGAGGGCCGCAGCGCCGCCACCAGCGCCTCCAGGGCGGGAACCGGCCCCGAGGCCGTGAACTGGGCCTGGCCGTTGCGGTTGGACAGCACCAGCTGGGGGTGCTCCGCCAGGGCCCGCCGCAGCTCGCTTTCCGGCACGCCGATGAGGAAGGCCATGCCCATGGTCCCCTCCCCGAAAGCCGCCTCGCTGAGATCCTCCACGGCGGCGATGAGGTCCAGCGCAGCCTCCAGAGGCACCACCTCCGCCGCCACCAGGGCCGAGTAGAACCCCATGCTGTGTCCCGTGGCGGCCACGGGGAGGGCCATCCCCGCCGCGCGCCAGGCCCGGAAGATCCCCACGGAATGAGCCAGCACCGCGCAGGGCGCATGACGCTGGAACCGCAGATCGTCGAGGGGACCCTCCCCCATCAGGCGCCGCAGCGGGCAGCCCGTGTGGCGCTCCGCCGCCTGGACGGCGGCCTGCCAGGCCTCGTGCGCCTCCCAGCCCGCGGACATGCCCACGGCCTCCGTGCCCTGGCCGGGAAAGAGGAGGGTGGCGGAACGGGCATCGGACATGGTTTCGAGCATAGGGTGCCCGGGCGCCCCGCATCCAGTACGCTGGGGCCATGTCCCCCCGCCCCTTTCCGCGGCCCCACCCCTGGCAGCAGGTGCCCTGGCAGGAGCGCCGTTCGTACTGGGAGCTGGAGGAAGCCGACCGCCGCGCCCTGTGCACGGCCCTGGAGACCGAGGCCGCGGACCTGGCCCGCCGCTCGGGCCGGGCCCTGGACGATTACGCCGCCCGCCCGGGAACCCTCGAGGGCCAGCTGGTCAACGGCGACGTGCTGGCCACCCTGCTGCCCAGCCTGCGCCGGAATCCCACCCAGGGCTACGAGGCCCTGGAGGATCCCGCCGGACGGGCCGCCGTCCACCTGAACGCCCTGGGCAAGCGCCTGCGGGACCGCGCCCTCGCCCGGGCCCAGGGCGAACCCGTGATCATCTTCATGGGCGGCCAGGCCACGGGGAAGACCACCGGTGCCCTGGCCATGGGCCCCGCCTTCGGCGCCGTGTTCGACGCCCCCCACACCGAGCCGGAAGGCGTGGCCTTCCTCCTGGACCGCATCCGCCGGGCGGGCTGCGGCGAAATCCACCTGGCCTACATGGACCGCGATCCCGAAAGTGCCCTGAAGGCCATGCTGGCCCGCTCGGAACGGGAGGGCCGCTACGTGCCCCTGGACCGGCTGGCCCGGGCCCACGCCGGGGCCCCCGCCACCTTCCTGGGCCTGGCCCCACGGCTGGGCCCTTCGCTGCGGCTCTACCACGTGCGGGTGGACGAGGAGGGGGCCGACCGCATGACCGAGGGACAGGAGGCCCTCGCCAGCGTGCGCGCCCGGCCCCGCTCCGCCGAATCCGTGGTTGCCTACCAGCTCCAGACCGCGTACCTTTCCCTACTAAGGACTCAGACCCATGACCCCCAAGCCTGGTACCCGCGAGATGTGCTCGCAGGACTCAATCGAACCCTCGACGGCTGGCGCCGAAGCGAAGCCGACCATCTCCTTCGCCGATTTTACGAAGCGGTGGCGCAGCGAGGTCCCGAAGGTGATCCAGGCCCATGAGGAGCATCGGCTGGAGGTTCGGAAGAACCTGGGTCTGGCCTAGGCTGAATCCGCGCAGCGGATTCAGCTCTCACGGTATCCCATCACCACCAGCAGGCAGGGCCCCCCGGCGATGACGTCCAGGCCCAGGGCTTCCGCAGCCTGGATGGCGGCCTCGCTCTCGGCGCCGGGCTGCATCCAGATGTGCGTCACCCCCGCCGCGGCGGCCTCGCGGACCACCTGCTCGGTAGCTGCGGGCGGCGTGATGACGGAGATGGCCTTCACCTTCACCGGCAGGGCCGCCAGCGACGGATAGGCCTTCAGCCCCTCCACCTCGGTGGCCTTGGGGTTGATGGGATGGACCTCGTGCCCGTGCTGCTGGTAGCAGCGCAGCACCTTGTTGCCGTACTTCGAGCGGTCCGTGCTGGCCCCCACCACCGCGAAGGGACCCGAGGCGAGGAAGGACTGGATGCGGTCAGTGACAGATGCGGGCATGGCGATCTCCGGAAAGATGGCGGAAGGACATGATCGTCGCCCGCGCGTCGAATGTCATGCATCCCCCCTCCGGGTTTGCCGATTCCCGAGCGGTTGACCCCGACCCACCACCCGGGAATCCTGAATCAGTCCCCGGATCCCATATGCCCTTTCCGCTCCTGGCTCCCGCCATCCTGGTCCTCGTAGCGCCCGCCATTCCTCCAATAGCTCCCGTTCTTCCCGTTCAAAAGGCCATCGACCTTCTGAACGCGGGGAAGGTTGGCGAGGCCCTGGATCAACTGGATCTGGCCATCGTCCGCGACCCAAAAGATGCCCAGCCGCTTTGGATCCGGGCCCAGGTCTATCGAGAGATGGCCAAGCAATCCAAGGGCTGGCCCGCCGCCTGGTACCAGGAATGCGCCGAGGAAAGCGCCACGGCCATGTTGGACATACAAGAACTCGACAAGAACGCGGCGACGAACGCCATGTTCCTGCTCCAGCACTTGCGCGATGCGGAGCGCCCGGCACCTCCAGATCCATCGCCAGCTGCCATCCAGGCCTTCAGCGCGGGAGAGGAAGCCTTCGGGAAAGGAGCCTGGGATGAGGCCCGCACTCATTATTTGAAGGCACTCAAGGAGAGCCCGGCCTTTGCCCAGGCGGCACTCTACGTGGGGGATGCCTACTTCGCACAGAAGCGGATGGAGGATGCCATCCCGTGGTTCCGGAAGGCTGCACAGCTGAATCCTGCTGATCCCCGCGCCTGGCGCTACCTCGCAGACGCCCTGAAGTCCCTCGGGCGAAAACAGGAGGCAGAAGCAACCATGATCGAGGCCATCAAGGTCTTCCCTGGCAACCGCGCCAGCTGGCAGCCCCTGGCCTGGCACCGCAGCGCCGAGGGACATCCCATGACGCGCCTCGCCTTCACACCTGGAGTCATGATCGGATGGAACAAGGACGGGACTCAGACCCTGAACCTCAGCGATTCCCCCGCGGACGCCCAGGCCCAAGCAGTCTGGATGCTCCTGGCCGGCGCCATCCTCGACAGGATCAGTGTGGATGGCGGTTCTGGTGGAGGCAAAGACACTCCGGACCTCAAGACCCGGTTCCAGCAGGAGCGCTTCTTCTGGGAACTGGGCCTGAAAGCCTATGCCGAGGCATGCCAGAAAGCCGGGGCCGAGCCGAAAGACCGTATCCTTCGCCAGTTCCTTACCTTCCAGAAAGAGGGCCAACTCGACGCAGCCATCTTCCTCCTGCGCTACCGCGAGACCTTCCGGCCTGATTACGATGCATGGCTGAAAGCCAACCCTGGGGCTGTGGAAGCTTTCCTGAAACGCTACAACATGCGTCCCTAAACCACCTCACCTGATCGTGCCGGAAACATCTCTGCCGGCCCCATCCGGTGAGGCGGGCAGGAATCACCCCAGCGTCTGGATGGCCCGTACCTTCATCTCGCCCCGCAGGGTCTCGACGGCTTCGCAGGCGGCGAGGGCGGCGCTGAGGTTGGTGAGGCAGGGGATCTTCAGGCGCAGGGCCTCGCGGCGGATGGCGCTTTCGTCGAAGAAGGCGTCGCGGCCCAGGGGCGTGTTGATGACCCACTGCACCTCGCCGTTCTTGAGCAGGTCCACCGCGTTGGGGCGGCCCTCGTTCACCTTGAAGATCCTGCGCACCTTGAGGCCCACGGCTTCCAGCGTGCGGGCCGTGCCCTCCGTGGCGCAGAGGCCGAAGCCCAGGGCCACCAGCTTCTGGGCCAGCTCCGGCAGGCGGGCCTTGTCCGCGTCGTTCACGGTGAGGAACACCGTGCCCGACAGCGGCAGGGGGATGCCCGCCGCCAGCAGGGCCTTGGCGTAGGCCTCGCCGAAGGTCTCGCCGATGCCCATGACCTCGCCCGTGCTCTTCATCTCGGGGCCCAGCACCGGGTCCACGCCCGGGAACTTGGCGAAGGGGAAGACCACGCCCTTCACCGACACGGCCCGGGGCACGCCGTCCGCGATGCCCTGCTGCTTCAGGCTCTGGCCCAGGCCGATGCGGGCGGCGACGCCCGCCCAGTCCACGCCCGTGGCCTTGCTCACGAAGGGCACCGTGCGGCTGGCCCGGGGGTTGGCCTCCAGGCAGTAGGCGATGCCGTCCTTCACGGCAAACTGCAGGTTCATGAGCCCGCGCACGCCCAGGTCCAGGGCCAGCTTCCGGGCGTAGCCCTTCACGGTCTCCAGGATGTCCTCGGGCACGCCCAGGGCCGGGATCACCGCGTAGCTGTCGCCGCTGTGGATGCCCGCCTCCTCGATGTGGGCCAGCAGGCCCGCGATGGCCACCTCCTCGCCGTCGCAGACGACATCGATGTCCAGCTCCTGGGCGCCGTCCAGGAAGCGGTCCAGCAGGATGGGCTGGTCGTTGCTCACGGCCACGGCCTCCCGCATGTACTTCTCCAGGCCCGCGTCGTCGAAGACCACGGCCATGGCCCGGCCGCCCAGCACGAAGCTGGGGCGGACCATCACCGGGTAGGACAGGCGCTGCGCCACCTCCCGGGCCTGCTCGAAGCTGGTGGCCATGCCCCACTGGGGCGCCGGGATGTCCAGGCGCTTGAGGGCCTGGCCGAAGCGCTCCCGGTCCTCGGCGTCCAGGATGGCGTTGAGGGGCGTCCCCAGCAGCTTCACGCCCGCGGCATCCAGGGGCGAGGCCAGCTTCAGGGGCGTCTGCCCGCCGAACTGGGCGAAGACGCCCAGCAGCTTGCCGCCCGCCGCCTCGCGATCCACCACCGCCTTCACATGTTCGTAGGTGAGGGGCTCGAAGTAGAGGCGGTCGCTGGTGTCGAAGTCCGTGCTGACGGTCTCTGGGTTGCAGTTGATGAGGATGGCCTCCACGCCGCTGGCGCGGATGGCCTCCACGGCCTGCACGCAGCAGCAGTCGAACTCCACGCCCTGGCCGATGCGGTTGGGGCCCGATCCGAGGACGATGGCCTTGGGGCGGTCCGTGGGTGGGGCTTCGCTGGTATCGCCATATTCCCAGGTGCCATAGAGGTAGGGCGTCTCGGCCTGGAACTCGCCGGCACAGGTGTCCACGCGCTTGTAGGTGGGCTGCAGGCCCAGCTCGGCGCGCCGCGCGACGACCTCGGCCTCCGTCCCCGAGCAGAACACCGAGATCTGGTCGTCCGCGAACCCGGCCCGCTTGGCCTTCTCCAGCAGCTCCTCCGGCAGGCGGTCCACGGGGAAGCTCCGCAGGCGGCCTTCCAGCACGACGATCTCCTCGATCTCCCGCAGGAACCAGGCCGTGATCTTCGTGAGGCGGTGCAGCTCCTCCACGCTGTGACCGGCCTTCAGCGCGTGGTAGACCCAGAAGAGGCGCTGGGGGCCGGGAATAAGCAGGTGTTCCTTGAGGCGGTTGAGGTCCAGCTTGCCCTCCAGGGCGCCGGANNAGCACCTTCTCGGCCTGGGGGAACTTCTCGAAGGTGAAGCGGGGGATCTTCACCACGATGTAGTCCAGCACCGGCTCGAAGGCGGCCTTGGTCATGCGGGTGATGGCGTTGGGCAGCTCCCACAGCCGGTAGCCCAGCGCCAGCTTGGTGGCCACCCAGGCGATGGGGAAGCCCGTGGCCTTGGAGGCCAGCGCCGAGCTGCGGCTCACGCGGGGGTTCATCTCGATGACGATGATGCGGCTGGTCTCGGGCTCCAGGGCGAACTGGATGTTCGATCCGCCGGTCTCCACGCCCACGGCTCGGATGACCGCCAGGGCCGCGTCGCGCATGCGCTGGTACTCGGGATCAGTCAGCGTGAGCGCCGGGGCCACCGTGATGCTGTCGCCCGTGTGGACGCCCATGGGATCGAAGTTCTCAATGGAGCAGATCACCTCGACGTTGTCGTCCAGGTCGCGCACCACCTCCAGCTCGAACTCCTTCCAGCCCAGGATGCTCTCCTCGATGAGCACCTGCTTGGTGGGGCTCAGATCCAGGCCCCGCGCCACGATGGTCTCGAACTCCTCCACGTTGTAGGCGATGCCGCCGCCGCTGCCGCC
>DPRT01000185.1 GCA_003538615.1 Holophagaceae bacterium | reverse complement strand
AGAAGATGCGTTGCTTGGCATAGCGGTCGATGGACATGAATCCCTCATCCCCAGTCTAAAAGCAACGCGGCGCCCGGGTGGGCGCCGCGCAGGGAAAAGAAGGGTGAAGGTCTAGTTGCCGGCCTGGCCAGCCTCGGCCATGGCCTTCTCGTACTCGGCCTGGAGGCGGCTGGCGTCGGAGATGGCGAACTTGTAGACGTACTCGAAGCGGTCGGCCCCCTTGGTCAGGGCGATGATCACTTCATAGACGCCCTCGCCGCTCACCTCGAAGGGGCTGGCGATGACGTTGAAGGTGCCTTCCTTGGCGCCGTCGGGGATCTGCACGTCGCTGTCGCGGATCACGTCCTTGCGCTCGCCGGAGGGGCTCACGATGGAGAAGCCGAACTTGAACTGGCCGTCCATGCGGGAGAACCGGGTGTAGAAGCACACCTTGGGCAGGGTGAAGGGCACCTGGGGCACGACGATGTGGTGGTCGTACAGGCCCATCAGCGAGGTCTTGCCGCCCATCTCCTGGCGGATGTCGTCGCAAAGCAGCGTGAATTCGTGCTTGGGGGCCTTGATCTGGACTTCTTGCATGAGGGCTCCGAAAGAGAGGTCATCCTTGGGTGAAGGGAAAGTTTACCCTTGAAGTCGGCCCCATCCAACCCTGGGTTGGCGGGATGCCTGGAGGTCCCATGAGGCATTGGTTCTGGATTCTGTGGATCGCCCTGGGCCTCCAGGCCCAAGAGGCGCGGATTCAGATTCTTGGAACCACCGACATGCACGGGCGCGTGATGGCCGAAGACACGTTCAGCCTTCAGCCCGCGAACCTGGGCTGGGCGAAGATCGCCACCCTGATCCGCCGCCAGAGGGTCCAGAACCCCGCCACGATCCTGGTGGACTGCGGCGACACGATCCAGGGCGAGCCCATCAACTATGTGCGGAACACCCTCCGCCGCGACCTGCCGGAACCCAGCCTTGCCATCATGAATGCGCTGGGCTATTCGGCCATGGCCGTGGGCAACCATGAGTACGACTTCGGCCTCGGCGTCCTGCGCGAGGTGGAGAAGCAGGCCCGGTTCCCCTTCCTGTCGGCCAACACGGTGGATGCCAAGGGGGGGGCCGGATTCCTTTCGCACACGATGGTGACGGTGGCAGGCCTCCGCGTGGCCCTGGTGGGCTTCACGACGCCCCGGATCCCCGCCATGACGGAGCCGGGAAACTACGCGGGCCTCCGGTTCCGGGACATCGTGGCCGTGGCCCGGGAAGTGGTGCCCCGCTTGCGGGAAAAGGAGAAGGCCGATCTGGTGGTGGCGCTGGTCCACGCCGGACTGGGGAGCGTGGATGGCCGGGAGGGGGATGAGAACGCGGCGCTGCGTCTGGCGGACCAGGTGCCGGGTCTTGACGCCATCTTCACAGGCCACACCCATCAGGCCATCCAGGCCGAACACAAGGGCATTCCCATCGTCCAGGCCCAGGCTCACGGGCGGGCCCTGGCGGTGGTGGAGCTGAACCTGCGGAAGGAACGGGGCCGCTGGCGCGTGGCCGCGGCCTCGGGTCGCCTGCTCCGGCCCGAGGCCGACACGCCCGTGGACCCCGAGGTGCTGAGCCTGACTGCGGAACTGCGCGCCGCCGCGGACCGCTACCTGGACACGGCGGCGACCAGCCTGCTGGTGGATCTGGACAGCCGCTGGTCCCGCATGGAGGACACGCCGCTGATGCAGCTGATCCACCAGGTCCAGCGGCAGGCCACCGGCGCCCAGCTGTCCGCCGCCGCCAGCCCTGGAGCCAAGCTCTTCATCCCCAAAGGGCCCACCAGCGTGCGGCAGTTCTATGCCCTCTCGCCCTATGAAAACCAGGTGGCGCGCATCCGCATCACCGGCGCCCAGCTCCGGGCCTACCTCGAACACGCGGCGCGGCACTACACCTACAGCTGGGAACCGGAGCTCTACAATCCCGAGGTGCCCCTGCATGATTTCGATACCGTGGATGGGGTGGCCTATGCCTTGAACCTGGGCAAGCCTGCGGGCAGCCGGGTGGTGAGCCTCCAGTACCAGGGCCAGCCCGTCAAGGCGGACCAGACCTTCACCCTCGCCCTGACCACCTACCGGCTGCGGGGCGGCGGGGGCTTCATGGAAGCCATCGGCTTCAAGGGGGAGCCGGAATTCGTGACCGAGGCCTCCCAGCGCAACCTGCTGCTGGCCCATGTCCTGGCCCGCCCCAGTCTGAATCCGGCGGTGCCGGGCCTGTGGCGGACCATTCCCTTCCTGGATCGGGAGCGGGTGCTGAACCAGGCCCGGTGAGTGCCGTGGAGCGCCCCCTGGCTATTTGACGCGCACCAGCATCAAGCCACCCCTGGGGCTGGCAAACACGGCATCGGAATCCAGCAGGCCCACCAGGATGTGGCTGTCATCCAGGCCCGTGGGGAGGAATTCCAGGCTGGTCTGGGCGAGATCCAACCGGGCGAGGACCAGTCCCTGGAAGGTGCCCCGCTGGGCGGCCGGCACCTGGGATGCCCTCAAGGCGGCGAACACGACCCCCTTGCCCACCCACACGACGAGGGGGTCGCGGTCCGTGGTGTTGCCTTCCAGGGCCGGGGCGGGCGTTCCATTGAAGCGCAGGCGGGTCTCGCCCACCTTCTGTCCNNGGGTTTGGCACCGAAGGACCACAGCACCTCCGCGCTGCGGAAGTCCCGTTTCTCAAGGTAGGGTTCCGGCGTGCGGTAGGAGAGGATGATGCCTTTGGGGTCCCAGCAGAGGTCGCCGACTTCCGCGGGGAGCTTCACGCTGCCCATGGTGCGCCCGGTCCGGTCCACATAGGTCAGGGTGGTGCCGTGGGCGACCCAGGCGTTGCCCCGGGGGTCGATGACCCAGCGCTCCGGTTGGCCATCCAGGCGCCCGGTGGGAATGGTGCCCAGCAAGCCCCCGTCCCGGATCCAGGTGTGCAGGGTCTTGGCGGCAGGGTCATGGAAGGTGAAGGAGTCGTCCCGGTCCTGCTTGGCCCAGCTGGAGGCGTTGACAGCAGCATCCCAGGACTGGGCCGAGCCGGTCATGGCGGTAAAGCAGATAGCTGCGCCCAGAAGGGATGCGCGGATGGGAATGGACCTCACGGGTGCCTCAAGAAAGGTGGAACTGCCTGGGTGGGTTGGGACTCACCTTAGGAATTTATGAGGCCTTCCGCAAGGCATTCTTTTTAGATGTCACGAAAGAATTTCCGGATCCGGGCCTCGAGCGCCAGGGGGCTGAGGCCTTCTTCTTCCAGGAGGCGCTTCGGATCGCCGTGGTGTACCAGATGGTCGGGAACGGCACAGCGGAGCAGCGGACGGGGCAGGCCGGCGTCCGCCAGGGACTCGGCGACAGCTCCGCTGAAGCCGCCCGGCGCACAGCCCTCCTCCAGGGTCACGATGGCCCGGCAGCGGCCGGCCCAGGCATGGATGAGGGGGCCGTCCAGGGGTTTCACGAACCGGGCATTGATGACAGCGCAGGAGATGCCGTCGGCGGCCAGGGCTTCCGCGATGCGCAAGGCCGGATCCACCATGGCGCCGAGGGCGCAGAGGAGCAGGTCTGTTCCTTCGCGGAGCAGTTCGCCCTTGCCCACGGGCAGGGCGGCGATGGGCTCCTCCATGGCCACGCCCAGGCCGTTGCCGCGCGGATAGCGCAGAGCCGCCGGATGCCCGCTGTAGATGGCGGTCATGAGCATGCGCCGCAGTTCGTTCTCGTCCTTGGGCGCCATGAGGATGATGTTGGGCAGGCAGCGCAGGTAGGCCAGATCGTAGAGGCCGTGGTGCGTGGGGCCGTCGGCGCCCACGATGCCCGCCCGGTCCAGGGCGAAGGTCACGGGCAGGTCCTGGATGCAGACATCGTGGGCCACCTGGTCGAAGCCCCGCTGGAGGAAGGTGCTGTAGATGGCGCAGACGGGGCGCATGCCCTGGGCNNACGTCGAAGCAGCGGTCGGGGAAGGCCTTCTGGAAGAGGTTCAGCCCGGTGCCGTCCAGCATGGCGGCGGTGATGCCGACGATCTTCTCGTCCTTCTTCGCCAGGTCCACGAGGGCCTTGCCGAAGACGCTGGTGTAGCTGGGCGGGGCGGGCTTCGACGGGTCCAACTGGGTCTTGATGATCTCGCCGGATTCGGCGTCGAAGGCGGTGACGCCGTGCCACTTGAGGGGGTCCTGCACGGCGGGCTCATAGCCGTAGCCCTTCTTGGTCTGCACGTGCAGCAGCACCGGGCCATCCTTCATCTTCTCCTTGGCCTCGGCCAGGGCCCTCGAGGTGGCGGCCACGTCGTGGCCGTTCACGGGCCCCAGGTAGCGGAAGCCCAGGTCCTCGAAGAGCAGTCCCGGCACCATGAGCCGCTTGAAGCTCTCCTCGCTCCACTTGGCGGCCTTGGCGACGCCCTTGCTGAGGCCTTCGAGGGGGATGGCCTTGATGGCGTGCTCGATGCGGTCGCGCCAGCGCTGGTAGTACTGGCCGGACATGATCTGGTTCAGGTAGCCCTGCAGCGACCCCACGTTGGGATTGATGCTCATGTCGTTGTCGTTGAGGATCACCAGGAAGTTCTTCGCCTCCAGGTAGCCCGCCTGGTTGAGGCCCTCGAAGGCCATGCCCGCGGTCATGGAGCCATCGCCGATGACGGCGATGCAGGCATGATCCTGCTTCTGGAGATCGCGGGCCTTGGCCATGCCGAGGGCCGCGGAAATGCTGGTGCTGGCGTGACCTGCGCCGAAGTGGTCGTAGGGGCTCTCATCCCGCTTCAGGAAGCCCGACAGGCCGTGGTGCATGCGCAGGGTGGGGAAACGGTCCATGCGGCCCGTGAGGATCTTGTGCGGATAGGCCTGATGGCCCACGTCCCACACGATGCGGTCCTGCAGGAAGTCGAAGTGGTGGAAGAGGGCGACCGTCAGCTCCACCGTGCCGAGGTTGGAGCTGAAGTGGCCCCCGGTTTCCGAGACGGAGGCGATGAGGAAGGCGCGCACTTCGGCGGCGAGCTGTTCCAGCTGCGCCGGAGAGAAATGGCGCACCTGCTGGGGGGCGGCCAGGGAGTCCAGCAGGGGATAGGGGCGGGCGGAATCGTTCACGCGTGTTCCTACTTCGCCCGCTGGGCCAGATAACGGGCCCAGGCTGCCAAGGAATGATGATGGGGAAGGATGGCTAGATGGCATAGGGCGGTCTCGGTGGCTTCACTCAGGGCGGTGCGGGCGCCGTCCAGGCCCAGGAGCGACGGGTAGGTGATCTTACCCCTGCCCGCATCCTTCCCGGCCCGCTTGCCCAGATCTGCGTCGGTGGCGGTGGCATCCAGGATGTCGTCCTGGATCTGGAAGGCCAGGCCGATGGCCTCGCCGTAGGCACGCAGGGCGGCCTGTTCCGCAGGGGCCGCGCCGCCCATTACGGCGCCGATCTCCAACGAGGCCCGCAGGAGGGCGCCGGTCTTGAGGCGGTGGATGAGGCGGAGGTGATCCAGGTCATAGCGATCCAGCTTCTCGCCTTCCAGGTCCAGGGCCTGGCCGCCGGCCATGCCGCGCCAGCCCGCGCCTTCGGCCAGCAGGGCCAGGGCCTCGGCCCGCTTGATGGGATCCAGGTCCGCCGCCGCCAGCACACCAAAGGCCTCGGTGAGCAGGGCGTCCCCCGCGAGGATGGCGTGGCCTTCGCCGTAGACCTTGTGGTTGGTGGGCCGCCCGCGGCGCAGGTCGTCGTCGTCCATGGCGGGCAGGTCGTCGTGGATGAGCGAGTAGGTATGGACGTACTCCAGGGCCAGGGCGCCGGGCAGGGCCTGATCCGCCGTGCCGCCCACGGCCTCGGCGGCCAGCAGGCAGAGCACGGGCCGCACGCGCTTGCCGCCGGCCTCCAGGCTGTATCGGACGGCTTCACCCAGGCGGATGGCCTCACCCCCCTGGAAGGGGGCCGTGAGGGAGGCGTCCAGCAGGGGAAGCAGGCGGTCCAGGTCGGCCTGGACCTGCGCGGCCGCCCCGTTCATCGGGATTCCTTCGCATCATCGAGGGAATCGGCCCGGTACTCGCCGCCCAGGCCCGCCTTGAGGACCTCGACCCGGCGCTGGGCCTCGGACAGCTGCTTCTGGAGCGACTGGCTCAGCTGGACTCCCTCTTCGAAGCGGGCCAGGGCCTCCTCCAGGCTCAGGCTGCCGGATTCCAGCTGCTGCACCAAGGCCTCCAGCCGGTCCAGGCCATCATCGAAGGAGGGGTTGGCGTTCATGGGGGGTCCGAAGGAAGGGGCCCGCGAGGGGCCCCATCCAGTCTATCGCTTCCCCTTCATGCTTTCCTTCATCTCCTTGCCGCCGTCCTTTTCGGCATAGCCGGAGGGCAGGGCCCAGGCGCTGTCAGGGATGGGGGCCGTGGACACGGCGGTGGCCTCGGTGGTCACGTCCATGCCCATGAGTCCGGTGATGCGGGTGCGGAGGGGCACGCCCTTGAGCTTGGCGGTCTCCTGATAGACGCGCTTGAAGAGGGCGCCCATGGGCCCGGGAGCCCGGTTCAGCATGGCCATGGATTTGGCATAGTCCTTCAGCGGGAACTGGAGGGAGGGATCGACGCTCAGTTCCTCCACCATCTTGCCGAGGGTGATGCGGACCTTCCTGCAGGGTCGCCCCAGGATCGTGTCGGGGCCGAGCTGCTCCACCTTCACCTCGGACACATCGCCGAACATCATTTTCGTGACCATCTCCGGCATGCCGGCCATCTGCCCCTCCAGGGCCTGGAGGGTCTCCTGCATGTCCTTGAAGGTGATCTTCGTGATGACCTTCTTCCCGTGGTCGATGCTGTAGATGACCTCCTTGCCGTAGTCCACCAGGCTGTCGGTCCTCGAGCCGGCATGGTTCACCCGCATCCTGGTGGCGCTGAGGTACTGCACCTGGGCGCCGTCCTTGGCCAGAGCGCCCTTGCCGGTGACCTGCGACGTGATGGTGAGGTCGCCGGCCAGGAGGCTGGCCGCAGAAAAGAGTGTTCCAAGGGCAAGAGCCGCAAGCATCCGCATGGGAATTCTCCGTGGAAAGGATGCCCCGAGCATACGCCTGGTCCTGGTCCGGGGCCAGGTGGGGTACCTTCATGGTGGGGGTGGCCGTGGCCCGTGTGCTTGTGGTGGACGACAGCAAGGAGACCTGCGAGTTCCTGGAGGAGCTGCTGGGTGGCATGGGGCTGGAGGTCACCAAGGCCACGCATCCTGACCGCGCCATCGAACTGTTGAGGAAGGGGGCCTTCGATCTGCTGCTTTCCGACATCAACCTGGAGGCCAAGAAGGATGGCCTGGACCTGCTGCGGGAGGCCAAGCCCCTGGGCGTGGACACGATCCTGCTTTCGGGGTTCGGAACCCTGGAGACCGCCATCGAGGCCGTGCGCGAAGGCGCCTTCGACTTCCTGAGCAAGCCCTGGAACAACGAGGAGCTGAAGGCCCTGGTGGCGCGCGCCCTGGCCCGCCGCCAATCCAGCGGGCAAGGCAGCGCCCAGTGTGCCTCGCCCAAGGGGAAGCGCAGCCTCATGATCGGTTCCAGCCCCAAGATGATGGTGGTCTACAAGACCATCGCCAGCCTTCAGAACAGCCGGGCCACGGTGCTCATCACGGGGGAGAGCGGCACGGGCAAGGAGCTGGTGGCCCGCAGCATTCACCTGTCCAGCGACCGCCGGGACCGGGCCTTTGTGGCCGTGAATTGCGGCGCCCTGACGGAAACACTCCTGGAATCCGAGCTCTTCGGCCACGTGAAGGGATCCTTCACGGGTGCCGTGGGCGAGAAGCCGGGCCTTTTCGAGGAAGCCTCCGGCGGCACCATCTTCCTGGACGAGATCGGGGAGACCAGCCCCAGCTTCCAGGTGCGCCTGCTGCGTGTGCTCCAGGAACAGGAGATCCGCCGGGTGGGGGGGAACAAGACCATCAAGGTGGATTCCCGGGTCATCGCGGCCACCAACCGGGATCTCCAGCAGATGGTGAAAGCCGGGACCTTCCGCGAGGATCTCTACTACCGCCTCAGCGTGGTGGAACTGGCCGTGCCACCCCTCCGGGACCGGCGGGAGGACGTGGGAGCCCTCTTGGATCACTTTCTCGCTGAATCCGGCCAGAAGGACCAGCAGGCCTACGAGCTGCATCCCGAGGCCCGGCGGGTGCTCGAGTCCTACTCCTGGCCGGGGAATGTCCGCGAACTGAGCAACGCCGTGGAGAATCTGACCCAGTTGAGCCGGGGCCGGGAGATCACCGTGGACGACTTGCCGGCCAAGATCCAGGCTGATGTGCTCAAGCGCGCCCTGCGGCGGCCGGAATCGGCGGAGGACGTCCCTGCATTGATCGAGGACTGGCCTTCCCTGGACGAGTTGGAACGGCGCTACATCCAGATCCTGGTCGGCCGGCACAAGGAGAAGCAGCGCATCGCCGAGATCCTGGGGGTGGACCGGACCACCCTCTACCGGAAGCTCAAGCGCTACGGATTCCACGAGAGCGAATAAGTGGACCTTCCGTCGCAGGCTGCCACGGGTGGCAGAATGCAACAAAATTTCACGATAAACGACCGATTCAAGTGTTGATTTTAAAGATATTTGAACGTTGGCCTGAATAATGCTTGTTTGAGCCTCAATTCCGGCCGTGCCGGATCAACCCAGGGAGTACCCCCATGAAGAAGCTTGCCGCGCTGCTCGTTGCCGCCGCTCTGATCAGCCCCGTCTTCGCCGAAGAGGCCAAGAAGCCTGAAGCGAAGAAGGTCGAGACCAAGAAGGCCGAGAAGAAGGCCGAGCCCAAGAAGGAAGAGGCCAAGAAGGCCCTGACCGTGGAAGAGAAGAAGGCCGAGCCCAAGAAGGCCGAGAAGAAGGCTGAAGCCAAGAAGGAAGAGAAGAAGGCCGAGGCCAAGAAGGCCCTGACCG
>DPRT01000136.1:6252-6813 GCA_003538615.1 Holophagaceae bacterium | reverse complement strand
CAAGCGCATGGCCGAGAGCAAGCTGCTGGCCGTCAAGGCCAAGCGCCCGGGGCTTGACCGGAGCGCGGAGTTCCAGATCGCCCTGAACCGCGCCAAGGACGACCTGCTGGCCCGCGAGTTCCTGGCCAAGGAGGGCGAAGACCTCCAGAAGAAGCTGGTGGTGGGCGATGCGGAGGTGAAGGCCTTCTACGACAAGCACCCGGAGCGCTTCAAGCAGCCAGAGCTGGTCTCCGTGCGGCACATCCTGGTGTCGGTGAAGCAGGATCCCAAGGCGGAGGCGGGCCTTTCAGAAGAGGACGCCAAGGCCCGGATCGCCAAGATCCAGGAAGAGCTGAAGGGCGGAGCCGCCTTTGAGGCGCTGGCGAAGACGTACAGCGATGATCCCGGGAGCAAGGAAAACGGGGGACTCTACGCCGATGCGGATCCTTCAGGCTGGGTGCCCGAGTTCGGCGCCGCGGCCCGCAAGCAGCCCGTGGGCCAGGTGGGCGATCCCGTGAAGACCACCTATGGCTACCACCTGGTGAAGGTCGAGGAGCGGAAGCCCGCCCGCCAGATCCCCTT
>DPRT01000136.1:0-6241 GCA_003538615.1 Holophagaceae bacterium | reverse complement strand
GTGCGCGAGGAGATCCTCGTCATCGTCAACAACCACATCATCACCCGCCGGGACCTCACCCAGGCGGTGGAGCAGCAGCACGCGGCCCTCTACCGGCAGTTCTCCGGCAAGGAGCTGGACGAGAAGCTGAAGGGCGCCCGGGAGAAGACCCTCCAGGGCATGGTGGATGCGTACCTCCTGGAGGATAAGGGCGCCGAGCTGGGCTCTCCCATCACAGACGAGTACGTCCGGGCCAGCATCAATGGCATCAAGAAGGAGAACAACTTCGCCACGGATGCGGACCTGGAACGGGCCCTCCGGAGCAGCCTGGGCATCGGCCTTCCCGAGTTCCTGAAGCGCCAGAAGCAGCAGGCCACCCAGCAGTTCGTGCTCCAGCGCGAAGTGTTCTCCAAGGTGGCGGTGGAGGACAACGAACTGCGCGCCTACTACGAGGACCACAAGGACGAATACCGCCTGCCCACCCGCTTCCGCATCCGGGAGCTGGTCCTGGCCAAGGGCGCCACCGCCGAGGAGCAGGCCGGAGCCCGGAAGAAGCTGGAGGCCATCCAGGCCGAGCTGAAGGCCGGCAAGGCCTTCGAAGACCTGGCCAAAGCGGACTCCAGCAGCCCCAGCAAGGCCACGGGCGGCGACCTGGGCTGGATGAACAAGGGCTTCCTCCGCGCCAGCATCGAGGAAGCGGCCGTCAGGCTCAAGCCGGGACAGGTGTCGGCCCCCATCGAAACGGACAAGGACCTCTACCTGATCCAGCTCATCGCCCTGGAGGACGCCCCGGTGAAGGACTTCGCCGAGGTGAAGGCCAAGATCCTGGAGAAGCTCCAGGAACCCAAGGCCCAGAACGCCATCGAGCAGTACCTGTCCAACCTCCGGATGCGCGCCAACATCCGCTACCTGGTGCCCAGGGACCAGATCCTGAAGGGCTGATCATGCGTCTCGACGCCTTCCTGAAGAAGAGCCTGCTCATCAAGCGGCGCGAGCTGGCCAACCAGCTCTGCGACGAGGGCATGGTGCGGGTGAACGGGACGCCCCGGAAGGCCAGCCACGAGCTCAAGGTGCAGGATGAGCTGGAATTCCCCCTCTACAACCGCGTGCTGAAGGTCCGGGTGCTGGATCTGCCCGGGGGCAATGTGAAGAAGGCGGACCAGTGGTCCCTCTTCGAGGTGCTGGAGGACAAGCGGCTTCCCCTGGATCTGGCCTACAGCGACGAGGACCCCTTCGCGCCGCCCCACAAGACGCCGCGCAATCATTGACATCCATTGCCGCATCGGTCCACCGGGCCTGATGGGGCGCAGGGAGAGCCCATGTCNNGAGTACCTGGAGCTGAAGCTGTCGGACACCTCCGGCGACCTGAAAGCCTTCCTGTGGGATGTCCGCGCCATCGAAGGCGATATGGATGCCGTCCAGCCCGATGCCTTCCTGTGGGTGAAGGGCTCCGTGACGAGCTACAACGGGCGCCTCCAGATGAAGCTGGACAAGGTCCGCTTCGCCGCGGATGCGGAGGTGGGCGACCTCTCCCGGTTCTTCCCCGTGAGCGCGCGGCCCGTGCCGGAGATGCTCGCGGAACTGGACGGACTCATCGCCTCCGTGCGGGATCCCTGGATCCGCCAGCTGCTGGCGGCGCTATTCGTGGAAGATGCGGATCTGCGTGCCGCCTTCGCCCAGGCTCCCGCCGCCAAGTCCATGCACCACGCCTACCTGGGCGGCCTGCTGGAGCACACGCTGTCCGTCGCCGCCATGGCCGAGCGGGCCTGCAGGCACTACCGGGACCTGAACCGCGACCTGGTGCTGGCCGGCGTCTTCCTGCATGACGTGGGCAAGACGGCCGAGCTGAGCTACCAGCGTTCCTTCGGCTACACGGATCCAGGCAACCTGCTGGGCCACATCGCCCTGGAGGCCGACTGGATCAGCCGGGCGGCGGCCCGCATTCCGGAATTCCCCGAGGAGCTGCGCCTGCAGATCCTCCACATCGTGCTCAGCCATCATGGCCGCCTGGAATTCGGTTCTCCGGTGCTGCCCAAGACCCCCGAGGCCCTGCTGGTCCACTACCTGGATGACCTGGACGGCAAGCTGGAGGTGATGTTCCGCGCCCTGAAGGACGAGGGGGACAGCGGGGCCTGGAGCCCCTACAGCCGGGCCCTGGATCGCATGATCTACCGCAGGCGCTGGCCTGTCGAAAAATGACCATATTGGCTGTATAGATGGCCAATAGTGGACACAAAAAGAAGAAGGGTAGCCTTTGTGGGCAGGACCGGCTCGGCAGAAGGTGAGGGAAGTCCTGGCAATTCAAGGCATGTGCTAAAGGTGCCGCGGTAGAAAATTCCTGGCACGGCTCTGGCTCCTAGGGNNCATCAGGCGGATCTGGAGCTGGATGGAACCCTGGAAGGCTTCCTCCGGCGCGGGGATGGTGGCGTGCAACTGGGCGAAATGATCCTAGAGCGCCACGTGCCGAAGAAGCTCAGCTTCGCCAAGCTGAAGACCAAGGCCGAGAAGCTCTCCGAGCAGGTGAACTACCTGAAGGAGCGCCTGGAGATCGTGGACCACGACCGGCGCGGGATGTACATCCAGCTGCGCAGCCTGCCGCCCTACAAGGACGATACCCAGATCCAGTTCAACGAGATCAGCATCGGCAAGAACCGGATCGTGGTGAAGCGCATCGCCTTCTACCGCAAGGACGAGGTCAAGCAGCAGGTGCCCCTCCAGCTGTCCGAGCTGGAGCTGAAGCGCCTCCTGTTCGATATTCGACAGGCCATCGCGTAGGGNNGGGCCTTCGGGCAGGTCGCTCTCCTTGAAGAGGAAATGGCTGCTGTTCCAGCTGCCGCAGCTGTCGCAGCGGTCGACGTAGTCCTGGGACCGGTGGCCGCAGACGGCGCACTCGAAGCGCAGCTTGAGGACTCCGAGATTCCTCAGCAGCTGGCGGTATTCGTTGAGCGCGGCGTCCAGGCGGCCGCGACGGCTGTGGATCTTGGCCATGAAGAAGAACAGGATGGGGCTGTAGACCACCTGGCTGCGGACTTCCTGGAACAGGTCCAGGGCCTCGTCCAGGATCTCCAGGCGGTAGAGCATCTTGCCCAGGAAGAACTTGGCGGTGGTGGCGTGCTTGGAGGTGGCGGCCACCCGGCGCAGCAGGGCGAGGCCGTCCTCAGGGCGCCCCAGCTGGATGAAGTAGTCCTCCAGCTCCTGGAGGAAGGTGCCTTCGCCGGTCTTGCGGAAGCCCTCCAGCCAGATCTCCAGGCCCTGGGCCTCCTGGTCCTGGAGGATCATGCAGCGGCCCAGGCTGAGGTAGGCGGGCACGAACTCGGGCTCGTCCTTGATGACCTGCTGAAACACCTGGGCGGCATCCTTGAAGTGGTCTTCCTCCACCTTGGCCAGGCCCACCTGGTAGGCCAGGGCGGCGCCCTGGGCCTTCTCGCCCTGGGTGAGCTCGTTGGCGAAGTGGGCCTGCAGCTTCTTGTGGGCCTCCATGGCCTCATCCCAGCGCTGGGCGTCCATGTGGAGGGCCCGCAGGCGCCGCCAGGCACGGAGCGCCTTCTTGGGGTGGCCGGCAGCCAGCTTGGCCAGCACCGCGGTGGAGGCCTCGGGATTCCGCACGGCCACCAGGGCCTCGGCCAGCTGGTAGGCGGCTTCGACCAGATCGGGCTCCTCGTCGCAGAGGGCCTTGAACAGCTTCACAGCCTCGTCGGCACTGCCGGTCTTCATGAGGACTTCGCCCAGGAGCATGCGGGCGGGCACGTGTTCCTTGCGCTGCTCGAGAATGCTCTCCAGGATCTCCTTCGCCTCCCGCGGGAGGCCGTGGGCCACGAGGTCGCGGGCGTCCTGCATGCGCTCGGAGATCCGCTTCACCAGCCGCGTGTCGGCGGAGGCATTCAGGCCCCGCACCAGCCGGACCAGCTCCATGATGCCGGTGTAGAGCACGTTCAGCAGGAAGCCGAGCAGGAAGGCGAGGAGGATGACGCTCTGGATCTTGATGTTCTCGCCGAAGATGATGACTTCGCGGACCAGCAGGTCGTGGTTGGTCAAGTACAGATTGCCCAGCACGAACAGCACGAAGGCCATGAGCACGAAGAAAAACACGTTCACTAGACGCATGAGCGGACCTCGAAAGCTGGACTTAGCATGACACGACAGGCTTCAGTCTTCTGCGCCCTTGTCGACCCACGCCTTCGCCGCTTTAAGGTCCTCCCACACGGAGCGGCGGACATCCTGGGTGTACTGGCGCAGCACGTAGGCGGGATGGAACGTGGGCATGACGGGAATCTCGCGGCCGCCCATCTGCAGACGCTTCCACTGGCCCCGCACCCGCGTGATGCCTTCGCTGATCCCCAGCAGCTCCCGCAGGGGCGTGGCGCCCAGGGTGACGATGACGGCAGGCTGGATCAGTTCGATCTGCCGGCGCAGGTAGCCCAGGCAGGCCCGGGCCTCGTCGGAGGTGGGCGTGCGGTTGTCGGGGGGGCGGCATTTGACGATGTTCGCGATGTAGGTGTCCTCACGCCTCAGGCCGATGGCCACGATCATCTTGTCCAGCAGCTCGCCGGCCTTGCCCACGAAGGGCCGGCCAGCCTGGTCCTCGTCCCGTCCGGGGCCCTCCCCCACGAACATGAGGCGGGCTTTCGGATCGCCTTCGCCGAAGACGAACTTCAGGCGGCCCGGGCCCAGGGGGCAGGCCAGGCAGCCCTGGATGGCCCGTTGCAGGTCCGGCAGGCTGCCTGCGGCGGCCACGGCATCGGCNNGGCCGGGGCTGGGCGGGGGCCGGGCGCATGGACGCGGCTGGATTCCGGGTGGCCGGTTCCGGGGCGGCTTCCACCGGTTCGCGGACGAGGCCCATCACCCCCAGCTCCTCGAGGGTGTCCCGCCAGGCTTGGAGAGGCGAATCCATAGCCTCCAGCCTAGCCCGGAACTTCCGGTCCGGATCGGGCATCCTAAGGCGTCGGAGCCCCGCATGGAGCAGTCCCCCCAGGAAACCCCGTTCGGCACCAAGGAGGCCTTCCATGCCGCCTTCGCCGAGCTCTATCCCCGGCTGGTGAGCTATGCCCGGCGCTACGGGGCGACCTTCCCCGAGGACATCGCCCAGGAGGCCTTCGTCATCCTCATGCAGCGGGAAGTGCAGGTGGAGCACCCCACCGCCTTCCTCTACGGGACGGTCCGCACCCTGTCCCTCACGGAGCGGCGCCCCATGAAGAACCAGAACCTCAGCCTGGAGGCCGTGGCCGAGCCCGGCCTGGCCGGAGGGGCCGATGACATGGTGCTGAACCAGGAAGTGCGCGAGCGCATGCGGCTGCTGTCGCCCACCTTCCGCGAGGCCCTCTGGTTGTTCGTGGTGGAGGGGCTGTCCATCCGGGAGATCGCGGACATCCTGGGCATTCCCGAGGCCACCGTGAAGACCCGCATCCACCGGGCCAAGGCCCAACTCAAAGATCAGCTCAACCCTTCTGGAGGCGTGCATGTCCTGGTCTGATCCCGCNNCGGCCCTTGCCGAGGACCTCCGCCGCGAGGCCCAGCGCCGCCGCCGCACCGAGCGCAAGCGGCCATCCTGGGGCCTGCTGGCCGCCGCGGCCCTGCCCCTGCTGGCCGTGCTGGCCGGACTGGGCACCTGGGGCTTCCAGCAGAAACAGCGGGCCGATGGCCTGGCCCTCCAGACCCAGCGCCAGGAGCAGGAGCTCACCCAATTGGCCGCCCTCCACGCCACCGAGGTGGCCAAGGAGCGCCAGGCCCGGGAAGAGGTCCAGCAGCAGCTGCAGCTGGCCTCGAAGAAGGGAGGCCGCAAGGCCGAGCCCTACCTGGTCATCCCCGTGGAAAAACCCTTGAAATTCCAGGGGGACGACTACCAGCGCGTGAAGCAGAAGCCTTAGTAATCAGCGCCCGGTCGGCATGATCCTGGCATTCTGAGGGGCAAGGTGTGCCCATGGCCAGCAATCCCCTGCTTCTCCTCATCCTCCTGCTCACGGCGCTCGCCACGGTGCTGGCGGGCATGGGCGTCTTCAGCAATAGCCGCCCCCCGGATCCGCGGCTGAACGGCCTGATGAACGACCTCGATGACATCAAGGGCGTGCTGTCCCAGCTCCAGAAATCGGTCCTCCAGACCGAGCGCAAGCTGGAGAAGGAGATCCAGTCCGCCCGCAACGAGAACCGCGAGGTGGTCGAGAAGCTGGCCGACGTGCTGGACAAGCGCCTGAAGGAGCTGGTGGGCTGATTTGCCCGGTGCCCGGTCTGGCAGCGGCCCTCATCCTGCCTGGCTGTGGTTCGCCGG
>DPRT01000037.1 GCA_003538615.1 Holophagaceae bacterium | reverse complement strand
GCAGGCGATTCTGGCGGAGAGAGAGGGATTCGAACCCCCGAACAGGTTTCCCCGTCTCCGCATTTCGAGTGCGGTGCCATCAACCACTCGGCCATCTCTCCGGGACGCCCATTCTAGCAAACCAGCCGATAGAATCCAGCCCGGAGGATCCTATGGGCTGGATGGGGCAGGTGGCCGTGGGGATGATGGTGGCGATGCCGGTCCAGGCCCAGGAGGCGGACCTGGCGCTGACGGATGCGGCGGCGGACCGTTTCGCAGCGCTGGCGCTGAAGTGCGTGCGGCAGGAATTCCCGAACAAGCTGGACCATGTGATGAACGGGGCAGGGGAGGTCCAGTCTCCGAAGGCCCTCCATCCGGCCTTCTACGGCTGTTTCGATTGGCACTCTTCGGTGCATGGCCACTGGATGCTGGCGCGCCTGCTGCGGACGCGTCCGGGCCTGACGCAGGCGGCGGCGATCCGCGCGGCCCTGGACGAGAACCTGGCGCCGGAGCGCATCGCCGCGGAGGTGGCCTACCTGGACCAGCCCAACCGGCGGAGCTTCGAGCGCACCTACGGCTGGGCCTGGCTCCTGAAGCTGTCCGCGGAACTCAAGGCTTGGGACGCGCCCGAGGCTCGGCGCTGGTCCGCGGCCCTGGAGCCCCTGGCCCTGAGGATCGCCGCGGCCTACCGGGACTTCCTGCCGAAGCAGACCTACCCCATCCGCACCGGCGTGCATCCCAACTCGGCCTTCGGCCTGGACCTGGCGCTGGACTACGCCCGGGCCGCCGGAGACACGAAGCTGGAGGCGGCGGTGCTGGAACGGGCCGGCGCCTGGTTCGGCCGGGACCGCCGGGGCCCCCTGGCCTGGGAGCCGGGCGGGGAGGATTTCCTGTCGCCCTGCCTGGAGGAGGCGGCCCTCATGGCCCGGTTGCTGCCTGGCGACCGCTTCCACCGGTGGCTGGACGGGTTCCTGCCGGGGCTGCCTGGGCCGCTGGCCCCGGCCACCGTGTCGGACCGCACGGATCCCAAGATCGTCCACCTCGACGGCCTGAACCTGAGCCGCGCCCGGGCGCTCTACGCCCTGGCCGGGACCTTTGGCGCGAAGGATCCCCGCCGCGGGGCCCTGATCCGCGCCGCCGACCGCCACGCCCGGGCCTCGCTGCCGCACCTGGCCTCCGGCAGCTATGAAGGGGAGCACTGGCTCGCCACCTTCGCCGTGCGGATGCTGGAGGCGCGGTCAGGGCAGTGAGGCCGGGCCCTGGATCTTCACCAGGTGGCTGAAGTAGTTCCGGTCTTCGGTGAGGAGGTGGCCCTTGACGAGATCCGTGGCCAGATAGGACACCAGCTTCCCGAAGTCCACCCGGCCCGCTTTCAGGTCCTCCTGGAGGTGGCGGGCCGTGGCCACGAGTCCCGCATGAATCCCCCGGTGCTCGATAAGATTCGGATAGCCAGCCCGCTCCAGCAGGCGCTCCTCGTCGCGGAAATGCTTTTCGGCATGGACCAGGAGGGCATCCAGCCGCTCCTCGATGTCTGGCGCGGGCCGGCCCTCCATGAGCGCGGAAAAGAGGGCGTTCGAAAGGTCGAACAACAGGATGTGCTGCTCGTCGATGAGGCGGTGGCCGCTGCCGTAGGCCTCCTCCCACACCAGCTCCAGGAGGCTGGAGCCCGGGGCGGCGGCGCCATCGGAGCGCCCGGGGCTGGCGGCCACCTGGTTCCGCCCCAGGGCCTTGGCCTGGTAGAGCGCCTGGTCGGCCCGTTCCACCCAGGCGGCCACGGATTCATCTTCCTTGTATTCCGCCACGCCGGCGCTGAGGGTGACGGGCCTGGCGGCGGGAAAATCCGTGGCCTCCAGCGCGGCCCGCAGGCGCTCGGCGAGCCGGAGGGCCCCTTCCAGGCTGGTGGCCGGCGAGACGACCATGAACTCCTCCCCGCCCCAGCGCACCAGGGCATCCGAGGCGCGGAGCACGGGCCGGAAGGCCGCCACGGCTCCGGCCAGCACCGTGTCCCCCGCGGGGTGGCCGTAGGCGTCGTTGATCCGCTTGAAGTGGTCGAGGTCGAGCAGGATGAGGCAGAGGGGGGCCCGGCGGCGGCGGGCCAGGCTCGTCTCGGCGGCCACCATCTCCTCGAAGTAGCGCCGGTTCCAGGCCCCCGTGAGGCGGTCGTGGCTGGCGGCTTCCTCCATGTCGGCGAGGGCCCGCTGCAGGGCGGNNCGCCACCAGCCCAGACCTGCCGCGGCCGCCAGGGCAGGTCCAAGGGACGAGGCCAGGAATTCCGTCATGCTCACCGCTGCTCCAGTGCCCCTGTCATCGGTCGGACCGCCGCGGGCATGAGAATCCGCCCGCTTCAGCCGCGCCTGCGCCGGAAGAAGGCCTGGAGCTGCTCCCGGCACTCCGGTTCCAGGAGCCCGCCCTCCAGGGTGAAGCGGTGGTTCAGGGCGGCGCCCTCCAGCGACTCCAGCCAGCGGCTCACGCCCACCTTGGGGTCCGAGGCGCCGAAGACCACGCGGCCCACCCGGGCATGGATGAGGGCGCCGAAGCACATGAGGCAGGGCTCCAGCGTCACGTAGAGGGTGGCGCCGGTGAGCCGGTAGTTCTTGGCCCAGGCCCCGGCGCTGCGCAGGGCCTGGATCTCCGCGTGGGCCGTGGGATCGTTCAGCTTCACGGGATGGTTGTGGCCGCGGCCCAGCAGGGCCCCCTCGGACACCAGCACCGCCCCCACGGGCACCTCGTCGAGACGGTCCGCCTTCTCGGCCTCTTCGAGGGCGAGCTTCATGAAGTAGATGTCGTCACCCGTCCACATGGGTCCAGTGTGGCTGAAACCGCGGTGCGTACATCAGGAACAAAGGAGCAGTATGGCCGAAAAGCCCTTGAACAAAAAGGCTGATCCTCGGTTTTGAGGGTCGCTACACTCACTTTGGTCTCAAGGACCGATGTCATTCTCACGACCCCGCGGCGGCCCGGCCCCCGCGGGGTTTTTGCGAAGCCACCGAGCGGGGGAGGCCCATGCGCGCGCACCTGATCCTGAAGGACGGGACCATCTTCCGGGGGCGGGCGCCGTTGGGTTTCGGCGGCGGCGGCGAGGCGGTGTTCACCACCGCCATGGCGGGCTACCAGGAGATCCTCACGGATCCCAGCTTCGCCGGGCAGATGGTCTGCATGACCTTTCCCGAGCAGGGCATCTACGGCATCCACGCCGACCTCAACGAGGGCACCCGGCCCTGGGCCACGGGCCTGCTCTGCCGGCGCCTCAGCTTCGCGCCGGACCACCACCGCTGCGAAGGCGATCTGGCGGGCTGGCTCAAGCGCCACCACATCCCCGTCATGACGGACCTGGATACGCGCGCGCTCACCCAGCACCTGCGGGA
>DPRT01000135.1:20425-20804 GCA_003538615.1 Holophagaceae bacterium | reverse complement strand
CGGTTCTCGCCCGCCCGGCCGATGGCGGCCACGCGGATCTGGGGATCCTGATGCTGCAGCTTGATCGTCTCTTCCGTTTCCCAGACGGTCTTGCCCCAGAGGTGGGCCGCGTCCACCAGCTCGGCCTTGCCGTCGGTGATGAGGAGGTAGACGGGCTTGGGCGAGGCCCCTTCGAAGATCACCATGTCCCAGCCCGCGAACTTCAGCTCGGCGCCGAAGTAGCCGCCGGAGTTGGAACAGGCGATGGCCCCCGTGAGCGGCCCCTTGGTGACCACCGAATAGCGTCCGCCCGTGGCGGCCATGGTTCCCGTGAGCGGTCCCGTCACGAAGATCAGCTTGTTCTGGGGAGAGAGGGGATCGACCTTCGGATCGATCTCAG
>DPRT01000135.1:0-20230 GCA_003538615.1 Holophagaceae bacterium | reverse complement strand
CGATCAGGCACCAGGCCTCGTCGCATTGGGTGCAGGTGTAGGGCACGAAGCGGCCCTCGTGGTGGAACGAGAACACCTTGATGCGCGACTTCGCGATGGTGAAGCTCCGGTGTTTCTCCCAGGCGCAGGCCATCTCGCACTGGAGACAGGCCGTGCACTTGTTGGGATCGAGGTGGAGAGACTTCTGCATGGCGAAACCTCCTGTGGGTCTGCGGGTTGTGATCGGATGGGCGGCACGATCATAGACCCGTTATCCGGTACAGGTGCATCCCTTTTTCCGCAGGGTCAGCGCCAACCCCAAACGCAGACAGGACGGCCATCCGCGGCCACCGCCATCCCACTTCAGAGTCTCCATCTCAGCTGAAAACCGTCGCCTTCGCCCGGGCGGATGACCGACGGCCCGTTCAACCCAGGGGTTCGTACTTCACGTGGAATTTCGGCGGGCGGTTCACGTAGAGGATGTAGCCTGCGCCCACCAGTGCGAAGAGGAGGCTCACGTAGCCTGAACCGTGCTTGAAATCCGCCTCGAAGAAATCCTGCGCCACGAGGGTCGCCAGGCGCAGGCTCAGCCCGCTTTCCACTTCCTTCATCGTTGAGAACAGGATGAACAGGTAGTCCCCCACGATGACCGTGGCCAGGGTCAGGAACACCGTCAGCATCCGCCCGAAGAGGTTCACCTTCTCCATGCCCCGGTTGATGGCCCATGCCAGCGCCACGCCAATGCCGATGGCCCCCCAGAGGAAGATCCGGTTGATCAGGTAGGCGATGCCGCCCCACAGGATCGCCAGCACGATCCCGACGGCCGCGCCGTACAGGAGCCCGGCCAGCGGGTTTGAGACAAGGCGGTCGTAGGCTTCCTTGGCCCGCCGCGCCTCCTCGTCCTGGGAAGCCCGGCACGGGGTGCAAATCCGGACAGGGATACCATCCGCCGTCCAGAGCCCCTCGCGGGATTCCCGCCCGCAGCCCTCGCACTGCTCGGCCACGGGCTTCGCGACCTTCACCGCCAGATCCACCAGGACCTTCATCACCGCGGCGATGACTTCCGGTTTGGGCCCGAACAGAGAGAAGGCCCAGTGGCAGAGGATGCCATCCTCCAGGAGCTGGAACGATTTCAGCAGGCTCTTGGGGACGGCCTTCTTGCCGGTGGCCTCGCGCAGTTCCTCCGAGGTCTTGGCGAAGGTGGCGAGTCCTTCGGGGCCGGCGGTCCAGGAGCCCTTGGCGAAGCGCACCAGAAAGGACACGCAGGTCTGGCCGTTGATGCGGGTCCAGCCCACGGCCACGGGGAACCCCGCCATGGATCCCACCGCGGCGGGGCTCTCCCAGGGGCCCCTGGGGGCGATTTTCAGGCGGGTGAGTTCCGCCAGGCGCACAAGGCGTTTCTGAGTCATGGCTTCCTCGTAAACGGGGGGGACGGCCCAGGATACATGGGGAGGTCCAGCCCTGTAAGAGCGCCAGGGATCCCCCGGCCACGCAGCGCTGAAGCCATTCCGCATTCATTGCGGGTATTTCTTATCGCACCGCTGGCCGCCGGTGGCCTCAGAGAACCCCACTCCCCCGTGTGGACCTCCGCACCTTGCCCCGCCCTGGGTTCGCGGGTGCAATGGGAACAGAAGGAATCCCCCATGAAAGCCATCTCCCTCCGCGTGGACGTCGACACCCTGGAAGGCTCGGTCACGGGCATCCCCACCCTGCTGCGCCTCCTGGACAAGCACCAGATGCGCGCCAGCTTCTATTTCAGCTTCGGCCCGGACAACAGCGGCAAAGCCATCCGGCGCATCTTCCGCAAAGGCTTCCTGGCCAAGATGCGCCGCACCAACGCCACCAAGCTCTACGGCCTCAAGACCATGATGTACGGCGTGCTGCTGCCGGCGCCCATCATCTGGAAACGGGCCGCCGCCGAGATGCAGGCTGCCAGGGCCGCGGGCCACGAGGTGGGCATCCATGCCTGGGACCACGTGCAGTACCACGACCTGCTGGACCGCAAGTCGCGACGGTGGCTGGCGGACTGGTACGCGAATGCCCACGAAGCCTTCGGCACCGTCTTCGGCGAGAAGCCCCTGGGCGCCGTGAGCCCCGCCTGGCGCTGCAACGACACCACGCTGGAGCTGCAGGAGGCCTATGGCCTGGCCTACGCGGGCGACTGCCGGGGCTTGGCGCCCTTCTACCCCATCGTGAAGGGGAAGACGCTTGGCACCCTCCAGATCCCCACCACCCTGCCCACTCTGGACGAGCTGCTGGGCCTGGATGGCCGCACCCCGGACCAGGTGAACCGGGAGGTCTGGGATCTGGTGCGGGAGGACGCCCTGAACGTCTACGCCCTGCACACCGAGGTCGAGGGCGGTGCGCTGTTCGAGACCTTCGACGCCTTCCTGGGCGGCCTGCGGGAGCGCGGCGTCCAGGCCCGCACCCATGCCGATTGGCTGCCGGAGCTGAAGGCCGCCAACCCGCCCGCCAAGGAAGTCTCCCGCCGGGAGATCCCCGGTCGGGCCGGCTGGGTGAGCTGGGAAGAGTGACCCTCGCAAGACGATGGCCGATGCAGTAACCTCGGGGCAATCCTTCCCTGAGGTTTCCATGCGCCTTCCGGTTCCGCTCCTGCTCTGCACCCTCGCCCTTCCGCCCCTGGCGGCCCAGGCGCCCGAGGAGGCGCGCCTCAAGCGGGTCGAAACCCGTGTCAACAGCCTCCGCTGGGAGCTCGACGCCCTCCGGAAGGCCGCCGACGACCAGCTCTGGTTCCAGCGCCTTTCGGATGTGGCCGTGGTGGACAAGGTGACCTACACCGGCCCGCCCAATCCCAAGGGCGAGGAGACCTACGGCATCAAGAACGGGCGGCACCCCCTGAAGATCCAGCAGTACGTCTTCGTGCCCCGCAAGGCCGAGAAAGGCCGCAAGCTGCCCCTCATCGTCCTGCCCCACGGGGGCGTCCANNTACGGCGGCCTGGAGATCGACGACGTGGTGGCGGGCCGGGACTGGGCCGTGGAGCACCTGCCCGTGGATCCGAAACGCTGCGCCATCGTGGGCTGGAGCCACGGCGGCCTCATCGCCCTCATGGCTGTCTTCGACCATCCGGAGAAGTTCGCCGCCTCCTACGCCGGGGTGCCCGTCTCGGACCTCATCACGCGCCTGGGCTACCTGGGCCAGGACTACGTGGCCGAGTTCTCCGCCGAGTACCACATCGGCAAGGAACCCAAGGACGCCGTGGACGAATACCGCCGCCGCAGCCCGGTGTGGAACGTCCACAAGCTCCGCACCCCGCTGCTCATCCACACCAGCACCAACGACCGGGACGTGAACGTGGTGGAGGTCGAGCAGCTCATCCTGGCCCTCAAGGCCGCNNGCGTGTTGCTTGAGCTTGTCTTTCCCGCCGAACCACTGGTCCCAGTACACCACCACGGGGCTGGCGATGTAGATGGACGAGTAGGTGCCGGTGATGACGCCGATGACCAGGGGGAAGGCCAGGTCCCTGAGGGCCGGGCCGCCGAAGAGCCAGAGGCAGACGCTGACGAAGAGCACCGACATCGACGTGAGGATCGTGCGGCCCAGGGTCTGGTTGATGGAGTCGTTCACCAGCTTGGAGATGGTGGCGCGCCGGAACTCGGGCCGATGGCTGTTCTCGCGGATGCGGTCGAAGACCACGATGGTGTCCGCCATGGAGTAGCCCATGAGGGTGAGGAAGCTGGCCACCACCGGCACGTTGAACTCGTAGCCGAAGGCCGCGAAGATCCCCAGGGCCATGAGCATGTCGTGGACCAGGGCCACGATGCCGCCGATGGCGAAGCTGGCCGTGAAGCGGAACATCACGTAGACCAGGATGGCGGCCAGGGCCCAGGCCACCGCCGTGAGGGTCTTGCGGGTCCACTCGCCGGAGATGCTGGGCGAGAAGCTCTCGTCCTTGAGGATGCCCACGGAGCCGAGGCGGTAGCTCTTCCGGACAGTGTCCTGTACGGCCTGGGGCAGATCCTGGGGCAGCTCGGCGAAGCCCTGGTAGAGGCCCGAGGGCAGCCGGTCGCGGCCGGCGATGACCTTTTCCGCCAGGGGCGAGTACGCGGCGAGGAGGACCGATTCATCTCCGCCGAGGCCCACGGGATTGGCCTTCACCAGGGTGTCGGCCAGGGTCTTGGAACCCTCGAGGTTGAGCGCCGGAAGGGGGCTGTTCGCCGCCTCGGGATCCATCTGCTTGAAGATGGCGCGGAGGGCGTTGGCCTGGATGGTGCTGTCCTTCTGGTCCCCGTCCTTCTTCGCCTTCACCTTCACGGAGAAGTCGCGGACGCTCTTGTCGNNAGCACGATGAGGCCCCAGGTGATGGCCAGGGCGGTGCCCTTGTACTTCATGAAGTCGTAGCTGGATCCCTTGAAGAAACTGAAGGCGCCGATGGAGAGGGTCTTGGTGCCCGGGTGGCGCTCGAGGATCCAGTCGTAGATGTAGCGGCTGATGTAGATGCTGGTGAACAGCGAGGCCACGGCGCCCACGGTCAGGGTCACGGCGAAGCCCTTCACGGGGCCCGTGCCGAAGATGAACAGCAGCAGGGCCGCGAACAGCTGGGTCACGTGGCTGTCCACGATGGTCCAGAACACGCGGTCGAAGCCCGCGTCGATGGCGCCGGACACACTCTTGCCGAGGGCCAGCTCCTCCTTGATGCGTTCGAAGATGAGGATGTTGGCGTCCACCGCCATGCCCACCGTCAGCACGAAGCCGGCGATGCCCGGCAGCGTCAGGGTGGCCCGGAAGGAGCCCAGCAGGCCCATCATCACGATGACGTTCACCGTCAGCGCCACGATGGCGTTCACGCCGGACCAGCGGTAGAAGATCACCATGAAGCCGATGATGGTGGCGAAGCCCAGGAGGGCGGAGCGGACGCCCATGTGGATGGAATCGCGGCCCAGGCCGGGGCCTACCACGCGCTCTTCCAGGAACTTCATGGGTGCGCGGAGGGCGCCGCTGCGGAGCTGGCTGGCGAGGTCGTCAGCCTCCTGGGCGCTGAAGCTTCCACTGATGCGGACTGCGCCGCCGATGATCTTCTCCTTGGCGCTCAGCGTGGTGACGATCTTGCGGTCGAGCACGATGGCGATGAGGCGGTTCTCCTCGGAGGCCGTGCCGGTGAGCCGCGCGAAGTCGTCATCTCCCTTCTTGTTGAGGGTGAAGTTGACCTCGTTGGCCTCCGTCTGGTTGTTGGAAGCCCGGTGCGAATCGATGATGTCGGCGCCGTCCACCGCCACGCGGCTTTCCAGCAGGATCCACCGGCTGATCTTCTCCTCGCCGGGCTTGGCCTTGACCACGGGCTGACCGGCGCGCTTGGCCTGCCGCTCGCTCTCGATCTCCGGGAGCAGCTCGAACTCCTGGGGGATCTGGCCGTTGAAGAAGGCCAGGGCCTCCTCCTTGGAGTTGAAATACAGCTGCGGAGCCTTGGCCAGCAGGCGCTGCTCGAGGCGCCCGGGAGTGGCCAGCAGCGTCTTGATGCGCTCGCGGTCGCCCTCTTCGATGCCGGGGATCTCGACCACGATGCGGTTGCCCTCGGCGCCGCTGGCGGTGATCTCGGGTTCCAGCACGTTGGCGGGATCGATGTCGCGGATGCGCTTCTCGATCACCTCCAGGGCCCGCTTGTTGGCGTCATCCTTCAGCTGCTTCTGGTAGTCGGATTTCTGCGTGAGGCGATAGGCGTCCCCTTCAACGGCAAGGGCGTAGCCGGAGAGGAAGTCCTTGGCGACCTTCTCCACCGTGGCCTTCTGGTCGGCGCCCACGCCGTCCACCCTGAGGGCCTCGCCGTCCACGCGCACCGTGGCGCCGGGAAGGCCCTTCTCCTTGAGGCGAGCCAGGAGGCGGTCCTTGTTGTCGCGCAGATCGGCGACAAGGGCCTCCTGGCCCTGGACTTCCAGCTCGAAGTGGACGCCGCCCCGGAGGTCGAGGCCCAGCTTCACCTTGGACAGGGGCGTGAAGAAGTATCCGCAGCCGAACAGCACGGCCAGGACGATGACAAGGCGCCAGAGGCTCCGCTTGGTCACGGGGCGCTCCTCACAAGAATGCGGGCCGGAGGAAATCCGGCCCGGAAGGTCAGAAAGGTCAGTTCTGGGTCTCGGGCTCGGTGGCCAGCGAGGCCACCGCGGCGCGCCGGGCCTTGACCACGGAGCCGCCGAGCTTCAGCCAGATGTGCTTGTCCTCGACGCGGTCGATGGTGGCGTAGAGCCCCGAGGTCAGCACGACCTCGTCGCCGGCCTTGAGCTTCGACAGGCGGGCCTCCATCTCCTTGCGGGCCTTGCTCTGGGGCCGGATGAGGAGGAAATAGAACATCAGGGCCATGCCGCCGATGAACACGAACTGGATCCAGGCCGGGCCGCCACTGGCGGCGGGCTGCTGAAGAAGGGCGTACATCATTCAAGGCTCCTCGGTCATCCATCCGGTGCGCGCGGACTGGGCGAAAGCCGGAAACCGGTTCTCCAGCAGGGCCTGCCGCGCGGCGCGGGTGAGTCCCACAGTGTAGCTCAGGTTGTGGATCGTGTTCAGCGTGAAGCCCAGCAGTTCGCCACAGCGGAAGAGGTGGTGCAGGTAGGCCCGGCTGAAGGTGCGGCAGGTGTAGCAGGTGCAGGCCGGATCCAGGGGCAGGTCCGCCTCCCGATGCCTGGCGTTCTTGAGGTTGAGCTTCCCCCGGCTGGTGAGGATGCGGCCGTGCCGGGCCTCCCGGCTGGGCAGCACGCAGTCGAACAGGTCCACGCCCTGCTCGATGCCGAAGAGCAGGTCCTCCGGCGTGCCCACGCCCATCAGGTAGCGGGGCCGGTCCGCCGGGAGTTCCTTCACGAACTCGGCGAGCACCGCGTTCATCTCGTCCTTGGGCTCCCCCACGCTGAGCCCGCCCACGGCGAAGCCCTGGAAGGGGGTCTTGGCATCCAGGTCCATGGCCTCGGCCAGGTGCCGCCGCCGCAGATCCAGGTGGGTCCCTCCCTGGTTGATGGCGAAAAGGCCCTGGTGGGGCTGGAGCGGCACGGCCCGGCTGCGGGCCAGCCAGCGGGTGGTGCGGGCCATGCTCAGCTCGAGCTTGGAGCGCTCCATGCGGCCCGGCGGGCACTCGTCCAGCGCCATGCAGATGTCGGATCCCAGGTTCCGCTGGATCTCCATGCTGCGCTCCGGCGACAGGAACTGGGGGCTGCCGTCCAGATGGCTCTGGAAGGTGACGCCGTCCTCCGTCATCTTCCTCAGCGAGGCCAGGGAGAAGACCTGGAACCCCCCGGAATCCGTGAGGATGGGCCCTTCCCAGCCCATGAAGCGGTGCAGCCCGCCGTGCTGGGCCACCAGGGCATCGCCGGGCCGGAGCCCCAGGTGGTAGGTGTTCCCGAGGATCACCTGGGGGCCGATGTCCCGAAGCTGAGCCGGCGTGATGCCTTTCACCGTGCCCTGGGTGCCCACGGGCATGAAGGCCGGGGTAAGAACATCGCCATGCGAGGTATGAAATCCGCCCGCCCGGGCCGCCCCGGGGGGCACCCCCGGGGCGGGGATGAATGAAAAATCGGGACTTGTGATCTTCGGCATGGGGGGTTCCGACTTTCTTAACAAAAATTAACAATTCCACCCTTTGGGTGGGCCGGTCACTGTTGCGTCACTCAGCAAAAAACCGCGGAATGCCCTGTCCACGTGGGGTTGCGCCCGTCATTCCAGCTTGACCATCCGCCCGCCCTTTGCCATCTTAGCCGTTGGGCTTGCCCCAGTTCTTTACTCCATACTTCGTAGCCGGATCGATGTTCCCGTCGATTCGGCTCGCAGTTTTTCCCCATGGATCTTTCACGGGAGTCGCATGAGCAAAGATCCCAAAAAACCAGCCCCCACCAAAACGGCCCCTCCCGTCGAGACCTTGGAGGATGCCGTTTACCGGTCCTCACTCTCCGCCGGGAACGATGCCATCAAGCGGGGGAATCCCAAGGTCACCATCCCCACGACGGTAGCCATGTACGCGCTGTTCGCATTCGCGGCCTTCCAGCTGGCGAAGCAGACGGAGGTCGGCAAGAAGGTGATCAAGACCGTGGGCATCGACCTTGCCGAGCAGATCGAGGCCGCTCCGCCGCCGCCGCCGCCGCCGCCGCCGCCTCCTCCACCGCCGCCACCGCCGCCCATGGCCGTGAGCGCCTCCAAGGTGGACTCGACGCCCATCGATCCCCGCCAGGAAGTGGTGCCTGAGCAGGCGCCGAAGGAGCTTCCGAAGGAGGATCACTCCCTCGGCGGCGTCCCCGGCGGCGTCCCCGGCGGCGTCCCTGGCGGCGTCATCGGCGGTGTAGTCGGCGGTGTGGTCGGCGGCGTGGTCGGCGGCACCGGCAAGGTGATGGACTTCGACTTCAGCCAGATCAAGGTGAAGTACCAGCCCCCCGCCCCTCCCTATCCCCCGCTCGCCAAGATCGCCAAGATCCAGGGAACGGTGGTGGTGGAGATCGTGGTCGGTCCTGATGGGGTGCCCACCTCGGCCGTCGCGAAGGAAGGCCCTCCCCAGCTGCGTCCCACGGCCGAAGCCTACGCCATGCACTGGAGGTTCGAGCCCGCCCTCGTGAACGGCACTCCCCAATACGCGCGCTTCAAGCTCACGATGCCGTTCCGGCTCCGGTAGCCCGCTCCTTACCCGCGTTCATCCCCTCTTTCATTCCATAAGGAAACCTCATGAACCTGCTTTCCTCCCCCCTGATGCTCGGCCTTGCCGAAGGCGGCCACGACAGCTTCTCCGCCGCCGAGATCTGGCGCGCAGCCTCTCTGGCCAACAAGGGCATTATCGTCCTGCTCTTCATCCTCCTGGCCTACCAGATCTACGTGACCGTCGAGCGCTTCGTCACCTACGCCCAGAGCAACCAGGCTTCCGACAAGTTCCTCAAGCTCTTCATGGACACCCTGCGCCGCGGCGACTTCGAGGCCGCCAAGCGCGCCGCCACCACCCACAACAAGAGCCACATCGCCCTCGTGCTCAAGCACGGCCTGGACATCTTCCAGTACGAGAAGCAGCTCAAGGCCATGAACCCCAACCATGACGCCATCCAGCCCGTGGAACGCGCCATCCAGCGCGGCACTGCCGAGGTCGTCGAGCTCCTCAAGAAGGGCATGAGCGGCCTCGCCACCATCGGCGCCCTGGCCCCCTTCATCGGCCTGCTCGGCACCGTNNTGGTCGTCACCAACATCAACAACGCGGCCTCCCAGATGATCGACGAGTTCATCCGCCGCGAGAGCCAGGGCTAAGACTTTCCACCCCCGCCCGGGGGCGCAAGCTCCCGGGCGATTTTCTGAGGAGAACACACCATGGATGCAGGTGGTTCCAAGGGTGGAATGAAGGCTGACATCAACGTCACGCCGCTTGTGGACATCGTGCTGGTGCTGCTGATCATCTTCATCGTGATCACGCCCGCGGTGAACAGCAGCGTGAAGTTGCCGCTGGCCAAGCACAGCCCGAAGGCCGAGAAGAACAAGGATGAGAAGTACCTCACCCTGCTCTTCCAGTCCAAGCGCAATGACAAGTACGAAGTCATCGGACCCGGCGCCGTGCTCATCGACGACAAGGACGCCAAGGACGAGCGCTTCTTCATCAACGAGGAAGCCCAGCGCCAGAAGCTTGAGGACTACATCAACCGCAATGTCTCGCAGCTGAGCCAGAAGGTGGTGTTCGTGAAGGCCGATGCGGACCTTCCCTTCAAGTACATCAATGAGCTGTTCCAGGTCTGCCGGAAGGGTGGCGCCGACGAGGCGTCCATCGTGACCAGCGAAGACAAGGACAAGAAGGAAGGGGGCAACTGATGGATGCCGGCGGCGCCAAGGGCAAGCAGAAATCCGATATCAACGTCACCCCGCTCATCGACATCGTGCTGGTGCTGCTCATCGTCTTCATCGTGATGGTGCCTGGCCTCGACAAGGCCACCAAGGTCGTGGTGCCCCAGGTCCAGGTGACCTCCACCCCGCCCAAGCCTGATCCGAACAACATCCTGATCCAGGTGGACCAGGACGGCACGATGACCCTCCAGCAGGACAAGATCGACGCCGAAGGCCTCAAGGCCCAGCTGCCCGATGCCGTCATGCTGCAGCCCCTCAACTACCGGAAGGTGTTCCTGAAGGTGGACGAGGACGTGACGTTCCAGGCCATGGTGGACGTGCTCGACGCCATCCGCGTCGCCTCGGACACCGCGAAGAAGAAGTCCCTCGAACAGCTCGACAAGTTCCAGGGCCAGGACGGCGGCGATGTGAAAGTGGCCGTCTCCCTCAAGCGGCGCATCACCGCGGCGCCCGTCAGCTAGGCTCCCGCGATCCACGAAAGGGCCCTCCGGGGCCCTTTTTCATGCCTTCCGGTGCCCCATCACCGTGCCGTAGGCCACGCCCGCCACAGTGATGAGCACCCCCGCCAGTCCCAGCCCCGTGGCCCGCTCCCCCAGCAGGGGCACCGCCAGCAGGTACTGGACGATGGGCAGCAGCTGGAGCCATACCGCCGCCTCGGACACGGCCAGGGTGCCATAGGCCTCGGACATCAGGAGCTGCCCCCCGAAGGCCAGCAGGCTCATGAGGAGGGCGAGCGCCCAGGGGCCCAGGCCCCCCGGCCAGGGGGACAGGGCGAAGGGCAGCACCACCGGCAGGCCCGCCAGGCAGAAAAAGAAGAAGATGGTGGCGGCATTCTCCGTGTGGCGCGCGGCCCGGATGGCATTGGCGCTGGCGGCTGCGAAGACCGCCGCGGCCAGCGCCGCCAGTTCCCCGCGGCCGAAGCCGAAACCCAGGTGGCCCTGGCGGAGCACCAGCACCACACCCAGGGAAGCCGCCAGGATGGCCAGCCAGAGGTGGACCGTGGGCCGTTCCTTGAAGATGGCCAGGGACATGGCCACGGCGATCACCGGGAACACGTTGTAGAGGATGCCCGCCTCCCCCGCCGGGATGTGGGCCAGGGCGTAGAAGTAGAGCACCACCACGGCCCCGCCGGAGAGCCCCCGCATCACCAGCAGCCGGTAGTTGCTGGGCCGGTAGAGGCCCGGGATCAGCCCGAAGGCCGCGAGGCTCAGCACCGCGCCCACCACGAAGCGCAGCACCGCGAGGTGGCCCGCCGTAAAGCCCACGTCCGGCTGCGTGAGCTTCCGGGCCAGGATGGCCATGAGGCCGAAGCAGAGCGCGGAACCCGCGAGCTCCACGCGGGCCACCGTGCGGCGGGACTGGACGGTATCGGCGGTCATGCCCTCCATCCTGCCCGGAAAGGCCTCAGCCCATCAGGGGTTGTAGGCCCCCTGCGGCAGGTTCAGGCCGGCGGTGTGGAAGGCTGACTGCAGGGCACCGCCCCGGAAGGCGCCGCGGTCCGCGGCTTCCAGGTGATCCAGCAGGTGGGACAGGTTGGCGCCGCTGGGCACCGTGGGCACACCCAGATCCGCCGCCAGCTGGGGCAGGGTCAGGTCATCCAGGAAGGTGCCTTCCTCGCGCACCACCGCGCCGCGCAGGGTGTACTGGTCCGTGGGGCCCGTGGTCGTGCGCAGGCTGGCGGAGGGCACCACCACCGCGTCCACCCAGCCGGCGCGCCCGGCCCGGGCTTCCCGATCCGCATGAGCCGCATATTTCAGATCCTCACCGCAGAGCAGGCCCGCCACGGTGACGCTTTCGCCGAAACTGACGTTCTTCGCCGCCGCCACGCGCAGGTGGCTGCCGACCTTTCTGTTCAACTCAGCCGCGACGCGACTGAGCACAGGCGCGAAACTCGCGCCTGTCAGAAGAAGGACACGGCGCCCCGCGAACCCCTGGGCCCGTGGCGACTTGATGAAGCGGCGGCTGTGCTCCAGGAACCGGCGCACCAGGCCCACCCCGTTCTCCAGCTGGGCCCAGGATCTCGAATAGAAGGCCCGCCCCGGCACCTCGATGCCCCCCCGGGTGAACCACTCGTCCGCCAGCAGCAGCCAGGGTTCCCCCTCATTGGCCTTGGCGTACTTCCGCACCTCCGGCGTCCAGCGGGCCACCCAGTCCCGGGCGAATCTCTCACCCACGTCCTGCACTAGAGGCAGGTTCTCCCGGTGGCCGGTGAGCCCCACGGGGACGCAGGAGAGGCTGAGCACGCTGCCCCGGCCCTCCTTCCGCCGCGCCCACAGGTCGTCCACCGTCTGCTGCCAGATGGCGCCGTCGTTGAGCCCCGGCGCCACCACCGCCTGGGTGTGGACATCGATGCCCCCATCCAGCAGCCGGTCGATCTTGCGGAGGATGTCGCCCTCGCGGGGGTTGCCCACCACCTTCACCCGGGCCACGGGATCCGTGGCGTGGACCGAGACGTGGATGGGGCTGAGCCGCTCGCGCACGATGCGGTCCAGCTCGGCGTCGTCGCTGCTGGAGAGCGTGGTGAAGTGGCCGTAGAGGAAGGACAGGCGCACATCCTCGTCCTTGAGGTAGAGCGACTTGCGGAAGCCCTTGGGCATCTGGTGCACGAAGCAGAACACGCAGTTCTGCTTGCAGACCTTCACCTCATCCTGGGCCAGGTCCACGCCGATGCCTTCGCCGCCGTTCTCCACCTCAGCCTCGAAGGTGCTGCCATCCGGCCGCTGCACGAGCAGCACCGCTGCGTCCTCGCGGGTGATGAGGAACTGGTAGTTCAGCTGATCCAGCACCGCCTCGCCGTGGATCTCCAGCAGCGTATCGCCGGGCCGGATCCCGGCCTCCTCGGCCAGGCTGCCCGGTTCCACCGTGATGATCTGTACGCCTTTCTGGGCCAAGGGGACTCCATATGCTCCGGAATTCCAAGGGAATTCCGGAGTATGGATTGTCTCATCGCAAGGGCTTTATCGCTTTTCTTATTCTCCGGCCCGCCAGGGCCGGAGCCGGACGAGCCGGGGGTCTATGCCGTTGCCTTGGCCTGCTTCCGCGCCTCCACCACCTTGTCGGCATCGCGGCCCACCAGTTCCTGCAGGTGGTGGAAGGCCCAGGTGAAGGAGCCGACGCCCATGGTGAGGCTGCGGAGTTCCACGATGACATCGCTCATCTCCGCCTGGGGGATGTAGGCGGAGACGATGTCCCAGCCGTTCCAGCCGGGCTTGGCGTCGAAGCCGAGGACCTGGCCACCGCGCCTTCCGGTCACCAGGCGCTGGGCCTTGGGGGTGAACTCGCTGGGCACGCTGATGTGGACCTCGCTGATGGGCTCCAGCAGCACCGGATGGCAGACCGGCGCGGCTTCGGTCATGCCGATGCGGGCGGCGGTCTTGAAGGCCATGTCGGAGCTGTCCACGGTGTGGTAGCTGCCGTCCACCAGGGCCACATGGATGTCCACCACGGGGAAGCCCAGGGGGCCCCGCTTCATCCAGTCCACCACGCCGTGCTCGACGGCGCCGAAGAAGTTCTTGGGCACCACGCCACCCACGATGCGCTCCTCGAACTGGAAGCCCGTGCCCCGCGGCAGGGGCTTGATCTCCAGCCACACGTCGCCGAACTGGCCGTGGCCCCCGGTCTGGTGCTTGTGCCGCCCGTGGACCTTGGCCGCCTTCGTGAAGGTCTCGCGGTAGGGGACCATGGGGGGGTGGTGCTGCACATCCAGGCCGAAGCGGCTCTTGAGACGGTCCAGGGCGCACTTGAGATGCACCTCGCCCTGGCCCCAGAGGACGCGCTCCTGGGTTTCGGCGTTCTGCTCCACCTGGAGGGAGGCGTCCTCCTCGCAGAGCTTCTGCAACGCCAGCGACAGCTTCACGTCATCGCCACTCTTGAGGGTGTTCAGGCTGAGGGCCAGCATGGGCTGGAGGGGTTCCGGCCAGGCCAGCTCGACTTTGGCCGTGGGGGTCAGCCCCTCGCTGGTATGGACTTCGTCCATGCGGCCCAGGGCGACGACTTCCCCGGCCGTGGCCTTCTGCTGCTTGAGCTGCTGGGCGCCGAAGAGCTTGTTGATGCCGCTGACGCGGCTGCCCGCCAGGGTGGTGCCATCGGCCACCTCTCCGCGCCACACGCGGGAGAGGCTCAGCTTGCCCACATGCTGGGCATGGACGGTCTTGAACACCTGCACCAGCGCGTCCTTGCCTTCGGGAATGCCGAGCCGCGCCGCCGTGGCATCCACGCGCGGAGCCTCCTCGCAGAGGGCCTGGAAGAGGCGCCGGACCCCGGCATCCTTGTCGGCGGAGCCGAAGAAGACCGGCACCAGCAGATCCTGCTGCACGTCCTTGGCCATGTCCGCGCTGACCTCCTCCAGGGAGGGCACCACATCGCCGAGCAGCTCCTCCATGAGGTGGTCATCGAAGTCGGCCAGCTTCTCCAGCATGGCCTGGCGGGCCTCGTGCTCCTCCGGCAGCACCGATTCCGGCAGCTGCATCAGGTCTGCGTCCCTGCCCGCTTCGTACTTGTAGGCGTGCTCGCTGATGAGGTCCACGTAGCCCGTGACCTGATCCCCTTCGCGGATGGGGATCTCCACCAGCACCAGAGGGCGCTCGGACACCATCTGCAGGGCGTTGAGGGCGTCCTTCAGCCTACCGGCGCTGCCCGCGGCCTCCATCTTGTTGAGGAACAGCACGTGGGGGATCTGGTGGTCATCGAGGAACTTCAGGGCCGGCGCGGCCATGAGGGCGCGGGCCGGATCGGGATCGCAGACCACCACGGCGATGTCCGCGGCCATGAGGGCGTGGACCGTCTCCTGGCGGAACTCCACGGAGCCCGGGCAGTCGATGAGGGTCCAGTCCTCCCCCTGAAAGGAACAGGTCGCCAGGCTGGCCTCCACGCTCATCTGGCGGGCCTTGGCCTCCAGGGAGGCGTCGCCGACGGTGTTCCCCTCCTTGACGGAGCCCTTGCGCGGCAGGGCGCCTGCCACGAAGAGAAGGCTCTCCATCAAGGAGGTCTTTCCGGAGAGGTAGGGCCCCACGATGGCCGCTACGCGTGGAGTTGACTGAGAATTTCCGCTCACAGTGCCTCCTGATTGTCTGGTTCCTATTGGACCGCCCCAAGTGTTCCGGCCTTGCCACACCCTGGCAACACCCAAAAAAAGCCGCCCGGGAAAAGGCGGCTTAAGTCACAACATGGCCAGGATTTCTAGTTCCGCAGTGGTCTGCCCGTCTTCAGGATGGCGTCCATGCGGGCCTGGGTCTTTTCAAAGCTGCAGAGGCGGGCGAAGGCCTGGCGTTCCAGCTCGAGGATGCGCTCTTCGCTGACCTCCTGGACCAGGCTCACATCGCCGCCGCAGAGGATGTTCGCCAGCTCGCCCATGATGATGGCGTCGTGCTCGCTGGCCAGGCCCTGAAGCTGGAAGTCGCGGACGGCCATCTTGAGGGCCTCGCTGCCGCCCCGGCCCGGCAGGCGCAGGGTGCGCTCCTTCACGGGCTGGAAGTCCGCGGCCATCTTCAGCACCTCCTGCTTCGCCTCATGCAGCAGGAAGGCCTTGTTCATGACGCGGCGGTCCGTGCGCCGCAGGTAGCCGTTGCGCTGGGCCTCGTCGAAGCTGGTGTTCACGTTGGCGGTGCCGATGCCCTGGAAGGCGGCCTTCACCTTGGGCATGGGGCCCAGCTCGCCCTTGGCGGCCAGGGCGTCCTCCATCCGCAGCAGCATCTGGAGGCAGCCGCCGCCCGCGGGGATGACGCCCACGCCCACCTCCACCAGGCCGATGTAGAGCTCCGCGTGGCCCACGGCCCGCTGGCAGGCCATGGTCATCTCGCAGCCGCCGCCCAGGGCCAGGTTGAAGGGCGCCGCCACCGTGGGGAACGGCGCGTAGGTGAGCATGCGGCCCGCGTACTGCAGGCGCCGGGCCACCTCTTCGATCTGGTCGAACTGCTTATCCTTGGCGGCGTTCAGCACCATCACCAGGTTGGCCCCGGCGCTGAAGTGCTGGCCCTGGTTGCCCACCACCAGGCCCTTGAAGCGCCCGGGGATGTGCTTCTGGATGGTGTCCTCCATCAGCAGGATGATCCCGTCGTCCAGGGCGTTCATCTTGCTGTGGAAGGCCAGGCAGGCCACGTCGTCGCCCAGGTCGTACAGCTGGCAGCTGCCGTTCTCGGCGATGACCTTGCCGCGGCCCTCCTCTCGCTTGAGGATGGTCACGCGCCGGTCTTCGAGGATGGGATCGTAGGCCAGCGTCTTGGGATTCAGCTGGGCCACGGGGGTGCCATGCTCCCAGCGGTAGAAGCTGGTGATGCCCTTGGCGAGCATCTGCTCCACCAGGGGCGGCACGGACAGCTCCTCGAAGCGCATGCGGGCCACGACCCGCTCGACGCCCAGGGTGTCCCAGGTTTCGAAGGGCCCCAGCTCGAAGGCGAAGCCGTTCTTGATGGCGCGGTCCACGTTCAGGGGGCCGTCCGTCACCTCCCCCAGCCGGTTCACCGAGTACGTGAGGTTCGGCGCCACGCAGCGCCAGGCCAGACGGCCGGCCTCGGTGTCGCTGGTGAGCAGCGTCCTCACCTTCTCCGCAGGATCGTCGATGCCCTTCAGCTCCTTGAGGATGGGCCAGTCCCGCTTCACCTGGGGGATGTACTCGCGGGTGGCGGGATCCAGGGCCAGGAAGGTCTTCTTGCCCTTGGCATCCTTGGGCCCCTTCTTGAAGAAGCCCTGCTTCGTCTTGTTGCCCAGGAGCTTGTTGTCCAGCATGTACTGGAGGAACTCGGGGAACTTGAAGGTGTCGCGGACCTCGTCGTTGGGGCACAGGTCGTAGACGTTCTTGGCCGTGGCCGCCAGGATGTCCACGCCCGCCAGGTCCGCGGTGCGGAAGGCGGCGCTCTTGGCCCGGGCCGCGGCATCGCCCAGCACCGAATCCAGCACCTCGAAGGGGATCTTCTCCGCCAGGGCCATGTGCAGGGTGGCCATGATGCCGTGGATGCCGATGCGGTTGCCGATGAAGGTGGGGGAATCGAACGCCGGCACCACCTCCTTGCCGAGCGCCTCCTCCAGCCAGGTGCGGAAGGCCAGGGCCTCCTGCTCATCCACTTCGGGGCCCTTCACGAACTCCAGCAGGCGCAGGTAGCGCACGGGGTTGAAGAAGTGGGTGATGACGAAGTGCTTGCGGAAGGCATCTCCGCGGCCCTCCACCAGCAGCTTCAGGGGGATGCCCGAGGTGTTCGAGCTGATCCAGGCCCCGGCCTTGAGCTGGGGCTCCAGGCGCCCGTACAGCTCACGCTTGATGGCCAGATCCTCCTTGACCACTTCCACCACCCAGTCGCAGTCCGACAGGCGGTCCAGGTGATCCCGCAGGTTGCCCGGCCGGATCTTCTTGAGGAACGAGGGGTGCATGGCGAGGGCCGGCTTGGACTTGGCCAGGGCCGCGATGGCCCCTTCCGCCAGCTTGTCCGGCGCCGCCTCGTCGATGACGATGTCCAGCAGCTCCACCGAGCAGCCCGCCGACGCCACATGCGCCGCAATGCCCGAGCCCATCACGCCTGAACCCAGCACGCCGATCTTCTTGATGTTCATGTCCAACCTCCTGGTGTCGGTTCGCGTGGTTGGATCAGATCTTTTCGATGATGGACGCGATGCCCTGGCCGCCACCGATGCACATGGTGGCGATGCCGTACCTGCCGCCATCGGTCTCGAGGCGGTTCAGCAGGGTCGTCAGGATGCGCGCGCCGCTGGCGCCGAGGGGGTGGCCCACGGCGATGGCGCCGCCCCAGGCATTGACCTTCTTGGGGTCGTAGCCGCCTTCCCGGATGACCGCCAGGCTCTGGGCGGCGAAGGCCTCGTTCAGCTCCATGGCGTCGATCTGGTCGAGCTTGAGGCCGAAGCGGTCCAGCACCTTCTTCACGGCGGGCACGGGACCGATGCCCATGCGCTCAGGCTCCACGCCGGCCACGGCGCCCCCGAGGATGCGGGCGCGGGCCTTCAGGCCCAGGGACTTGGCCAGGCCCTCCTCCATCACCAGCAGGAAGGCGGCGCCGTCCGTGACGGGCGAACTGTTGCCGGCGGTAACACAGCCATCGGCGAGGAAGGCGGCCTTCAGCTCGCCCAGCTTCTCCAGGCTGGTGTCGGCGCGCACGCACTCGTCCTGCTGGAGGGTGACGGGCTTGCCATCGAGGCCCTTGGCTTCGAAGCGGACGATCTCCTTCTCGAACTTCCCGGCCTTCCAGGCCGCGGCGGCCTTCTGGTGGCTGTCGAAGGCGAACTGGTCCTGATCCTTCCGGCTGATCTTGTATTCCTTGGCCAGGTTCTCGGCGGTGATGCCCATGGAGCAGTAGGCCTGGGGGTAGGTCTCGGCGATGAAGGGGTCCACGCTGGGGTTGAAGCCCATCATGGGCACCTTGGACATGCTCTCCACGCCGCCGGCCAGGAAGAGGTCGCCCTGGTTGGTCATGATGGCGCGGGCGGCCATGAGCATGGCCTCCTGGCTGCTGCCGCAGAACCGGTTGATGGTGGCGGCGCCGGCGGTGAGGGGCAGGCCCGCGCGGAAGCTGATGAGACGGGCCATGTTCATGCCCTGCTCGCCCTCGGGCATGGCGCAGCCCACCAGCACGTCCTCCAGGCCCGACCAGTCCTTCAGCAGGGGTTTGATGGCTTCGATTACCACCGAGCCCAGCTGTTCGGGGCGGGTGGCGGCGTAGCTGCCCTTGATGCCCCGGCCGATGGGGGTGCGCTTGGCTTCAACGATGACTGCGGATCGCATGGGTCCTCCGATGGGAAGTGACTGGGGATCTGGGTTTCGGGTGAGCCTAGCACCCGCTGCTGGGCCCGTAAGCACTTACCGTGGGTCAACGGGATCGTTCCGGCCGCTGAGCTTTCCGGTCAAGATGGAGCCCACGCTCAGGACATCCCATGGCCCAGACCGCCCACTCCCTGGAACCGCTGCTCGCCGAATGCCGCAAGGTCATCGTGGGCCAGCCCCAGCTGCTCAACCGGCTGCTGGTGGCCCTGCTCTGCCGGGGCCATGTGCTGCTGGAGGGCCTGCCGGGCCTGGCGAAGACGCGCACCATCAAGACCCTGGCCGCCGCCAGCCACGCCACCTTCCGCCGCATCCAGTTCACGCCGGACCTGCTGCCCAGCGATGTGGTGGGCACCCTCGTCTTCGACCCCAAGCAGCTCACCTTCACGCCCAAGCGCGGCCCCATCTTCGCGAACCTGCTGCTGGCGGACGAGATCAACCGCGCCCCGTCCAAAGTGCAGGCGGCGCTGCTGGAGGCCATGGAGGAGCGCCAGGTGACGCTGGGCGAGGAGAGTTTCGCTCTGCCCGACCCCTTCCTGGTGCTGGCCACGCAAAACCCCCTGGAGCAGGAGGGCACCTTCCCCCTGCCCGAGGCCCAGATGGACCGTTTCCTCTTCAAGCTCCGGGTGGACTACCCCCACCACGAAGAGGAGATCGAGGTCCTGCGCCGCGCCCACCTCACCGGCGACGAGGTCCGCCCCGTGGTGGACGGCCCCTTTCTGCTGGCGGCAGGCCGCCAGGCGCAGCAGGTGCGCCTGGATGATGCCATCCGCGCCTACATCGTGCGGCTGGTGCAGGCCACGCGGCCCGGCCACGGCAAGGTCTGGAAGGGCAAGGAGCTGTTGCGTTGCGGCGCCAGCCCCCGGGCCTCGCTCTCCCTCCAGGCCGCCTCCCGGGCCCTGGCCTACCTCCAGGGCCGCGACCACGTGCTGCCCCAGGATGTGGTGGACCTGGCGCCGGACGTGCTGCGCCACCGGCTCCTGCTCACCTTCGAAAGCGAAGCCGACGGCGCCACCACGGACCAGGTCATCGCCCAGCTGCTCCAGACCCTGCCCCGGCCCTGAACATCAGGCATTTCCCGGGTTGACCCCCTCCAGACCGGGCGGTCAGACTGGCCCTTGGCCATGGCGCCGGAAAGGAGGTCCGATGGGACGACAAGCCGACCCCTCCGAACCTCCGTCGTGCTGCGCCGCCCGCTGAGGCGGCCTCCACCCGCTCCCCCGATTCCGCCCCCTGAACGGGATGGTGACGCGCCCTGCCGCGCCGCATCCGCTCCTCCGGACCGGCCATGATCCACCGCTTCCTCGACACCGTCTGGGGCCAGGCGATGAACCTGCTCACGGCGCCTGTCCGGCACCGCCGCTGGATCGACCTCCTTGTGCTGGCGGCCCTCGCAGGGACGCTGGCGGCCCTCTGGCTGGTGGGGAAGGAATGGACGGCCGTCCAGCGTCCCACGGTGGAGATCGCCCTCAGCGCCTGGGCCCTGCCCAAGTACCTGCTGCTCTCCCTGATCCGCGCCATCGCGGCCTACGCCGTATCCCTCACCTTCACGCTGGTGGTGGCCTACTGGGCCGCCAAGGATCCACGGGCGGAGCGCGTCCTGGTGCCCATCCTCGACATCCTCCAGAGCGTGCCCCTGCTTGCCTTCCTGCCGCCGGTGCTACTGCTCATGCTCACGGTCTTCCCCC
>DPRT01000047.1:1386-4072 GCA_003538615.1 Holophagaceae bacterium | reverse complement strand
CCAGGCCGCTGTCGAGCTGCCCCTGGAGCAGCTTCTCGGCGCCCATCATGGCCATCATGGTGGGGATGTCGGCCTCGTCCACCAGGCGCAGGGTGCTGCCTTCGCCGGCAGCGGTGATCTCGAAGCGCAGCTCGTGGTCGAACAGCTTCCTGGCGCCGGGCACCAGCACGATGCGCTGGCCGGGCACGCGCTCCTTCACCACCAGTTCCTGGGGCATCTTCATGCCCATGACTTCGAGGACGTAGCTGTGCCTGTCGGGCTCGCCCTGGAAATTCAGCGCGGCGGGTTCGAGGAAGGCCCGGTGCTTCGAGAGATCGGAGAGGAAGGCGTACAGCGCGTCCGCGGAAACAGGCAGCGAGGCGGTGGCGGTCTGGATCGTGGTCATGGATGCTCCAGGTGAAAGAAAAGGATCACCGCCAAGACGCCAAGACACCAAGAAAAGATCCAGGCATTCTTGGCGTTGATCTCTCGTCTTTCCCTGGGGTCAGTACACCCGCTCGCCGAAGAATGCGGTGCCGATGCGGATCTGGTCGCTGCCGGCGGCGACGGCAGCCTCCAGGTCGCCGCTCATGCCCATGCTGAGGCGCAGGGGGCGACCGAGATCCTGCTGGAGGCGATCGCGGAGGGCGGCCAGCTGGGCGAAGGCGCCCATGTCCCCGGGCGGCGGGATGGCCATGAGGCCGCAGAGGGGCAGGCGGGGATCGCCGCCGAGGGCTGCGATGAGGGCGGGCAGATCGGCTCCGGGGCAGCCGCCCAGCTTGGTGGCCTCATCCCAGAGGTCCACCTGGAGCCAGACCGGGCGCACGATCTGGAGTTCATCCACCAGGCGGCGCATCCGCTCCGCCAGCTCGGGGCGATCCAGGCTCTGGATCTCGGCGAAATGCTGGAGGGCCACCTTGGCCTTGTTGCGCTGGAGGGGGCCGATGAGGATGAAATCCAGCTCNNCCCCGATGCGGTCGGCCAGGCTCACGGCAGGAAGAGGATCCGCTGGCAGGATTCACAGGCCACGGCGCCTTTGGCTTCCTTCAACTGGAAGAGGAAGGGGCCCCGGAGCTTGACGTTGCAGCCGGAGCAGGCGCCGTTCTCCACGGGCACCACCACGCGGCCCTGCCGGGCGGCGGCGAGGCGGTGGAAGTGGGTCACTTCAGGCGCCGCGAGCTTGGCTTCCAGCTTGGCCTGCTTGGCCTTGAGCTGCTTCCGCCCTTCCACCTGGTTGGCGTGCTCATCCAGGAAGACGGCGTGAAGCTCATCGAACTGGGCCTGGAGCGTCACCCGCTCGGTTTCGAGGGCTGCCAGCGCCAGTTCGAGGGAGGCGGCTTCGGTTTCCAGGGCCTTCAGGGGACGGGCGATGGAAGCGCGCATGCGCTCCTTCTCGTCCAGTTCGCGAATGGCGGAGGTGTACTGCAGCTTCTGGCTGGTGGTCTTCACCGCTGCGCGGGCGCGCTCTTCGTCCTTCTGGGCCTGGACAAGTTCCTTGGATTTCAGCTGGATATAAGTGCGGGCCGTATCCAGGGCCTTGGTCTTTTCCGTGGTCTGTTTATCGATGGCCTTGAGCCGGGCATCCAGGGCCGCCAGATCCGGAGGCAGGGCCGACAACTCGCGCTCAATGGTCCGAAGGTAGTCCAGGGTGGCTTGCAGGTCGCGCAGGGTGGTCAAGTGTTCCATAAGATTGAGGCTACACCCCAATCCAGGAAGCGCAGGGGGGTTTCCAGATGTAAATCAAAAAGGAAGAAAATATGATTCGCATGGACTAAAATTTGACTCCGACTCCAGGAATTGAACTTGACTCATGCCAAGGGGGGGTGCCAGACTTGGCACTCGCTGTTGGTGAGTGCTAACAGTTCCATCCGTTCTTTTCATCTCTTCTCAAGGAGGTCCCATGGCCATCAAGCCCCTGTCCGACCGCGTGGTGCTGAAGCGCGTCGACGCCGCCGAAACCGTCAAGGGCGGCATCATCATCCCCGACACCGCCAAGGAGAAGCCCATGGAGGCTGAAGTGGTGGCCGTCGGTGAAGGAAAGATCAACGAGAACGGCACCCGCAACCCCATGTCTGTGAAGCCCGGCCAGAAGGTGCTGATCGGCAAGTACAGCGGCACGGAAGTGCGGATCGAAAACGTGGACCACGTCATCGTGCGCGAAGACGAGATCCTCGCCATCGTCGGCTAACGATTCTGAAACCCAAGGAGACACACACATGGCCAAGTCCATCATTTATGCCGAAGATGCCCGCCAGGCGATCCTGCGCGGCGTGAACAAGCTCGCCGACGCGGTGCAGGTCACGCTCGGCCCCAAGGGCCGCAACGTCCTCATCGAGAAGAAGTTCGGCTCCCCGCTCATGACCAAGGACGGCGTCACCGTCGNNACCACCACCGCCACCGTGCTGGCCCGCGCCATCTACCGTGAGGGCATCAAGGCCGTCGTGAGCGGCGCCAACACCATGGAGATCAAGAAGGGCATCGACCTGGCCGTCGAGACCGTCGTGAAGGCCATCGACGAGATCAAGAAGCCTGTCGAGGGCAACGCCATCGCCCAGGTGGGCACCATCTCCGCCAACGGTGACGAGGAGATCGGCAAGATCATCGCGGAAGCCATGGCCAAGGTCGGCAAGGACGGCGTCATCACCGTCGAGGAAGCCAAGGGCCGGGACACCGAGCTGAACGTGGTCGAGGGCATGCAGTTCGATCG
>DPRT01000047.1:0-1361 GCA_003538615.1 Holophagaceae bacterium | reverse complement strand
GGCCATGCTCGAGGACATCGCCACCCTGACCGGCGGCAAGGCCATCAGCGAGGATCTGGGCCTCAAGCTCGAAAACCTCACGCTGGCTGACCTCGGCAGCGCCAAGAAGATCGTCATCGACAAGGAGAACACCACCATCGTCGAGGGCGCCGGTGCCACCGAGGCCATCCAGGGCCGCGTGAAGCAGATCCGCGCCCAGGTGGAGACCTCCACCAGCGACTACGACAAGGANNCGAGATGAAGGAGAAGAAGGCCCGAGTGGAAGACGCCATGCACGCCACCAAGGCCGCCGTCGAGGACGGCATCGTGGCTGGCGGCGGCGTCGCGCTGCTCCGCGCCCTGACCAAGCTGGCCGAGCTGAAAGCCACCGGCGACCAGGCCACGGGCATCGAGATCGTCCGCAAGTCCCTGGAGGAGCCCCTCCGCCAGATCGCCAACAACGCCGGCGTCGAAGGCTCCGTGGTCGTCAACGCCGTCCGCGAGGGCAAGGGCAACTACGGCTACAACGCCGCGACCAACGCCTACGGCGACATGGTGGCCTTCGGTGTGGTCGATCCCGCCAAGGTGACCAAGTCCGCCCTGCGGAACGCCGCTTCCGTGGCTTCCATGATGCTGACCACCGAAGCCATCATCACCGAGATCCCTGAGCCCAAGTCCGCTGCTCCTGCGGGCCCCGGCATGGGCGGCATGGAAGACATGTATTAACCCTCAGCCGCGATCTGCGGTTCGTGGAAAGGCCCCGCGTTTGCGGGGCCTTTTTTTTGTGGGGGGATCAGGGTCAGTAGCCCCGGGCGCGGTTCACGGCGCCGGTGATGGGGCGACCCTCTGCGAAGGCCTTCAGGTTGGGCAGGATGTCGGGAATGAGCTGCCGGGGCGTGCTGGGCCCGCTGTGATGGGGTGTCACGGTGATTCCGGGGTGGCGCCAGAGCGGGGAATCCGGGGGGAGCGGTTCCTCCGGGAAGACGTCCAGCACCGCCCTGCCCAGGGTGCCCCGATCCAGGGCCTCCAGCAGGGCGGAGGAGCTGACCAGCTCTCCGCGGCCCACGTTGATGAGGGTGAGACGGGAGGATCCGAAGGCTAGGCATTCCGCATCCACCAGGCCGCGGGTCTCCGCCGTGAGGGGGGCGGCAAGCACCAGGGCCCGGGCGGTGGGAAGGCGCTCCGCCAGCGCGTCCGTGCCGATCAGGGGGAACTCGGGGTCCGGGCGGGGCTGCCGCACCACGCCGGTGACGGCCATGCCCAGCTCCCGGAGGGCCCGCCCGATCTGGCGGCCGATGCGGCCGAAACCCAGGACAAGCGCGGACTGGCCGGTGAGGTCTTCCGGGAGGAGCCGGGCCTCCCAGCGGCCCTCTGTCTGGGCC
>DPRT01000036.1 GCA_003538615.1 Holophagaceae bacterium | reverse complement strand
CAGGGCCTCCGGCCCTGGTAGGGTGCTGCTATGGAACTCATCGTCGTGACGGGACTTTCGGGCGCCGGGCGCCACTCGGTGATGGGCGCCCTGGAGGACAGCGGCTGCACGGCCCTGGACAATGTCCCGCCCCGTCTGCTTGAGCCGCTGCTCGAGCTGGAATCCAAGCTCCAGCCGGCCCGCGACCGGCTGGTGGTGGGCATGGACAGCCGCCAGCCGGAGTTCACCCAGGAGTTCGGCCCGCTGCTGGAGCGCCTCCGCACCGGCAACGTGCCGGTCCAGGTGGTGTTCGTGGAGGCGGAGGACAAAGCCCTGCTGCGGCGCTACTCGGAAACCCGGCGCCCCCATCACCTGGCCCTGCTGGGCTCCGCCGGCGAGGGGATCGAGCGCGAGCGCCAGATCCTGGCCCCCATCCGCGCCATGGCCACGACCATTCTCGATACCAGCGGCCTGAGCCTGTCTGAATTGCGCCAGCGCATCGCCGCCCTGGTGCCGCAGCTGCCCACCCGCAGCACCGCCGTGCGCCTGCTCAGCTTCGGCTTCAAACGGGGGGTGCCCGCGGATGCGGATGTGGTCCTCGACGCCCGGTTCCTCCCCAATCCCTATTACGTCGAGGCCCTGAAGCCCCTGACAGGGCGGGATCCGGCCGTGCGGGAGTACCTGCTGGAGGCTCCGGAATTCCGGGAGTTCCTGGAGCGGGCCGAAGCCTGGCTGCGTTGGTCCCTGCCGCTGGTGCAGCAGGAGGGCCGCGCCTACCACACGCTGGCCATCGGCTGCACCGGGGGCCAGCACCGCTCCGTGGCCCTGGTGGAGCTGCTGGCCCACCGCCTCCGGCGGGATGTGGCGGCCCTCACGGTGCGCCACCGCGAGCTGGACGGCTAGGAGCAGTCCTCCGTGTAGATCACGCCGCGCTTCGCCAGCTCCGCGCGGATGAAGTCCCAGGCGCCCGGTTCCTGCCCCAGGAATTCCGGCGGGCTGATGCCCTTGCGCGAATAGCCGCCCTTGGCCAGCAGCCGCACCGCGGCGGTGCAGGTGTAGCCCGTGGTCCGGGCCATGGAGGTGGTCTTCGTGGCCCGGTCGTAGCGGTCGAGCAGGCACAGCTCCCTGCGCATCCTCTGGCCGCCCTTGAGGCCCGCCACGGTGACCCGCATGACCGTGAAATCCTCGTCGCCCTCCTGCATGAACCACATGGGGAAGAGCAGGGCGGTGGTGAGTTCCAGGGGGCTGACCTGGACCCCGCCCACCTGGAGCTTCTCCTTCTGGAAGAACCCGGATTCGCGCAGCATGCGCATCTTCTCGATGTGGCCCGGGTAGCGGAGGGTCTTCTCCTTCATGTCCGGCACCTGGGGGAAGGTGCGGATGAGGCTGCGGAGGCCGTCCGTGTTGAAGGATTCCAGCGTGCCCAGCCCTTCGAAATCCAGCAGCTCCGGTTCGGAGAGGGCGGGCATCGTGACCGTCCGGCCATCCTTCACGTAGCGGGCCGGGCGGGTGTACTCCTCGATGACATCGATGGGGCTGAAGCCGGCCTTGTACTCGTAGGGCCAGGTCCGCACCACGGGCAGGCCGCCCACCAGGCATTCGAAGGAATCCACGTGATCCCACTGCCGGAGGGTGTCGCCCAGGATGATGTTGCCGCAGCCCGGGGCCACTCCGCAGTCCACGATGGCCGTGAGGTTCTGGGCCTTCGCCAGGGCGTCCAGCTCGAAGCAGTCCTCATCGAAGAAGGAGATGTCCACCAGGGGCTTCCCGGCCTCCAGCACCGCCTTGGCGGTGGCGAAGCCCATGAAGCCGGGTACCGCGCCCACCACGAGGTCCGCATCGGCCACGGCGGCCTTCACGCCCTGGGGCGTGCCCAGGTCGGCGGGTCGGGTGGCGAGACCGGCCTCCCGCATGCGGACGAGGGCGCCTTCGGAGCGGTCCGCCACCGTGACCTGGAAATCCGGGGCCAGGTCCCTGGCCATGGCGCCGCCCACGCGGCCAGCCCCGAGAACGACGACATGTGGCATGGAAGGCTCCTTCAGGCGGCGGTGGTGCGGGGTTTGACGGCGAGGTAGACGGGCCAGCCCAGGGCCACCAAGGCCAGGCCCGGCCATGAGTAGCTGGGGCGGTGGAGGAACAGTGCCCCGATGATTCCACAGGCCCCGGCCAGGTAGAGGGCCGGAACCGCGGGATAGCCCCAGACTTTGACGGGGCGTAAAAGATCCGGTTTCCGCCAGCGGAGGAGGAAGACCCCGCCCACGGTGAGGACGTAGAACAGGATCGTGGGCAGCATCACGAAGTCCAGCAGCTGGCCGTAGGTGCCCGTGAGGGTGAGCAGACAGGTCCAGAGGGCCTGGATCCAGAGGCCGAAGCCCGGGACGCCGTGTCCGTTGAGGCGGGCGGCCCGGGGGTAGAAGAGACCGTCCTCCGCCATGCGCTGGTAGACCCGTGCCCCGGACAGCACCAGGCCGTTGAGGCAGCCGAACATGGAGACGAGGATGCTGCCCGCCATGATGAGTCCGCCGCCGCTGCCCAGCAGGGCCTGCAGGGCGGCGCTGCCCACGCGGTCCTGGGGCGCCTGGGCGATGCCGGAGGGGCCCAGCACGTTCAGGTAGGCCGCATTGGCCAGCACGTAGAGCCCGCAGACCAGGGTGGTGCCGATGAGCAGGGCGTAGGGGATTGTCCGCTCGGGCTCCTTCACCTCTCCGGCGATGAAGGTGATGGAATTCCAGGCGTCCGCCGAGAACATGCTGCCGGTCTGCACCACCAGCAGGGCCGTGAGGAAGGGCAGGGCGACGCCGTCCGGGGCGATGAAGGGGGCCTGGGAGGGCAGGACGGCGGGCTTCAGCAGCAGGCCCAGCAGGATCAGGGCGGCCAGGCCGCCGATCTTGGCCACCGTGAAGAGATCCTGGATGCGGGAGCCCAGCTTCACGCCGTAGAGGTTCACGGCGCTGAGCAGTACCACCACGGCGATGCCGGACAGGCGCGAGGGGGTGAGCCCCAGGTGGTAGGGCCCCACGGCGATGGCCTGCGTGACCTGCAGCAGCGGCACATCCAGGTGGGGACCGATCCAGGCCGTGTCCGTGATGGCCGGAAAGAAGCTGCCCAGGTACTTGCCGAAGCCCACGGCCACGGCGGCGATGGTGCCGCATTCGATGACCACGAAGAAGGTCCAGCCGTAGAGGAAACCGGTGGCGGGGCCGTAGATCTCGCGAAGGTAGGTGTATTGGCCCCCGGCCCTGGGGAACATCCCGGCCAGTTCGCCATAGCTGAGGGCCGCGAACAGCGTCAGCACCGCCGTGAGCCCCCAGGCCGCCAGCAGGAAGCCGCCGGANNGAGAACAGGCCGACATGACGGCGGTAGCCGGTGGCGCTCATACGTTCCTTGGGTGGATGGATCCACGCTACCACGGCATTCTGAAGGCATGGCGCGATCTTCCATGTCCCTCCGGTTCCTCCTGGCCACGGTCATCCTGGCGGGGGCTCCCGCCGCGGGCGGCTGGTGGGCCTGGAAAGGGCAGGGTCCCCTGCGGCAGGAGGCCACGGTCCTGGTGAAGCGGGGGACCGGCATCAATCAGATCGCGGACCAGCTGGAGCGGGATGGCGTGATCCGCTCGGCCTCCCTCTTCAAGCTCTGGGCGCGGGCGCGCAAGCTCCAGCTCATCCGGGGCGAGTACACCTTCACGCCCCGGGCCAGCCTGGCGGACGTGGCGGGGAAGCTGCGGCGGGCGGAGATCCACCTCACCTCCGTGTCCATTCCCGAGGGGGCCCATGCCTGGGCCGTGCAGAAGCGCCTCAAGGACTTCGTGCCCGAGGAGGTCTTCTGGGCCCTCTGGAAGAGTCCCCGGCTGGCGAAGACCGCGGGCTTCGAAGGTGCTGAAACGCTGGAAGGCCTGGTGGCCCCGGCCACCTACAGGCTGCACCGCGCCCTGGAGCCCGAAGAGGTGATGCTCATGCTGGTGGAGGCCTTCCGGGATCAGATCCGGCCCAAGCTGGAGGGCGGTCCGCTGCCGCCCTACGAAACCCTGATCCTGGCGAGCCTGGTGGAGAAGGAGACGAAGCTGCCGGAAGAGCAGCCGAAGGTGGCCGGGGTCTACAAGAAGCGCCTCGACATCGGCATGCGCCTCCAGTGCGACCCCACCAGCCTCTACGCCCGCTGGCTCACCGGCGACCTGCGCTTCACGGCCCCCCTGGTGCAGGACATCCGCCGGCCCCACCCCTTCAACACCTACACGGTGAAGGGTCTGCCGCCCACGCCCATNNGGCGGCCACCGCTTCGCCCCCAGCCTGCGGGACCACAACCGGAACGTGGGGGCCTACCGCCAGGAGATCGCCCGGCAGCGGAAGGCCGCCCGTGGCTAAGCTGCGCCTGGACCTGCTGCTCGTGCAGCGCGGCCTGTGCGAGACCCGCGCCAAGGCCCTGGCCCGCATCCTTGCCGGCGAGGTGCTGGTGGACGACCGCCCCGTCACCAAGGCGGGCACGGCCGTGGACGAGGCTGCGGCCATCCGCCTGCGGGGCGAGGCCCTGCCCTTCGTGAGCCGGGGCGGGCTGAAGCTGGCCGGGGCCCTGGACCGGTGGCCCATCGATCCCTCGGGCCGCATCTGCTTCGACGCCGGCGCCAGCACCGGCGGATTCACGGATTGCCTGCTCCAGCGCGGCGCCGCGAAGGTCTATGCGGTGGACGTGGGCACCAACCAGCTCCACTGGAAGCTGCGCAGCGATGTGCGGGTGGTGTCCATGGAGCAGGTGAACCTGCGCACCTGGGATCCGGCCTGCATCCAGGAGCGGTGCAGCCTGCTGGTGGCGGATCTGAGCTTCATCTCCCTGCGCCTGGCCATTCCGCCGGTGCTGCCGAGCCTGGAGCCCGGGGCGGACGCGGTGCTGCTGGTGAAGCCCCAGTTCGAGGCCGGGCGCGAGGACGTGGGCCAGGGCGGCATCGTGCGCGATCCCGCCGTCCACCGGCGCGTGCTGGTGGAGGCCTGGACCTTCTTCGCGGGCACCGGCCTGCGGCCCCTGGATCTGGCGGAAAGCCCCATCAAGGGCGGCGAGGGGAATGTGGAATTCCTCATGCGGCTGGGGCTGGGCGCGGAGGCCGGGGATCTCGGGAAGGCGCTGGGGGCGCTGGGCTTCTGANNAGAGACCGGCCCAATCGGTCAGGGGCCGGGGCTTGCCCTTGGCGGCCTGGACGGGAGCCTCCTGGATGGGATCGGGGGTGGCCTCATGCACGGTCTGCCAGCGGGTGTGCCAGTCCAGGTCCCAGGGGCCGTTCCCGCGGAGGCCGGTGCCGCCCGTGTTGAGGTTCAGCACCTCGGCCCGGGCTTCGCGCCGGAAGCGTTCCATGCAGCTGCGGTCTTCGGTGTAGAGGCTGACGGAGAGGCCGCAGGGCGCAGCGTGGACGCAGGCCAGGGCCTCTTCGATGTCCGCCACCGTGACGAGGTTCACCGTGGGGCCGAGAACCTGCTTGTGGAAGAGCTCCATGGAGGGGGTCACGCCATCCCACACGCAGGGCTGCATGTAGTGGCCGTGGCCGATGGGCCCCAGCACCCGCTCCGTGCGGTTGCCGTCCGTCCATGCCTCGCCGCCGCAGAGCAGCGCGGCGCCGGCCCGGCGGCCCAGTTCCCAGTGGGCCTTGAAGCCTTCGGCCAGGCGGGCGTTGATCATGGGGCCGTAGGCCACCTCGGGATCGGTCATGGGATTGCCCATGTCGAGAGCCGCCACGGCCTCCAGGAAGCGGTGCTTGAACTCGGCGGCGCAGGCCTCGTGCAGGATGAGGTTGGCGAGGCTGGCGCCGCGCTGCCCTCCGTGGCCGAAGGCGGCCCGCACGGCGTCCTGGGCGGCCCGGTCCAGATCCGCATCCGGCAGGACCACCATGGGATTCCGTCCGCCCAGTTCCAGTCCGGGGACGATGAAGTGGTGGCCGCACAGCTCGCTGATGCTCCGGCCCAGGGCCGCGGAGCCTGTGAAGCTGAAGGCCTGGTAGAGACCCTTGGCGATGCCCGCGATGTGGTGCTTGCCGGACCCGGCCCGGCCCCGGCCGTTCACGGTGTTCGCCACACCCGGCGGCAGGCCGGCATCCATGAGGGCCTGCATGAGCAGGTAGGCGATGGTGGGGGCGTCGTCGCTGGGCTTCCACACCACGGTGTTGCCCGAAAGGATGGCGGGAATGAGCTTCCGGACCGGCACGGCCAGGGGGGAGGTGCCGGTGGTGAGGATGCCGCAGACCCCCGCGGGCCGGCGGTGGACCGCGAGGCCCTGGCCGGGCAGGGCGGAGGACAGCATCCATCCCTGGGGACGGCGTCCCCCGGCGGCGGAGAACCGGCAGGTGTCGATGGTCTCCTGGACCTCGTCCAGGGCCTCCCTGGGGGTCTTGCCCGTCTCCCGGGTGATGATCCGGGCAAACGCGGCCTGGTGGGCCGCCAGGATGTCGCCGGTCCGCTGAATCACGGCGCCCCGCGCCGGGGCCGGGGTGGCGGACCAGGCCTTGAGCGCCTCGTCCGCGGCCTTGGCCGCCCGCGCCACATCCTTTTCGCCGCTGTCCGGGAACATGCCCACCAGATCCCGCCGGTCCGCGGCGGAGCGGGATTCGATCATGCCCAGGTCACCCTCGATCTCCTTGCCGTTGATGACGTTGAAGCCGATGACGGTCTTCCCCGCGGCTGCGGCGGTGGGCGCATTGGGCTTGAGATACATGCCGGCTCCTGGAAGGCCCATCCGCTGGACGCAGCAGGGCTTCCCCCTTCATCGGACGGACCCTGCAGGGCCTTAGGTTGGGCACCTTCGGATCCGCGGCCTCCGCCCCGGAGGCCCACCCGCTAGACTGGAGGATTGCCGGAGTCCGGGTGTTCGACAGCATCTCCATCCCCACCATCCTCGTCAGCTATGTGGCCCTGCTCTTCAGCCTGAGCGTCCATGAGGCCAGCCACGCCTCCATGGCCTACTGGCTGGAGGACGACACGGCGGCGCGCCTGGGGCGCATGACGCTGAATCCCCTGGCCCACATGGATCCCCTGGGCACCTTCGTGTTTCCGCTCCTGGGCATGGCCACCGGCTTCCCCTTCATCGGCTGGGCCAAGCCCGTGCCCGTGGACCCCCGGCACCTCACCCGCCGCTTCACCCAGCGGGGCGGGCTGGCCATCGTGTCCGCCGCGGGCCCGGCCTCGAACCTGGCGTTGGCGGTCCTGTTCACCGCGGTGCTGATGGCCCTCGTCAAGATGGTGGCCGTGCCGAAGCCCCATGAGCTCAACTTGTTTCTCTATGCGCTGCTGTCCTGGAAGGTGGAAAGCCTTCAGGCCCTGGAGCTGGGCTCCGGCATGACCCTGGCTCTGGCCCTCACCGGCCGGCTGGTCATCATCAACATCGGGCTGGCGCTCTTCAACCTCCTGCCCATGGGCCCTCTGGACGGGGCCGGCATCCTGCGGGGCATGCTGCCCTGGCGCTGGCTCCCGAAGTTCGACCGCATCCAGCCCTGGATGGGCGGCGCCCTCATCGTGCTTGCCCTCACCGGGGTGCTGGGAATCGTGCTCAGTCCTGTCTTCAAAGTCATCATCGAGGGCATCAAGTTCATCGCCCAGTTCTTCCTCGGAGCCTGATCCATGCAGCCCCGCATCCTCTCCGGCATCCAGCCTTCGGGCTCCCAGCACATCGGCCACCTGGTGGGCGCGCTGGACAACTTCACGCACCTGCAGGGCCAGGGTGAAGCCTTCTACATGATCGCGGACTGGCACGCGCTGACCTCGAAGTACGAGTCCGTGGCCGAAGTCTGGCCCGCCACGCTGGAGCTGACGGCCACCTATCTGGCCGCCGGCCTGGATCCGCAGAAGGCCACCCTCTTCGTGCAGAGCCTGGTGAAGGAGCACGCCGAGCTGCACCTGCTGCTCTCCATGGTCACGCCCCTCTCCTGGCTGGAGCGGGTGCCCACCTACAAGGAGAAGCTCCAGAACGCGGTGGCGGATCTCGGCAGCTACGGCTTCCTGGGTTATCCCCTGCTCCAGACCGCCGACATCATCATCTACAAGGCCAACCGGGTGCCCGTGGGCGAAGATCAGCTCTTCCACCTGGAACTGGCCCGCGAGGTGGTGCGCCGCTTCAACTTCCTCTACCAGCGGGAGGTCTTCCCCGAGCCCGAGGCCGTGCTCACCAAGACGCCCAAGGTGCCGGGCCTGGACGGCCGGAAGATGTCCAAGAGCTATGGCAACTGCATCTACCTGCGGGATAGCAACGCCGACATCCTGGAGAAGTGCACCCGCCAGATGGCCTCGGATCCGGCCCGCCTCCGCAAGACCGATCCCGGCAACCCGGACATCTGCCCCGTCTTCGAGTTCCACAAGCTCTTCAGCGACGATGCCACGGTGGAGCTGGTGAACACCGAGTGCCGCCGGGCGGGCATCGGCTGCTTCGACTGCAAGAAGCGGGTGGCCGAGGCCATGATCCGGCGCATCGAGCCGGTCCGGGAGAAGATCGAGGCCCACCTGGCCCAGCCCCAGGCCATCGAGGCCGTGCTCCGGGAGGGCAGCGCCCGGGCCCGGGCCGTGGCCGCGGAAACCATGGCCGATGTGCGGGACGCCATGAGGATGCCCACCCTCTAGGAACCGGCGCAGAACCGGCTCTTGCGTTCCTGTCGGCCTCTGGTAGACTTTCTTTTGCTCGTGGTCCCTTAGCTCAGCTGGTTAGAGCATCTGACTCTTAATCAGAGGGTCCCCGGT
>DPRT01000209.1:4568-6494 GCA_003538615.1 Holophagaceae bacterium | reverse complement strand
GTGGGCCAGGACGAGGTGGACGTGGTGGCCTGCGTCCAGACCTGCTGCGTGGTGCTGGTGCCGGGCATGGGCGACGAGATCCAGGCCATCAAGGCCGGCATCATGGAGGTGGCGGACCTCTTCGTGATCAACAAGGCGGACCGCGATGGCGCCGACCAGGTGGAACGGGAGCTGGAGGCCATGAAGTCCCTGGCCCCCGCCCGGCCCTGGGATCCGCCGGTACTCCGCACCGTGGCCCAGCAGGGCGGGGGCGTGGCGGAGCTGCTGGTGGCCGTGCGGGAGCACGGCGCCTGGCTCCGTGCCCACGGCGGGCTGGCGCGGAAGGCCCGGGAGCGGGCCCGGCTGCGCTTTGATGCCCTCCTGGCCGAGGCCGTGCTTCGACAGGCCCGCGCCCAGGCGGGACCCGCCCGCATCGAGGCCGCCATCCAGGCCATCGCCAGCCGGACCCTGGACCCCTACACCGCGGTGGCTGGGATACTGGGCGAGGCTTGAGTCCTGGCGGGAATATCCGATAGACAGGCATGGGTTCCCGCAATCCCAACAAGGAAGATCCTGAGGCCATCCGCATGGCGTTCCAGCGCCTGTGCGAGGCCGAAGGTGTCGTGCAGCTGGCCTTCGGCGCCTTCAAGGGCGAATTCCGCCTGCTGGCCGAGACCCCGGACCGCATTGTCCTGGGGGTGTCGGATCTGGAGCGGGGGCAGTGGCGCCTGAAGGCCGGATCACGGCTCACCCTGACCCTGCTGGACCGGGGGCTGCCCTACGAGGCCGTGGTGGAATTCGCCGGGCATGGCCACCTCCACCAGGTGGAAGCCTGCCACTTCGGCCTGCCGCGCCTGCTCAGGGCCCTGGATACCCACCGCCTCGCGGACTTCGTGCCGGACCGCCCCATCCCCTGTGCCTTCTCCGACCAGCACAACGACGTAAAGGACGGCCGGGCCCTGGCCTTCGGGGAGGACGGGCTGGAACTGGCGCCACCGGAAGGCACGCGGATTCTGGGCGACATGCTGCGCCTCAATGCCACCTCCGTGGTCGAGCTGCGCGCGGCGGTGGGGGACGGCCTGGCCCTGTCCGTGCGCGTCGCCTACTTCGGCGAGGGCCTCTGGGGCCTGCGCATTCAGGAATCCGCGGACCCCCTGCAGGTATCCCGGTACCGGCAGTGGCTCCGGGAGGCCCAGCACCAGCAGGCCCTGCGGGACCGCACCCGCTTCAGCCCCGGCGGCCTGGAGGCCGCCCGGATCCCCGGCAAGGCGGATCCCCTCAAGGCCGCCATCCGGCCCCACCTGCTGGTGGACAAGGACCCCTTGGTCCTGGTGCTGGCCGAGGGCGAGGCCTTCCCCGCCCGGATGGCCGAGGCCGTGGGGCGGAAATTCGGCATCGCCGCCCTGGATCCCGGCCGGAGCCCCCTGAAGCCGACCCTCCTGGACCTGGGGGCCGGAGAGGATGGCTGGGGCCGCGTGAAGCTGATCGTGATCCACCAGCGGATCCGTGCGGGCACGGCGCTGGAGTACTGCCGCCGCCTGGTCCAGGAGGAGGCCTGCCCCTTGCCCGTCCTGGTGGCCAGCAGCGAGGAAGAGGCCAATCTGAAGCGCAACCGGGCCATTGCCGCCGGAGCCGTGGACCACCTGGCGGTGGAACCCTTCCATGTGCTGTCCGTGCTCCGGACCCTCGACGCCACCCTGGCCCTGTTTAGTTGAATTTCAGCCCCCGCCTGGATTGCCCGAATAGGGAAGGATGGAGCGAGTGCGTCTCGCCAGGAGTTTCCATGTCGCTGTTCGATCGCCTGAGTGTGCGGGGGAAACTCCTGTTGATGCTGTTGTTGCCCATGGCGGGCTACGCCTTCTTCAACCTCCGCGACACCTGGATGGATGTCCAGAAGCTGCACGCCGCGGGCCTGTGGGACCGGGGCCTGGACCTGTCCCAGCCCCT
>DPRT01000209.1:0-4412 GCA_003538615.1 Holophagaceae bacterium | reverse complement strand
GAGCAGGTCTCCCGGACCATCCAGCGCTCCCAGAGGGAATCCGAAACCGCCGTGGCCGCCGTCACCCGCGGCGCCCAGGCAGGCGCCGAAAGCGCCAAGGCCATGGAGGAGATCCGCACCGCCGCGTCCGGCATGGTCACGGCCGTGCGCCTCATCCAGGACATCGCCCGGCAGACCAACCTGCTGTCGCTCAACGCCGCCATCGAGGCCGCCAAGGCCGGAGCCATGGGCAAGGGCTTCGCCGTGGTGGCCGAGGAGGTCCGCAAGCTCGCGGAGCGCAGCGGCGCCGCGGCCCGGGAGATCGGCGAGCTCATCGAGCGCAGCAACGCCTCCGTGGATCAGGGCGCCCAGATGGTCTCCGATACGGTGAACGCCCTCGGCACCATCGATTCGAACATCCAGGGCCTGGCGGCCATGATCCTCGAGGTGGGCGCCGCCGCCGACGAGCAGGCCCGCACCAGCGCCGAGGTGGCCGAGCAGGTGGACATCAACCTGGACCGGGTGGCCCACAACGCCACCGCCACCCGGGAGATGGCCCGCGCCGTGGCCGAGGTCGCCCGCACCGCCGCCGATCTGGCGGGTGTGGCCGACAACCAGAGCCACGTGGTGGGGCAGTTCAAGGTATAGGGTCGCCGGAGGTCAGGGCTCCGTCAGCAGCCCGTACAGATCCGGGCGCCGGTCCCGGAAGAAGCCGAAGGAGGCGCGGTTGCGGCGGATCTCATCCAGATCGAGGTCCGCCGTGATCACGCCAGTGGCGGCGCGGCCCAGTTCCGCCACCTTGTCGCCGCGGTGGTCCGAGATGAAGGAGTGGCCGTAGAAGGTCTGGCCCCCTTCGGTGCCGATGCGGTTGGAGGCGAGGACGGGCACCACGTTGGACACGGCATGGCCGATCATGGCCCGCTGCCAGAGGTCCTTGGTGTCGAGGCCGGGGTTCTCCGGCTCGGTGCCGATGGCCGTGGGGTACATGAGGATCTCAGCGCCCATGAGCATCATGGCCCGGGCGCACTCGGGGTACCACTGGTCCCAGCAGATGCCCACGCCGATGCGGCCGAAACGGGTATCCCAGACCTTGAAGCCCGTGTTGCCGGGTCGGAAGTAGAACTTCTCCTCGTAGCCGGGGCCGTCGGGGATGTGGCTCTTGCGGTAGACGCCGAGCAGCGCCCCGTCCGCGTCCACCATGGCCAGGCTGTTGTAGTGGTGGGGGCCGTCCTTCTCGAAGAAGGAGACGGGGATCACCACGCCCAGCTCCTTCGCCAGCGCCTGGAAGCGGGCGATGGTGGGGTGGCCCTCCAGCGGCTTGGCCCAGTCGAAGAACTCGTCCTTCTCCTCGCGGCAGAAGTAGGGCCCCTCGAACAGCTCGGAAGGCAGGATCACGTTCGCGCCCTGGGCCGCGGCCTGGCGCACGAGGGCCTCCACCCGGGCCACGTTCTCCTCGAGGCTGGCCGTGAAGGCGCACTGGGTGGCGGCGACGCGGATGATGCGGGGTTCAGGGCGGGACGCGCTCATCGGACCTCCGGCTGCTGCTGGGTGATGCAATGGAAGGCGCCGCCTCCGCTGAGGATGGCGCGGGCGGAGCGCCCCACGGTGCGATGGCCGGGGAAGAGCCGGGCGAGGGCGGCCACGGCCGGCTCATCGAAGGCCGTGCCGTAGGTGGGCACCACCACGCTGCGGTTGCCGATGTAGAAGTTCACGTAGCTGGCGGGCAGGAGTTCGCCCTCCTCGTTTGCCACCAGGCCCGGCGAGGGGATGCGCACCACCTGGAGCTTCCGTCCCTTCGCGTCGGTCATGGCGGCCAGGTCCGCGGCCAGGCGGTCCAGGGTGGCGGCGTTGGGATCGGCGGGATCCGCCGCCTGCATGCAGACCACCAAGCCCGGCGCCACGAAGCGCGCCAGGGTGTCGATGTGGCCATCCGTGTGGTCGTTGAGCAGGCCCTCGTCCAGCCACAGCACCTTCTCGGCGCCGAGCCCGTCTGCCAGGGCCGCTTCGATCTCCGCCTGGTCCAGGCCGGGATTGCGGTTGGGGTTGAGCAGGCACTGGCGGGTGGTGAGCACCGTGCCCTCGCCGTCCACCTCCACGGAGCCGCCTTCGAGGATCCAGGCGTGGTCGCGCCGGGCGCATCCGCTCAGGGCGGCCACGCGTCCCGCCACCCGGTCATCGTCCGGCAGCAGGTACTTCCGGCCCCAGCCGTTGAAGCCGAAGCAGGCCGCGTGCAGGGCCCCGCCCTCATCCTTCACGAAGATGGGCGCCGTATCCCGCAGCCAGATGTCGCCCACGGGCACCCGGTGGAAGCGCGCCTGGCCGAGGACCGGAGCCAGGGCCGCCCGGGCCTCCGCTTCGGCGGCGGCGTCCTGCACCAGGATGTCCAGGGCCTCGCCGCCGTCCTCCGCGATGGCCCGGCCGAGGGCCGCCCACTCCGCCTGGGCCGGGGCCAGGTTCTCCTGCCAGAGGTGGCCGTGGCTGGGCCAGGCCAGCCAGCAGGCGCTGTGACGGTCCCACTCGGCGGGCTGGCGGAAGGTCGGACGGGACATGGTCGGAAACCCCAGAAGACGGAACGCTCCGAAGAGCACCCTCCAGTTCAGCAAAAGGGCCTCCCCCCGTCGAGCCTTAATGCTGCAGGAACAGGAATCCTCCCGGAAGCACCTATGCCGCGTATCATGATGCCTCGCCCCCGGAGTTCCCATGACCTTGATCCGCGCCCTGCGTGCCGCGCTCATGCCGGTCCTCTTCCTGGCCGGGGGCGCCGCTCCGACCCAGGAAGCCGCCGCCCCGGCCTCGGCCGTACGGGATCACTACACCAAGCGCGAGGTGCGGGTCCCCATGCGGGATGGCGTGAAGCTCTTCACCGCCATCTACACGCCCAGGGACACCAGCCGGACCTATCCCATCCTCCTCCAGCGCACGCCCTACAGCGTGTACCCCTACGGCGCCGAGGCCTTCCCGGAGCAGCTGGGGCCCTCGGCCCCCTTCCAGCAGGAGGGCTTCATCTTCGTCTACCAGGACGTGCGGGGTCGCATGATGTCCGAGGGCGAGTTCGTGAACATGCGCCCCCAGCGCGCCGCCAGCGGCGCCGCCGTGGATGAGAGCACGGACACCTACGACACCCTGGACTGGCTGGTGAAGCACGTGGCGGGGAACAACGGGAAGGTGGGCCAGTGGGGCATCAGCTACCCCGGGTTCTACTCGGCCGTGGGCCTGCTCAGCGGCCATCCGGCCCTCAAGGCCGTNNCCTGGCCCAAGTCCCTGGACCACGGCACCTCCGACGGCTACGAATGGTTCCTGCGCCTGGGCTCCACCGCCGCCACCCGGGCCTTCACGAAGGACGTGGCCTTCTGGAACGAGATGCTGGACCACCCGAACTACGACGCCTTCTGGCAGGCCCGGAACCTGCGGCCCCGGCTCCGGGCCGTGAAGCCCGCCGTGCTCACCGTGGGGGGCTGGTTCGACGCCGAGAACCTCTATGGCGCCCTCCAGGTCTTCCAGACCCTGGATCGCCAGAGCCCCGGCACGGACAGCCGCCTGGTCATGGGCCCCTGGTTCCACGGGGGCTGGGAACGCAGCCAGGGCGACCACCTGGGCCCCGTGCAGTTCGGCGCCGCCACCTCCGACTGGTTCCAGACCGAGGTCCTGCTCCCCTTCTTCCTCCACCACCTGAAGGGCCTGAAGGACCCCGCCCTGGCCAGGGCCACGGTCTTCGAGACCGGCGTCAACCGCTGGCACAAGCTCGATGCCTGGCCGCCCCGCACCGCCACCCAGGCCAAGGTCTACTTCCAGCCCGGGGGCCGCCTCGCCTTCACACCGCCCCCGGCGGACGGCGGCGCCGACGCCTTCCCCTCCGACCCCGCCAAGCCCGTGCCCTTCATCGAGCAGGTGGCCATCGGCATGCCCAAGGAGTACATGACCGCCGATCAGCGTTTCGCCGGGCGGCGCCCGGACGTGCTGGTGTTCCAGACGGAGCCCCTGGCCGAGGACCTCACCCTCGCCGGGCCCCTGAAGCCCGAGCTCTTCGTGGCCACCACGGGCACGGACGCCGACTGGGTGGTGAAGCTCATCGACGTCTATCCCGATGCCTTCCGGAACCCGGATTTCAAGGAAAGGGGCAATCCCTGGGACCGCACCCCCAACCCCATGGGCGGCTACCAGCAGCTGGTGCGCGGCGAGGTCATGCGCGGCAAGTTCCGCGACAGCCTCGAAACGCCCGCCCCCTTCCTCCCCGGCCAGCCCACCCGCGTGGCCTGGTCCATGAACGATGTCTTCCACACCTTCCGGAAGGGCCACCGCGTCATGGTGCAGGTCCAGAGCACCTGGTTCCCCCTCATGGACCGCAACCCCCAGGTGTTCATGAACATCAACGAGGCCCGGCCCGAGGACTACAAGAAGGCCACCCACACCGTCTTCCACGACGCCGCGAGGCC
>DPRT01000173.1:7062-7956 GCA_003538615.1 Holophagaceae bacterium | reverse complement strand
GCCAACGGGGCCGGGAAGTCCACCACCCTCAAGAACATCTCCCGCCTGGTCAAGCCCACGTCCGGAACCATCACCTTCGATGGCAAGGATCTCGGCAGGATGCAGCCGCATCACGTGGTCGAGGCCGGACTGGTGCAGGTGCCCGAGGGCCGGCGCATCTTTCCCGAGATGACCGTGATGGAGAACCTCCGCATGGGGTCCTACGTCAAGGCCACCCGGGCGGACCGCCAGAAGAACATCGACTGGGTGTTCCAGCTGTTCCCCCGCCTCGAGGAGCGGCAGAAGCAGCTGGGCGGGACCATGTCCGGCGGCGAGCAGCAGATGCTGGCCATCGCCCGGGGCCTCATGGCCAACCCCAAGGTGCTGCTGCTGGACGAGCCCTCCCTGGGCCTGTCGCCCCTGCTGGTGAAGAACATCTTCGACATCATCACCGGCATCAACAAGGAGGGCGTTACCATCCTTCTGGTGGAGCAGAATGTCTACCAGTCCCTCCGCATTGCCCACCGCGCCTATGTCATGGAAACAGGCCGGGTGGTGCTGACGGGACGGGGCGAAGAGCTGCTCAACAACGACCACATCAAGAAAGCCTTCCTGGGCATGTGAGGAGATCCCGATGACCACTGTCGACAAGTGGATGACCAAGAACCCCATCACCATCGATCAGGATGCGTCGATCATCGAGGCCATCCACCTCATGAAGGAGAAGGGGGTCCGCCGCCTCCCCGTCATGGTGGGCGGCCGCTTCACCGGCCTCATCACCGAGCGCATGATCAAGGACTACACCCCCGGGAAGGCCACCTCCCTGGACACGTGGGAAGTGCACTACCTGCTGTCCAAGACCGCGGTGAAGGAGGTCATGAACCCCAAGCCGCGCACGGTGACGCCGGACACGGA
>DPRT01000173.1:0-6949 GCA_003538615.1 Holophagaceae bacterium | reverse complement strand
TCCAAGGCCGTCCTGGCCGTCTACCTGGTGGAGAAGGTCGGCCTGGGGCGGACCGGCAGTACCCTGGTGGGCCTCTACGGGTTCGCGGTCTTCTTCCTGCCCACGCTCGCCGGGCCCCTGGTGGACCGCTACGGCTTCCGGCGCAGCCTCATCGCCTGCTTCTCCATCTTCAGCCTGGGCTACTTCGCCATCGGCCTCGCGGGCCTGCCCATGGGGCGCGACCTCGTGGCCTCCGTGGGCACCACGCCCTACATCATCGGGGCGCTGCTGCTGACGGCCATCGGCGGATCCCTCATCAAGCCCTGCGTGGTGGGGACCGTGGCCCGGACCACCACGCCGGACACGAAGTCCCTGGGATATTCCATCTACTACACCCTGGTCAACCTGGGCGGCGCCCTTGGGCCGCTCCTGGGCCTGCAGGTGCGGGAGGGCCTCGGCATCGAGTACGTGCTGGTGATGTCTTCGGCCACCTCGGTCTTCAACCTCCTGGGCACCCTGGTCTTCTTCCGGGAACCCGAGGGCAGGCCAGAGGATGCCCCCCTCCGCAGCGTCTCCCAGGTGCTGAAGGACATGGCCCTCGTCTTCGCCAACCTGCGCTTCATGGCCTTCCTGGTGATCTTCTCGGGCTTCTGGATCATGTTCTGGCAGATCTTCTACAGCCTGCCCTTCTACCTCCGGGATGTCCTCCGCTTCGAGCGGTTCGAGCTCATCGAGACGGTCTACGCCACGGCCATCATCGTGCTCACGGTGCCCGTGGCGGCGCTCACCAAGCAGGTGCGGCCCATCGTCGCCATGTCCACCGGATTCGCCCTGGCCACCTTGGGATGGCTGATGCTCGGGGCCATTCCGACCCTGGGCGCCACCCTGGTCGCCATGTGCATCTGCGCCGTGGGAGAGGCCATGCACGCTCCCCGGTTCTACGAGTACGTGGCCGATCTGGCCCCGAAGGACCAGGTCGGCACCTACATGGGCTTCGCCTTCCTTCCGGTGGCCATCGGAGCCCTGGTGGCGGGCTACCTCAGCGGCTTCCTGGTGGAGACCTTCCTGAAGCAGTCCCACCGCCCCGGCCTGATGTGGTTCACGCTGGCCGCCATCGGCGGCGCCTCCACGGTGCTGATGCTCCTCTACGACCGCTTCGTGGCGCCGCGCAAGGCGGAAGCCTGATCAGAGGTACTTCGAGATGAAGTCCCACATGGCCTGATGGCGCGCCCAGTGGTGCTGGGGCGCCCGGGGGCTGTGGTCCGATCCCGGGAGGGGCACGATCTGGACGGGGTGCCCGGCCTTCTGGAGGGCGTCGATGAGCATGATGCTGTTCTGCGGGTGCACGTTGTCGTCCAGGGTGCCGTGCAGCAGCAGCAGGCGGCCGGAGAGATCCTTGGCGGCCTTCAGCACGGAGCTGGATTCGTAGCCGGCCTTGTTGTCCGCGGGCAGGCCCATGTAGCGCTCGGTGTAGATGCTGTCGTAGAGGCTCCAGTCCACCACGGGCGCCCCGGCGATGCCCAGCTTCCATGCCTTGCTGTGGGTGAGGGCGTAGGTGGTCATGAAGCCGCCGTAGCTCCAGCCGTCCAGGCAGAGGCGGTCCATGTCCGCCCACCCCTGCTGCTTCAGCCAGAGGTGTCCGTCCAGCAGGTCCTGGAGTTCCTGGGCACCCAGGTTGCGATGGATGCCCTGGGCGCTGGCCAGGCCCTTGCCCGAGGCGCTGCGGTTATCGCAGATCCAGGTGGCGATGCCCTGCTGGGCCAGGAACTGGAACCAGAGCATGTCCCGACTCCAGGCATTGCGCACCATGGGGGAGGCGGGCCCGCCGTAGATGTACTGGAAGACCGGGTATGTCTTCGCGGGATCGAAGTCCACGGGCAGCACCAGCAGGGTCTCCATGGGGAAGCCGTCCCGGGTCTTCACCTGTTGGAAGCTCACCTTGCCGAGCTTCAGGGCCTTCAGCTTCTCGCTGGGATTGGCATCGATGAGGCGCAGCAATTTCCCCTGGCCATCATGCAGGGCCTGCTGAGGCGGGGTCTGGATGTCGCTCCAGGTGTCCAGGAAGGCCGTGAAGGCGGCGTTGAAGCGGACGCGGTGGGTCCCGGGGCGCTCCGTCAGCCGTGCCAGGCCCTTCCCGTCGAGGCCGATGCGGTAGGCGTCCTGGCCGATGGGACTGCGCTCCGTGGCGTCGAAGTAGAGGCTGCGGCTGCGGACGTCCACGCCGTGCACCTGCCGCACATCCCAGTCCCCGGCGGTGATGGCGCCGATCAGGCGGGCGTCCTTCCCGTAGCGGTAGACGTGGTGGCGGCCCGTGCGTCCGGATTCCCAGAGGAACCCGCCGTCCGGCAGGAAGCGGGGCAGGGGCAGCCGTTCCTGCCAGGCCTTTCCGCTTTCGCGGATGAGCAGGCGGGAGGCGGCGCCTTCGTAGCGGCGCAGATCCAGCCAGCTCTGGACGCGATCCTGGTGGGCCGCCAGCAGGCGGCCTTGGGGATCCCAGCCCACCTGGACGATGAGGGTCTCCTGGCCCGGGTAGGGCTCGTCCATCCAGGCCGTCATCCCGGCGAGGTCCACGATGCCCAGCCGGGCGATGGGGTTGGGATCGCCCGCCTTGGGGTAGCGGGCGGAGAGGGCCTTCTGGGGCTGGAAGCGGTCGTCCATGAGCGTGTGGACCGGCACCCTGGTCTCGTCCAGGCTGAGGAAGGCCAGGCGCTTGGAATCCGGCGCCCACCAGAAGGCGCGGAAGCTGCCGCGGCCGTAGACCTCCTCCTGGTAGACCCAGTCCAGCCGGCCATTGAACACGGTCTCGCTGCCGCCGCGGGTGAGGCGGGTCTCCTGGGCCGTGGCGAGGTCCACCCGGTAGAGGTCGTTGCCGCGCAGATAGGCCACCTGGGTGCCATCGGGGCTGAAGGTGGGCTCGTCCGGTTTGCCGCCCGCGAGGCGCCTGGCCCTGGCGGCCTTCACGTCCACCAGGAAGAGATCCCCGGCCACGTCCAGCAGGAACGCGCTGCGGGCCTCGTTCCAGACGAAGCCCCCGCGTCCCAGGGCGGCCCTGGCCGCGGATTCCGGGGCCCCGGCCGCCACCAGGGCCGCCTGCAGGGGGCCCGCTTCGAGAAGGGGTTTCGCCTCCCAGGTGAGGGGGTCCACGCGCAGGAGGGCCACCTGGTCCCCTTCACGCTTCGTCTGCACCAGGGCCCCGTCGGGCAGCCAGTCCAGGCGCGTGGAAGGCGTGCCCGCATAGGCCACGCGCTTCGTGGGATGGGCGATGGATTCGAGGGTGAGCTGGCGGCCGTCCTGGCCCAGCAGGCCGGGGACGAGCAACAGGCTGGCCAGGAGGGCGCGGACGGACATGGGGGCTCCGGTGGACCCTCTAGATATATCGCAAAGCGAGGCTCTTTAGGCGACCGGGTGGAGGTTCCGGGCGCTTCCAGGAATTGAGCCGGCCTGCCCTGCCTCCGATGGAGGTGGAAAGATTCCAGGCTCATGATCGGGGTGCTGCCATGCCGTCGCTGCTCAATCGGATGAAACCCCACTCTCTGGCAGGAAAGATCCTGCTGGTGGGCCTCGGGCCCCTGCTGATCGTGTTCCTGGCCTCCTGGCTCCTGCTGGTCCCAGCGGTGGAGCGGGGATTTCTGGATGCCCGGAAGGTGGAGATCCGGAGCCTGACGGAAACCGCCATGGGGATTCTCGCCGCCCATGAGGCCGAGGCGGCCTCCGGCGCCGTGCCCCGCGAGGAGGCCCAGCGCCGCGCCGTGGCCCAGATCAAGGCCATCCGCTATGCGGGGGGAAACTATTTCTACGTATTCACCCACGAGCCCCGCATCGTCACTGTTCCCATCCGTCCCGAAATGGAGGGGCAGCCGGTGGGGGATTTCACGGACAAGCAGGGCTCTCGCATTTACGTCCTCCTGAGCCAGCTGGGGCGGCAGCCCGAAGGCGGCTACCTTCAGCTCTGGTTCGCCAAGCCTGGCGCCACCGGCGCCTTTCCGAAGATGAATTATGTGAAGACTTTCGAACCCTGGGGTTGGAACATCGGCACGGGCGTCTATGTGGACGACCTCCAGGCCCAGGCGCGGCGGTACACCTGGTCCATCCTGGGCGGCCTGGTGGGATTGTCCGCCATCCTCTTCCTCGTGGTGCGTAACCTGGCGCGGCGCATGTCGCGGCCCCTGGCGGAGCTGGTGGACGGCCTGCGGAACAGTGATCTCACCCGCAAGATCGAGATCGACTCCTCCGACGAGATCGGCGAAGCGGCCAGGGCCTTCAATGCCTACAATGCCGGCCTGCGCGGCCGGGTGGGTGAGGTCTCCAGCTTCGCCAGCCGGGTGGCCTCCGGAAGCACCGAGCTGGCCGCCAGTTCCGAGGAGATGGCCCGGGCCGTGGATGAGATCGCCCGGGTGAGCGAGGAACTGAAACAGGCCGGTGAGCGTGTGGCCATGGCCATGGCAGGGCTCTCCGAGGAAGCAGGGCTCGTGGCGAAGCACAGCGAAGAGGGGGGCCGGGAAGGCGGGATCGCGGTGTCCGAAACGGTCCGGAGCGCCCAGGCCGGGGAGGCCGCCGTGCAGGGCATGGGTGACATCCAGAGCGCCACGGCCCAGATCGTCCAGGCGGTGCGCGTCATCCAGGAGATCGCCCGGCAGACCAACCTGCTCAGTCTCAACGCCGCCATCGAGGCCGCCAAGGCCGGCTCCATGGGCAAGGGCTTTGCCGTGGTGGCGGAGGAGGTCCGCAAGCTGGCCGAGCGCAGCCGCACCTCCGCGAAGGAGATTGAAGAATTGATCCAGAGGGCGCAGGAGGCCGTTTCCGGTGGCGTCACCAGCGTCCAGGGCACCATGCAGAGCCTGGAGGCCATCCGGGAGCGCATCCAGGCTGTGGCCAGCCGCGTCTCGCAAATCGGAACCTTCGCCCGGGGCCAGGCGAGCACCAGCGCCGAAGTGACGCGCATGATGGACCAGACCAGCCAGGGGCTGGCCCAGAACGCCACCGCCACCCACGAACTGGCCGCCACAGTGAAGGAGATCGCCAGGACTTCGGAGGACTTGGCCCAGGTGGCCGAAGGCCTGCGGGCGCTGGCGGGAAGCTTCAGGCTGTAGCCTCCTCCCCTTCCTCGAGGGCGATTTCCAGCCAGGCCTGGGTGCCCATGGCAAGGGGCTGGAGGCCCATGCGGCCGCCCATGGACCTCAGCAGGCCGGCAGCCAGGGGCAGGCCGATGCCCAGCCCGCTGGGAACGTGCTGGGGGTGGCCCAGCTCCTGTTCAAAGGGCTCCAGCAGGTGGGACCAGACTTCCGGGAGCCCCTGGCCGGTGTCGGTGATGTCGATCCTCAAGTGGCTTCGGCCTCCCTCGCGGCGGGTCTTCACCTGGACCTGGACAGAGCCCTCGCGGGTGAACCGGATGGCATTGTCCAGGAGGGCGGCCAGGGCCCGCCGCAGCCGGGGCCAGTCGCAGAGGACGGGCACGGAGGGGGGAGCCAGGTCCACGTGGAGGGCCAGTCCCTTGGCTCGGGTGGTGGCTTCGTAGCCGGAGATCAGGACCTTGAGATGGGCGCCCAGATCGAGGAAATCCGGATGGATCTCCAGGCTCCCCTGGCGGAGGGCGGTGAATTCCAACAGGTCATGGACCAACCCTTCCAGGCGCTGGGTGGCGGACTCGGCGCGGGCAAGCACCTTCTCCTCTTCGGGGCCGGGTTCCAGCAGGCGCAGCAGGTGCAGGTTGCCGGAGATGATCTGAAGCGGTGTCTTCAGTTCGTGGTGGGCATTGTCCGTGAAGGTCTCCTGGGCCCGCCGCAGACGCTGCTCCGCCGCCAGCGCTTTGCGCTGCTCCCGGATGATGCGGGACTTCGCCGACACCACGCTGAAGAGCGTGAGCCAAGCCATCATCACCACGGTCATCGTGGCGAGGACGAAGATCAGGACGAGGTGGGCTTCGGACATAGAAATACCTTGGCTCGCATGACTTCATGGATGGCGTGGAGGATGCCTACGACCACCCAGGGAATTGGGAGCAGGTGAGGGGGAAGCGTCCGGAGAAAGTAGTTCGAGCTCGCGTTAAAGATCAATGTGCCCGAGCTGTACACCAACAGGGCGGCCAGCACCCAGAATGCGGGCAGGCTGGTCAGGTGGGTGCCCTCGTTGGATTCAAAGATGGCCCGCAATTCACGCGTGACCAATCCGAGGTACACCAGACACATGGTGGAAGTGAATACCGAGTTGCGCCATTTCATGCCGTCCAACGCGGTGCCTACCACCGCCGCTACCAGGCCAGCCGACAGACAAGCTCCGTAGAGAAGGCGGCGGCCTCGTGAAGCCGGGGCCATCTGGAACATCGTCCAGAGGAACCCAAAGAAGACAAGGGGCTGCGACAGGTGTCGAAACCACTGATTATTCCGGTGGGAAAGGGCCAAAAGGATGAAAACGGAACCTTGGGCCACGTCGAAGACCTGGGTCCAGAGAAACGTTCGGATCCAGCGCGGTTGTTGGTACCCGGCCTTGAACCTGCTCCAGGCAAAGGCAAGCATGGGCGCCAATATCGACGGATCGATCAAACCGACCATGATCCAATGATAGGTGGACGTTGAGGCCACGATGGCTGCCGGGCTCAGTCGGTTGTCGAGAGACACGACCCGACGCAGAAGGGTGGGCAATCGTGTGAGTTCTGGACAAAGGTAGCTTCAGGGGAATCGATATCCACCCCCTTCGCATCCACCGCCACCATCACCATCGTGGGCGACCCATCCCGGTGGCAGGCGCGGTAGATGCGGATGCCGGCGGCGCCGGGCTGGGCGAGTAGCTGGTCGAAGGCGCTGCGGTTGAAGGCGGAGGCACGGTGCTCGCCCGCTGCCGCGTGGGACTGGAAGGCCTGGACGAGGCTGGCAGCCTCCTCGCGGGTGATGCGGTGATCGCGGGAAGCGTCGAAAGAAAGGCTGGACACCGGCGTACTCCTCGGGCGGCGGCCATGAAGGCCTTCGGGTCTGAT
>DPRT01000082.1:4147-4439 GCA_003538615.1 Holophagaceae bacterium | reverse complement strand
TGGGGCCGAAGCCGAAGGTGGCCTTGAAGGCCGCCTCGAACGTGCGCTTGCCCGCCAGCCGCGTCCAGAGGGTCTGGAAGATCTTGGGATCCGCGGCCTTGGCTTCCAGCCATTCCAGGTAGGCGCTGCCCCCCAGGTAGGCCATGCTGCCGCCGAGGAAGCCGCCCGTGCCGCTGAGGGCCTCGTAGGTGGGGAGCTTGCCTTCCAGGGCCCACTGGCGCAGCACCGAGGCGCGGAGGGCGCTGTGGGGGCGGCCGCTGCCCGTGAGCCTGCCCTCGATGAGGGTGGCGTA
>DPRT01000082.1:4013-4138 GCA_003538615.1 Holophagaceae bacterium | reverse complement strand
GTCCAGCGCTGCCACAGGTTCTGCTTCCGGGCCGGACGCAGCAGGTGGTGCATGTGGCCCAGCTCGTGGACGACGAGCAGCTCCGCCCAGCCGCGGTGGTGGCCGATGGCGGAATCCGGCTCCGG
>DPRT01000082.1:0-3967 GCA_003538615.1 Holophagaceae bacterium | reverse complement strand
TCCGGGGCCTGGATCCTGGGCGGCGCGGCCTGGACCAGGGCGGGAAGGAGGGCCAGGGCGGGCGCCAGGATCCGGGAGGACAGGGTTCGGAGGGCCATGGGTCCAGTGTGACCAGGGCCGTGACGAAGGTCACTTTTTGAGAATTCATCTCAAATTTGATCTTGAGATTGGTTTGTTTCTTATTGAGACTCATTCTTGTGATGACACCGGTGGCCACCCTCCTCCTCGTTCCCGCCCTCCTGGGCGGCGAGGCGGTTGTGCCGGGCCTGGACCGGAGGGTCCTGGCCATGGGAACCGAGCTGAGCCTGCACCTGGAGGGGGCCGGGGATCTGCGCCGGGCCTCCGAAGCCGCCCTGGCCGAGGCGATCCGGCTCGAGACGGCCTGCTCCACCTGGGATCCCGCCTCCGCCTGGAGCCGCTTGAATGCCGCCGGTGGCCGGCCCGTGGCGCTGGATCAGGAATGGATCGCCCTTCTGGGCCATGTGAAAGCCTGGAGCCATCGCACCGGGGGTGCCTTTGATCCGGCCCTGATGGCCCTGGTCCGGGCCTGGGGCCTTCGCCAAGGGGGAAAGATCCCGGGTCCTCAGGCCCTGGCCGAGGCCCGCCTGGCTTCCAGCGCGGCCCTCCTGGAACTGGATCCGGTGGCGGGGACCGCCCGCCTGGCCCATCCGGAGGCCGGGGTGGAGGAAGGCGCCTTCCTCAAGGGCCACGCCCTCGACCGCATGAAGGCCGCGGCGGGTACGCCCGCGGGGCTGCTTGATCTCGGAGGCCAGCTGCTGGCCTGGGGCAGGGCTGTGCCGGTCTCGGTGGCCGATCCCCTGGACCGCCAGCGTCCCCGGCTGACCCTTCGGCTGCGGAATGCCTCCCTGGCCAGCAGCGGTACTTCGGAGCGGGGCCGGCACATCCTGGATCCCCGCAGCGGCCAGCCCTGCCCGGCCTGGGGCAGCGTCGCCGTGGTGGCCGCCGAAGGGCTTGAGGCTGATCTCCTGTCCACCGCCCTCTACGTGATGGGCCCCGAGGCGGGCCCGGCCTGGGCCGAGCGCCACGGCGCCGCCGCGGTCTTTCTTCTCAACGATGGAAGCCTCCGGATGACCCGGGCCTTCCGCGCCCTCCACCCCACCCTGCTTTCCCGGGAGTCCCGATGAAATCCCTGCTCACCCCCCTGATGCTCGCGCTGTTGGCGGCGCCCGCCTTCGCCCAGGAGAAGCCGGACGCGGACCAGCGCATCGCCGAGCTGGAGCGCCGCCTGAACGCCATGTCCCAGGAGCTGGAAGCCCAGAAGACCGGCACGGCCATGCCCGTGGCGGGCGAGACCGGCCACTTCGGCATGGCCCCCGCGGCCTCCAAGGTCTACGGCTCCAAGGGCGGCCTGAGCATCGGCGGCTACGGCGAGATGCTCTACGAGAACTTCGATTCGAAGCTGCAGAACGGGACCTACAGCCCCAAGGCCAACACCATCGACTTCGTCCGCCAGATCCTCTACGTGGGCTACAAGTTCGACGAGCGCATCGTGTTCAACACGGAGATCGAGTTCGAGCACGCCAAGACCGCCACGGGCAGCGCCGGCGAAGTGGCCGTGGAGTTCGCCTACCTGGACTTCCTGCTCAACCCGGCCTTCAACGTCCGCGCCGGCATGGTGCTGGTGCCCCTGGGCTTCGTGAACGAGCTGCACGAGCCCCCCACCTACCTCGGCGCCAAGCGGCCCGGCGTGGAAGGCACCATCATCCCCACCACCTGGCGCGAGAACGGCGTGGGCGTCCACGGCGAGCTGCCCGGCCACTTCACCTACCGGGCCTACCTGATCAACGGCCTGAACGCCTCCAAGTTCGGCGCCACGGGCATCCGCTCGGGCCGCCAGAACGGCTCCAAGGCCCTGGCCGAAAGCCTGGCCCTCACCGGCCGCCTGGACTGGAGCCCCATCCCCGGGACGACCTTCGGCCTGGGCGCCTACACGGGCAACAGCAACCAGTCGGACAGCGGCGAGCCCATCCGCACCACCCTGGTGGAAGCCCATGCGGAGTACAGGGCCCGCGGGCTCCAGCTGCGCGGCCTCTACACCCGCATGACCAATTCCGAGAACGGCCTCACCGGCCTGGCCGCCACCAGCGCCGTCAAGAAGCTGGGCACCCAGCAGTGGGGCGGCTACCTGGAAGCGGGCTACGACGTGCTGGGCCTCACCGGTTCCAAGCAGGCCCTGATCCCCTACGTCCGCTGGGAGCGCCTGAACACGCAGCAGGACGTGGTGGCCGGTGTGGTGGCGGACCTCGCCAACGACCAGACCCTGATCACCGCGGGCGTGGCCTACAAGCCCATTCCCCAGGTGGCCGTGAAGCTGGACCTCACCAAGGCCGAGAACCGCGCCCGCACGGGCCGGGACCAGGTGAGCCTGGCCCTCGGCTACTACTTCTGAGCCGGTCATGATCCGCGTCCCGGTCCTCCTCGCCCTGTCCTTGCCGCTCTTCGCGGCCCTGCCCACCACGCAGGAGGCCCTGGCCCTGGCCTTTCCGGGCGCGCAGCTGGCCCGGAAGGAGTTCGTGCTCAGCGAAGCCCAGGCGGGCCGAGTGAAGGGCCTGGCCGGGGTGGAGGTGCCGGGACGCTGGACCGTGGCCTACGAGGCCCGCAGGAACGGGACCCTGGTGGGCGTCGGCTTCTTCGACACCCACCGGGTCCGCACCCTGAATGAAACGCTGCTGGTGGCCGTCTCGCCGGAGGGCCGCGTCCTCCGCGTGGAGGCGGTGGCCTTCCGCGAACCCGCCGAATACCTGGCGAAGGAGGCCTGGGTGAAGCAGTTCGAGGGCAAAGCCCTGGATCCGCAGCTCAGCCTCAAGGGGGCCATCCGGCCCCTGTCCGGCGCCACGCTCACGGCCCACGCCATGACGGACGCGGCCCGCCGCTGCCTGGCCCTCCACCAGGTGCTCTACCGGGAGGCGAAGTGAGCCCCCTGGAGCGCTGGAGCCTGCACCTCGCGGCCCTGCTCACCGCGGGGACCGGCGTGATGGATGGGCTGCTGCGCTGGTTCGGCCAGCGCGCGGGCGAATTCGGGCCGGAGCCCCACCCCTGGCTGCCGGCGGCCCAGCACCTCCACGTCCTCACGGCCCCCCTGCTGGTCTTCGCCCTGGGTGTGATGGTGAAAGGGCACCTGCAGGCCCGGCTGAGGAAAGGCCCCGAGGGGCGCCGCACTGGCCTGGGCGCTGCTTTCCTCATCGCGCCCATGGTGTTGTCGGGCTATGGCATCCAGGTGGTGACGGAGCCCGCCTGGCGCACGGGCCTGGCCTGGGCCCATGGCCTCAGCGCCGGGCTGTTCCTGCTGGCCTACCTGGGCCACCTGGCCCTCCGGGTGAAGCCCTCGGAAGCCGAGTCCAAGGGAACCGTGACCGCCCTGACCTGAGCGGGGATAGCTGCTAGCGTCTAGGCCATGGCGAAGATCCGCATCCTCCCGGACCAGGTCGCGAACCAGATCGCGGCGGGCGAGGTCGTCGAGCGCCCCAGCTCGGTGCTGAAGGANNCTGCCCAGCATCGCCAGCGTGAGCCGCTTCGACCTCACCAGCGCGGAAAGCGACGGCGCGGGCCACCGTCTGCGCTGCGAGTTCGGCGTCATCAAGGAGGTGCTTCCCGTCTCGCGCAGCCGCGGCACCACCGTGACGGTGCGCGACCTCTTCGCCCAGCTGCCGGCGCGGCGGCGGTTCCTGAAGTCCACGGACACCGAGCACGCCCAGCTCTGGGGGGCCGTGGCGCGGTTGGCCCTCAGCTCGCCCGGTGTGCACTGGACCCTCCGCCCGGATCGCGGCGCGCCCCTGGTGCTGCCGCCCGTGGAGGACGCGGGCCAGCGGCTGGGGCCGCTGCTCGGCGAGAAGCTGACGCGCCTGGTGCCCTTCGTGAACGGCGAGCCCCCCTGGCGCCTGCGGGGCTTCGTGTCGCCGCCGGACCTCAGCTTCCGCGACCGCAACCACCTCTACCTCTTCGTCAA
>DPRT01000025.1:4207-6128 GCA_003538615.1 Holophagaceae bacterium | reverse complement strand
TCGCCCACGCGGTTGTCCGTGGCGGGCCCGGCGATGAGGTCCGCCTGGATGCCGAAGGCGGCCTTCAGGTTGGCCACCCCGCCGGCGGCGCCCACGGGGTCGTTGGCGCAGAGGATGAACGCGCCGCTCAGGGCCTTCAGATCGGCGTCCTCGAGGATCGCCTGCACGCCGTATTCGCCCATGATGCCGTCCCCGGTCTCGGCCACGATGACGTCCACGCCATGGGCCGCCAGCTCCGAGAAGATGATGCGGGACACGCCTGCGGCGCTGCCGGCGTCCGTGCACACGATGCCCGCGTCCGTGAAGTCCAGGGCCACTTCCGCGCCGTAGTCGCGCATGGCCAGCGCGTCGCGCATGAGCGAGACCCCCGTGAGCTTGCAGGCNNATGTGGGCGGGCTGGCCCGCCCGGGACTGGAACTCGGGGAAGACCAGCACCTGGCCCAGCACTTCCAGATCGAAGGGCTTGCCCACATCGGGATTGTGCGAGAGGCACTGGCCGATCACGCCGCCCATGTTGAGCAGGTTCACCGTGTCGCCGGGCTTCAGGGCCGTGGGCATGACGCCCTCGTAGCCCTGGAGGGCGTTGCGATGGCCCAGGGCGCCCACGAGGATGTCCCCGTCATGGAGGGTGCTCATGCGCCCGTGGGGGTCCTCCAGCTGGTTGTACGTGGTCTTCTCGCCCCGCACGCGGCAGGCGATGACCGAGCCCTCCTCCAGGAGGATCTCCGGGGAGAGCGTGAGCGTGCGGCCCAGCCGCAGGTTGCGGGTGACCGAGGCGAGCTTGTCGACGTGGATGCGCATCATGGATTTCCCCAGAAGATTCAACGCAAAGGCGCAAAGGCGCGAAGAGACAGGAATGCTTTTGTAGTTCTTGGCGNNTCGGCGCCGGTCCAGAGCTTGTTGGCTTCGCCGTAGGTGGCGATGCGGGGGTCCATCAGCGAATAGGGGGACTGCACGCCCTCCACGACGAAGGCCCGGGGGTGCAGGGTGAGGCGCACTTCGCCGCAGACGCGGTCCTGGCTGGACTGGAGGAAGGCCTCCAGGTCGCGGGCCAGGGGATCGAAGAAGTGGCCCTCATGGAGCAGGGATCCGTAGAGGTTCCCCAGGCTCTCCTTCCAGAAGAGCTGCTTGCCGCTGAGCACCAGCTTCTCCAGCTCCCGGTGGGCGCCGATGAGCAGGTGCGCCGCCGGGGCCTCGAAGCCCACGCGGCCCTTGATGCCCAGGATGGTGTCCCCCAGGTGGACGCCCCGGCCGATGCCGTAGGGCCGGCCGATGGCGTTGAGCTGGGCGACGAGGGTGACGGGATCCATGGCGTTGCCGTCCAGGGCCACGGGCACGCCCTGATCGAAGCTGATCACCAGGGATTTCGGCTTCAGGGTGCCGATGGCGCCGCCCGGAAAGGCCCCCTCGGGCAGGGAGGTCCAGGGATCCAGGGTCTCCCGGCCGCCCACGCTGGTGCCCCACATGCCCTCGTTGATGGAGTAGTCCTTGGTCTTCTCCGGGAACAGCATGCCCCGCTCGGCGCAGTAGGCCATCTCCTCGGCCCGGGAGAGGCCCAGGTCGCGGATGGGGGTGAGGATCTGGAGGTCCGGCGCCAGGGCGCGGAAGGCCACNNGGCGCCCATGGATTTGGCCAGCTCCGCCACGGCCCGGGCCTGGCACACCCGCTCCGCGGACACGGACAGCGGATACATCTGCCCCCGCAGCACGTTGCCGTAGACCAGGTAGCGCAGGTAGCCATCGAAGAGGCCAGCCCGGGCGTCCACCGTGGTGTGGCTGATGGCGCCCAGCTTCGGTGAGGCCGCTTCGATGCGGGCCAGTTCCTCGGGCGAGAAGCCGCCGGTGTTCACCGTCACCGTGGCCACGTCGTAGCCCTGCTCCTTGAGGTAGAGCACGCAGAAGGAGGTGTCGAGACCGCCGGA
>DPRT01000025.1:3453-4192 GCA_003538615.1 Holophagaceae bacterium | reverse complement strand
CGAGGGCGTCCAGGGCCAGGTTGCCGGCGCCGCCCAGGTGGGTGGCGGTGAGGGCGGCGCGGTCCGGGGCGAAGGTGCCCTCCTGGATCTGCTGGGCCACCTTGCGGTAGGCCTCGCGGAAGGGCATGCCGCCCTGCACGAAGACGTAGGCCTGGTGGGCGGCGTAGAGCTCGTCGCTGGAGGCGGCGGCGGTGGCCTCGGCCTTCACCTGGAGGGCCGGCAGCAGGGGCTTCAGCACGGCGAAGAGGTCGTCGGCGTGCCGCAGGGCCGTGATGAGGGGCCGCTTCAGCAGCTGGAAGTCCCGGTGGTAGCTGGAGGGCAGGCCCGAGGCGATCTGCTCCAGCATGCCCGCGGCGCCGCGCAGCTCCCGGCAGCGGCCCCGGGCCAGCTCCACCACATCCGGGTTCTTTTTCTGGGGCATGATGCTGGAGCCCGTGGTGAAGGCATCCGGCAGCTGGAGGAAGCCGAACTCCTCGGTGCTGTAGAGGGACACGTCCCACAGGAACTTCTCCAGCACGCCGCCCACGGAGGCGGTCCACTGGAGCACGGCCGTCTCGTGGCGGCCCCGGCTGTTCTGCACGTCGATGGGGCTGCGCTGGACCTTCGAAAAGCCCAGCAGCTTCGCGGTGAGCTCCCGGTCGATGGGCAGGGGCACGCCGAAGCCTGCGGCGGATCCCAGCGGGCAGCGGTCCAGGCGGCCGTAGACACCCTGCAGGGCCTCCAGTTCCTCCAGCAGGCC
>DPRT01000025.1:2414-3369 GCA_003538615.1 Holophagaceae bacterium | reverse complement strand
TTGGCGATGCGCCGGAGGCCCCGCACCAGCGAGACGGCGTCCGCCTCGGGAATGAGCCCCGTGGCGGCCAGCATGCGGGCGTGGGCGGCGCTGCCCAGGGCGTCCCAGGCCAGCAGGGCCAGATCCGTTTCGGGATCCTCGCCCACGGTGAAGCGGTGGATGGCGGCGTCCAGGGGGACATCCTTGGCCCAGAGGGTGGTGGCTTCCCCAGCCGGCGCAGGCGCCGTCCGGGATCTAGGGTCAGGCCTCATGGTTGCACCTGCATCTTGAAGAAGGCCGGGACGAGCTTGGCATAGAAGGCCGCGCCCGCCTCGAGTTCCGGAAGGGTCAGGTACTCATTGGGCCGGTGGCTGCGGAAGGTGTCCCCGGGGCCCGCCTTCACCGCGGGGATGCCGCCCAGGAAGGCCCAGTCCGAGGTGGTGCCCGAGCCCACGGGACCCGCCTTGCCCGCGGCCTGGAGGGCCGCGCGGACGATGGCGTGGTTGGGATCCGTGCCCTTGGGCAGGTACCGCTTGGAGTGGATGACGACCTCGCTCTCCAGCTGCCGCTGGAAGTCAGCGCAGAGGGCATCGTGGTCCTGGTCGGGGCCCGTGCGCAGGTCGATGAAGAACTCGCAGGCATCCGGCACCTGGTTGCGCCGCAGGCCGCCGCTGATCTGGGTGACCTGGGCCTTCTGGGAGCCCAGCAGGGGGTGGGCGGGGAAGTCCATGGCGGCGATCTTGGCGATGTCCCGGGCGGCCTTGTGGATGGCGTTCTCGGCACCCAGCATCTGGGCGTGGGCCACGTGGCCGCTCTGGCCCCGGGCCGTGCACTTCAGCACCAGCAGGCCCCGCTGGGCGGCGCAGATGCGCAGACCCGTGGGTTCGCCCACCACGGCGGCATCGAGGGGGCCCAGCTGATCCAGGAGGGTGGCGATGCCCTGGCCGCCCGTTTCCTCCTCGGCGCTGAGGGCCAC
>DPRT01000025.1:0-2287 GCA_003538615.1 Holophagaceae bacterium | reverse complement strand
GCGGGGCTCATCCGGCCACCGCCGTGGGCTGGGCGGCCACGATCATCGTGCCGCTGCCTTCGTTGGTGAAGATTTCCGCCAGCAGGGCATCCGGCGCGAGGCCGCTCACCAGGTGGGCGCTGGGCACACCGCCCTGGAGGGCCGCCTTCACCGCCGCCACCTTGGGCCGCATGCCGCCGCTGATGATGCCCCTGGTTTCGAAGGCGGCGAGTTCCTCCAGGGTGGCGTGGGGGATCAGCGAGGACGACTTGGCCACGTCCTTCAACAGGCCCGGCACGGACAGCAGGAAGAAGAGCTTCTCGGCGTGAAGGGCCGCGGCCAGGCTGGCGGCGATGGTATCGGCGTTGGTGTTGTAGATGGCGCCATCCGCGCCGCCGGAGAGGGGAGCCACCACCGGCAGGAAGCCACCGTCCAGCAGGTGGCTCAGCACGTGGGGATCCACGGCGTCGATGTCGCCCACCAGGCCGTAGTCCACCAGCTGGGGCTCCGTGGCGCCATCGGCCACCACCGCCACGGGCGGGCGCCTGTGGGCCTTCACCAGCCCGGCATCCAGCCCCGTGAGCCCCACGGCGGGCACGCCCGCGGCCTGGAGGTCGGCGAGGAGATCCATGTGCACCTGACCCGCGAACACCATCTTGGCGGCGTCCAGCACCTCGGGGCTCGTCACGCGCCGCCCGGCCACCTTCTGGATGGGGATCTGCATGGCCTCGCAGACCGCGTCCAGCTCGGCGCCGCCGCCATGCACCACCACCACCTTGATGGAGAAGGACCAGAGCAGGGCGATCTGCTCGCAGAGGGCCTTGCGCAGCTTGGGCTCGGCGATGACCTCGCCGCCCACCTTCACGACGAAGGTCTTGCCCCGGAACAGACGGACGTAGAGGGAGGCTTCCTTGAGGGCGGCGTAGGGATTGGGGGAGAGCGGCATGGGATACTCCGGAATTGGGCGGGGATCAGGCGTTCAGCACGTGGTGGATGGTGGCCCGCTGCACGTGGAAGCGGTTCTCGGCCTCGTCCACCACGCGGCTCCAGGGGCCGTCGAGGACGCTGTCGTGGACTTCGAGGTTCCGGCGCACGGGCAGGCAGTGGGTGAAGATGGCCTCCTTCGCGGCCTTCTCCATGTGGGCGGCGGTGGGCATCCAGGCGCCGAGCTCCGCCATGGGCGCGGCCTCCAGGCCGGAGCTGGTGGAGGGCCCCCAGGCCTTGGCGTAGACGGCGGCGCTGCCCTCCAGGGCGGCGTCCTGGTCCGTGGTGTAGATGACCTTCCCGCCGGTGGCGGCCGCGTATTTTTCGGCTTCGGCGCGCACCTCCGGTGAAAGCTCGTAGCCCTTGGGATGGGCCACGCGGATCTCGGCGCCGCAGGCCGCGGCCGTCAGCAGGAAGGAGTTGGGCACGGCCTTGGGCAGGGGCTTCATGTGGGGCGCCCAGGTGAGGGTCACGGGCACCTTGGTGGTGCCATGGGCCTCCTGGATGGTGAGGAGGTCCGCCAGACCCTGGTGGGGATGCTCCCGGGCGCTCTCCATGCTCAGCACGGGCACGGTGGAGAAGCGCCGGAAGGCGTTGATGACGGGATCCAGTTCGTCGATGTCGTCGCCATCACCGTGGGAGAAGGTCCGCACGGCCAGGGCGTCCGCGTAGCGGCCCAGCACGGGCACGCCCTCGCGCACATGCTCGGCGCGGTCCGAGTCCATCACGGCGCCGTCGCGGTCCTCCAGCTTCCAGGTGCCCGCGCCCACTTCCAGCACGATGGCGTGGCCGCCGTGGCGCAGCATGGCGGCCTCGAAGCTGGCCCGGGTGCGCAGGCTGGGGTTGAAGAAGACCATGCCCAGGATGCGGTCTGCGAAGATGGCGCCGGGGCGTTCCTTCTTCCAGGCGGCGGCCACCTTGAGGATCCTCTCGACCCCCTCGGGCCCCAGGTCGGAGATGCGGGTGAAGTGCTTCATGTGGGCTCCGGCACAAAAGATTGGATGGCGGTGATGAGGGCGGTGAGGGCCGCGTCGCTGACGTTGAGGGGCGGCATGAGGCGCAGCACCTGGGGATCGCCGGAGCCGCCCAGGAGGATGTGCTGCGCCATGAGGTGCTTCTTGAGGGCGGCGGCGTGGGACGTGCGGAGGCCGAGGAGCAGCCCTTCGCCCTGGACAGCCTCGACGACCGATCCTTTCAATTCCTTCCGAAGCCGCACAGCGGCTTCGGAAGCCCGCCCCATCAAGCGTTCCGATTCGATCACGTCCACCGTGGCCAGCAGGGCGGCGCAGGCCAGGGGCCCGCCGCCGAAGGTGCTGCCCAGGTC